>JAHDHO010000004.1:0-32240 GCA_020631275.1 Polaribacter sp. | reverse complement strand
AATAGACTTATTTCTTGGTCTAAAGCTGTTTTTTTCTGATCAGATTTGAAGAAAAAAGTACCTCCTGATGCATAATTATTATTTCTATAATTTCTTTGAGAGTTTTCGAATCTAATTCTTCCACCAATAGAAGATGATGATACGAAGAATCCTTGACCAACACTAATATATCTATTAGGCGCATGATAAATACCGTTACCTAAACTTGGTAAATTTCCTTTCGTAAATTTTAAATCATCTATTATTAAATTATAAGGATTATCTGTTGTTATGGTAAAAGAGGTTACATCTTCCCAATTTAAAGTGATTTCTTGACCTGTAATTCCAGATAATTCTTGAGTTATAGGCGATTCTCCTCCGTTAGGAGTTAACGTTACAGTTGGATTTGCTAAAGGTAAAATTACATTATTAAATAAATAGATAGATTTTAAATCTACTTTCGCGTTAAAATCAAAAGTCACATCATAAGTACTAGTTGTTAAACCTACATCTCCAATAATGTTACCTAGAGTGCCTCCAAGTCCTAATACATTAGATAATAAACCAATGTTTCCAGAAGATTTTGTTACCGTAGTAGTAATTCCAGAGACTGTTTGGGTTATGGTGTTACTACTTAAAATAGCGTCTGTCCAATCAAAAACTAATGCAGGTAAACTACCAACACCATTTGCAGCAATTCCCATAGAAATGTTTCTTTGAGAATATCCACCTTGATATCCTGTTAAATTATGTCCTTCAGAACTTGCCGGATTAGAACGATCTTCTCCTGTATGTTCCCAAAAATAAATTGTACCGTCGATTTCGTTAATATTTGTATTTATAAAATCTGTAGCATCTAAAGCACTAGGATAAGGGTTACCTAATAGACTTGTTGTTGCTGGGTCAACATCAAAAGTTATAGAACCATCATTTGGTGTACCTACAAACGTAAAGTTTTGTGGATTTTGTCCTGTACTTTTCATTGTAAAACCTTGCCCTCTTTTTATTGGGCTTGATTCTCTTCTTTGTACATATTCTGCTTGAGTAGTACCGTTAAAATAAGAATATATCCAATATGGCGCAATTTTTATAGGTGTAACGCCTGCAACTCCAGGTGCTCCATCATAAATATTTCCGTTTCCAGACCAATCTATTTCTGTAATAGTAGATGCAGCAGAAGTAGGCTCGTTTCCATCTTTCATAACTTCTCTTACTCTAAAAGAATCTTGATTTAATTCTCTAACGGGTGATGACCAATAATGATATCTGTATATACTTGGTACAACAGCTTGCTGATCTCTATATAATTTACCATTACCTTGAACGTTAGAAAAGCCAGTATGAGTTTGAATCAATTGACCGTCTCCAATCAATTTCATTTCTCCGTCTAAAATAAAGTCTTCATCAAATTCTAAGTATCGGTTATCTGATACCATAAGTTTAGAGTTTTCTTTTATCCAAACACATTCAACTCTTGCATTTTCTGTTAATACTGCATGCGTAAGTGATGTTTGGGCATCAATAACCATAACTTTATCACGGTCTGCAGCATTTGTGCTTGGTCCGCCAGCAATTAAGCTACTATTACCTCCTGTCCAAGCATTTGCGTCTCCATTCCAGAAAATACCGTTAATTTCTGAGTAAGTAAAATATTTTATACCGTTAAAATTGTATTGTGCAGCATATACATTTTCTGAGTTAATAGTTGTATCTGATAACAACACATAATTAACATTTGAAGTAAAGTTTGCGTCATCTGCTACTTTTAATACTTTAATAGTGTTAGGTGTGGTTAAAGCAGCGTCAATAATGGCTTTATTTGCTGTAATTTGAGTTGAACCAACATTACCAGTTTCAACTATTTTCCAGGTTCTACCAATTGTTTTTTCTGGCGCACAAATTAACTCTGTTTCTGTAATTGAGTTTATGTTACCATTATTATTACCCCAAACTAAGAAATCTTTATTTTTAGAAAAACTACCTGAATTTGCTAAGTTTGTGGAAGCAATGGTATTTAAACCAATAGTAATCAACGCATCTGAATTTACCGATTTAGATTGTTTTTGCTCTAAAGCCATTGCATCGTCTTTACCAATACCGGCAATATCGTTATGGAAAGTACTATTAGCAGTGTAATCCCAAATCTTTGTATTACCATCTGTTAAAACATAATCTCCGTCGGTTACAGAAGTATTGTTACTATTACTTAGCGTAAATCCATACTTAATGGCTAAATAAGTTTCTACTCTTTGTTTCTTTTCGTCTGAATGTGCATCACTATAAAGTATAACTTCTGCTACACTACCATTTATAACTCTGTCGGTAAAGTTTCGATCTCTACCCACAGTATAAGTATATGAACCTTCTGAGTCTGGAGAAATATTTGTAGTAAATATTCGAGAATGCATTTCAAAATCATCTGGCCTTGGGTGTGCAGTTAATTGAGTTTCTAAACCATTCACATATTGGACACCGCCTCTTACTTCTATTGGATTAAAATTAGAATCGAAAACAAAATCGGTACCGTTTGATGTATTACCGTTTCCGTGTCCTAAACCTGCACCGTCATTATGAGTAAATGGAGTGGCCCAGTCAGTGTTAGATGTGTCGTTATAGACAATGTACATTGTTCTTGGGTTTAATAATCCATTATAAGCTAAACCATCTCCGTTAGCTTGATTAAACGTTACTGTTGGATTAAAGTTTAAATTATTAGCAATTATACTAGCGTCTGGTTCTTGACCGGCAGTAGCATCAAAATCTAAACTTGCTGTTTGGTCTTCCCATCTAGTAACTGTACTACCTCCGGTTACATCTTTATCTGCTCTTAACCACAATGTATTTCCTGTAAAATCAGGTGAAACAGGATCAGAATCTTCATCACGATAATCTACATCATCTACACTTACATCAGAGTCTTCATCAGGTAGGTCTTGCGATGGTGTGTTAATTTCATCATTAACATCATATCTGTCATTTGTATTTGCACCTTCAAAATTATCATCTAGTCCATCGTTGTCAGAATCTGTTCCGCTTACAGCATTATCTGTAAACCCATTTTCTTCAATATCTAATAAACCATCGCCATCAGAATCGGTATCTAGATAATCTGGAATTGTATCTGAATTTGTAAGTGATACATCTGTATTTTCTTGAGTTGTTAAATCTATACCAATAATGCCTGCACAATCACTAGCTAACGCACAATCAGGATCGTAAGCATCATCTAGTCCATCGTTATCAGTATCTAATCCGCTTGGAGAAATATACCCTACTGTTGGTTGTGCTTCTATATTATCTGGAATACCGTCATTATCTGCATCAATATCTAAACTATTTATTATGCCGTCGTTGTCTGTATCACTTCCTAAAGCAACTTCTGTTGCAATATCTTCTGCAGAAAAAACACTTACAGGAGTATTACTATATCTGGCAGCATCAATTAAACCAGAGTAAAAACCATTAGCCCCAGCGCTTGTACCACCATCAATAGGTCCACCAAGACCGCCATCACTTCCGTGACTAGGTATTGTTGTGTAATCTGCAGAAATATCTAAGCTTACTGGGTTGCCATCTACATATAAAGTTAATACGCCATTAACAAATGTAGCTGTAACATGGTGCCATGCATAATCTACAGAAATAGAAACAGGGTGTTCTAAATTTCTTTGGCTAGTTGCACCACCGCTTCGAGTTGATAATGTGATTACACCATTATTAATCCATAATGTTACACCATTTGTTCCTCCTCCTTCTTCGTAAATAACTCTTTGTCCTGTAACGTCATCTGGTTTTATCCATGCAGAAAAACTTATGTGTGTATATGTACCTTCCATAAAGCCGTTATTTTGACTGTATCTTAACACATCATTACTACCGTTAAATTCGGCCGAATGAGTTCCCTGAATAGCATCTGTAGAATAATCTGGTTGATTTGTTTCTGGTCTTTCGTTATTGCCATTACCAGAAACATCATCAGAATTATTATCTAATGGCCAATACGCATCTGGGTTTGTAGCAAAAGTTGGTGAAATTGATGTGTCTGCTTGATTTTCTATAATATCAGGAATACCATCATTATCATCATCAATATCAATATCATTTGTAATTCCATCTCTATCTGTATCTACGCCAATAATGTCATCTCTATAATCTAAATCTCCTCCAATATTAACATCAGCATCACCGTCTGTAAAATTATCTGTAGGTGTATTATCAAAAGAACCGTTTACATCAACATAGTCATCGCCATTATCTAAGGTGTTGTCTAAACCGTTTTTACCAACTGGGTTGGTAGTTGTACTACCATTGTTAGGTAAAGTAGTTAAACCAGATTCTAAAATATCGTTTATTCCATCATCATCTGAGTCTAAATCTAAGTAATCTGGCTCACCAGTTTCGTCTGTATTCACAGGTGATATACCTGTGTCATATGCTAAATCTATACCAAAAAGACTATAACTACCTGTTGGTGCAATGTAACCAGAAGTAGTTTGCGCTTCGATGTTATCTGGTATTCCGTCGTTATCTGCATCTAAATCTCTAAAATCAAACACAGTATCACCGTCGCTATCTATTGGAGTACAAAAACCGATATTGCCAATTGCAATGTTTTGAGTGGCAGTTAGACTACCAGAACCTGCGTTCTCATATACAATTTGAACTTGTGTAATCCATTCTGATATCGAGTTGATTGTTACATTAGATGCGGTTGTGCTTGTTCCTAAGAAAGTATTATTGCCTGTAAAAGAGTTAGAGGCACCGGTAACATAGTCTGCTGTTGTAAGGTTGTAATTTGTTCCGTCTTGTTTTGTTATAATAATTTTAACCCTATCTATTGCGATTGTATTTACGTCAATATTTACATCGTATATTGTGAAGTTTATTCCGTATACAGGAGTATCAAAATTAATGGTGTGTCTAGAAAAAGCAGAAAAAGAAGCTCCTTGATTTAAATTGTAAGAACTATTTGTTGTTGTTGCATTGTTTACCCTAAATTCACTTTCACTAAGTACGTTAGAAGTTCTAGATAATAACATGTTTACGTTATTATTAGATAGATTTACTGATGTATCTAAAGGATCATCACCTGTATTGATGTTAGTATCTCCATTTGTGAATTCATTATTCCAATTTAGTGATCCGCTGGTAGGATTTGAAACTAAACAGCTTCCTGGTCCTAATTCTATAGCATCTACGATACCATCATTATCATCATCTAAGTCTAATTCATCGCTAATACCATCTTTATCATAATCGTTTGTAAATGTATCATCTCGATAATCTACATCACCATTATTAAAAACATCAGAATCTTCATCAGGAAAATTATTGCTTTGTGAATTGTCAAAAGAACCATTTACATCATTATAATTATCACCATTATCATACGCATTATCTAAACCGTTAATTCCATATACACCCGTAAGCGTTAAGCCAGCTTCAAAGTTATCTAATTTGCCATCGTTATCTGAATCTGTATCTAAATAATCAAAAGCGCCATCTGTATCTGTATCTTCTGGAGTTAAACCACCAGTATATGCGGTATCTACACCATTGGCATCATAAATACCGTCTGGTGCTGTGTAACCTAAAGTGCTTTGAGCTTCAATATTATCAGGAATTCCGTCGTTATCAGAGTCTAAATCTAAACAGTTTAAAATTCCGTCTCCGTCAAAATCGTCAGCAGGATTTGTAAATTCAATTTGAAAATTGTTTAAATCGAAATTAGAAGTTTGTCCAAAAAAAGAATTATCTATATAATAATCGTTTCCTCTTGCTGTTTGTGAACTTGTGTAGACTACAACTCCGTTAACTAAATAGCTAACAGACGAACCTGTTTTTCTAATACTTAGTGTATTGCCATTTGCCCCGCTACCATAATTACCAATGTAAGTTCCGTTTTCATAAATTTGTAGTGTTTGGCCGCTACCAGTAATGTAAAAACTATAATCTACATCTTGCCAACTGTTTGTAGATTCTGTTCCTGCTTCATTAATTCCAATAACAACTCTTCTGTTAGTAGAATTTGTATAGGTTCCGTTTACGGTAAATTTCATTTCAAAATTACCATTAGCCCCATAAGTAGAGAAATTAGGAGAATGTGTACTATTTACATAACCAGCAGTACCGTTGGTGAAGTTTAAATTATTACCATTATAACTAAAACCAGAACCAGAAACGGTTGTAAAGGATAGGTTTTCTATTGCAGGACTTGAACTACTACAGCCTTCTACAGTATCTAAAATTCCATCATTATCATCATCTAAATCTACACTATCCGGAATTCCGTCACCATCAGTATCAATAAAAGAACTAGTAGAGTCTCTCCAATCAATTTCGCCTCCTGTTGGATTGTCTGGAAAATCATTGAAAGGAGTGTTGTCGAAACTTCCATTAACATCATTATAATTATCAGATGTTTCGTAGTTTGAGTCTAGCCCATTTAAACCAAAAGTACCATGTAAAACTAAATTTGCTTCAGCTCTATCAGATGTTCCGTCATTGTCAGAATCTAAATCTATATAGTCTGGAATACTATCATTTGCACTATCTGTATTTATAGGATTAATATCTGTACCGCCTTGTGCTGTTTCATAATTATCATCTAAACCATTGTTATTTGCGTCTGTAAAGCCAGCGTTTGGTGCACCACTAGGAGCTATGTATGTATTTGTTGCTTGAGCTTCAATATTATCTGGAATACCATCGTTATCTGAATCTAAATCTAAGTAATTAGGTACACCATCATTGTCACTATCTAAAGAGCAATTTGTATTCTGTATAATTCCGATTGCATCGACTTCATAATCTACAGTATTTAAAGTTCCTTTGGCAAATCTTAAGTATCTAAAACTTACGTTTGAAGTAACAATTGTATTTTGAAAAGTAACATTGTTAGTGCTTTGCGGTCGTATTGGATGTAAAACATAAGTGGTGTTGTTAGAAGATTCGCTTAAATCTATATATGCAGTACCGGTAGTAATATTGTTTCTTCTTCTCCAGGTTATTTGATATTGGGTTCCTGCAGGATATGTTTGTCCAAAATCAAAGTCAAAAGTACTAGCTGCATCATAAACTTGTCCGAAATTACCGTTCGGTTCGCCAATTATGTTATTAGAATTTACAATACTAACTTCAGATTCTATAGTACCATTTTGGTATTTTGCACATTGGCTTTCATAACCTTCTAAAGTGTCTATAATACCATCATTATCATTATCTATATCTACAGAATTCGCAATACCGTCACCATCTGTATCAATAAAACCAGCAACAGATACATCTCTCCAGTTTACGTCATTTGGCAACCCTAAATTAGCATTATTGTCTTGATCTGGAAAGTTGTCTACTTGAGTATTGTCGAAAGCTCCATTTACATCGGAATAATTATCTTCGTTATCATAAATATTATCTAAACCATTTTCACCAACGTTGCCACTTAAAATTAAATTAGCTTCTACTGTGTCAGAAACAGTATCATTATCAGAATCTAAGTCTTTATAATCAGGTTCTCCGTCACTTTCAGAATTCACAGGTATAATTGCAATACCTGCTGTTCCGCCGGCAACTACCGGATCATATTTGTCATCTAGTCCATCATTATCGATGTCGGTAAATCCGTTTCCTACTGATCCACTTGGGGCAATATATCCATTTGTAGTTTGAGCCTCAATGTTATCTGGAATTCCGTCATTATCGGTATCTAAATCTAAGTGATTAGGAATTCCGTCATTATCAAAATCAAAAATATCAGGAACACCATCTGAATTTGAATCTGCATAACTTGTATTAGAGCCATCACCAGTACCGTCATCTCTAGTGTCTAGATAGTTTGGTAGTTTATCACCATCTTCATCACCTAAAGGATCATAAGTAGTTGCGCCTACTGTTAATTCTATAGTGTCTATTATACCATCATTATCATCATCAATATCAACAACATCTGGTATACCATCTTTATCTGTATCTAGTTCTTCGATAGCATTCAATTCTATTGCAATTTGTAAGCTTTCTAATCCTTGATATGGAAAAGGACCTTCATTTGCATCTGTTCTAGGGTAAAAAGAGATACTCATGTTGCCTGAATTTGGTTGCGCAATAAAAACGATATTGTTAGTTCCCCATTTATCTCTAGTTATAGAAGAAATAGTTTGTCTACCATTATTATCGATTTCAAAGTCGAATTGATCCATATAAGTTCCGGAATAATAAGAGTTTGCTGGATCTGTACCATCTGCATTTGATAAAGCAGTTAATGTATAAATTTTTAAAATATATATCTTGTTTGCAACTAACTCTCCCATTGTAGCAGTTACAGATTCTTCTGTACCTGTTAATCCAACACCATCACCAATGTCTCTTATAGATACCCATGTTAAATCTCCTGTTGGAGGAAGTGGTAGAGGATTAACCCATGTTGCATTACCACCGGCACTACCTTGTCCACCGGTATTAAATCTGTTAGAAATATCTGGTGTACCACCAGTATCTAACCAATTTGTGGGTGTACAGTTACCACAATTAGATGATACTGTTCCTGTGCCCGGTATAGTTTGCGAAAATGAATTATTACAAAATGTAAAAATTACAATTATTAAAAAAGATAATGTAAAGTTATTTCTTTTGTTTTTTAGATTATGAACTTCCCCAAATTCAGTAATCTTAAGAAAAACATTCGTCATGTAGATAATATTTATTTTTTGTTAACACTAGTGTTAAATGCAAATATAATGTTAAAATTTTAAGAAAACAACAAAGTGGTGATTATTAGGTTTTTGTGAGTTTTTTTTAGTTTAAAAGCTATATAAGGTAATTTTAAAGGTAAAATATTGTAATAAGCATATAAAGTTTGTTATAATCAATTTAGTATATTTTAAAAGTATTTGTAAAATATAATTATAAAAACTATACTAATTTATATAAATATCTTAATTTTAGACTATTATTACTAAATAAAACTATACAATTTTAATTATGGAAAAGTATATTTCTAGAAATATTGTTGTTGTCATTTTGTTGTTTGTAGCAGGTGTGTTAAGATCACAAGAGGTGCCTCCAATAGATGTTTACACGACTGAACAATATGGTGGGGAAAACCAAAATTGGTCTATTTCTCAATCTGAAAACAAATATATATATGTAGCTAATAATAAAGGTTTGTTAGAGTTTAATGGAGAAGATTGGCAACTTTATGTTACGCCAAATGAAACTATAATGCGTTCTGTAAAATGTATTTCTAATAGAATTTACACCGGTTTTTTTATGGATTTTGGTTATTGGGAAAAAGATGAATTTGGATTGCTAAAATATTCTTCTCTCGTTAATATCGAAAAAGTTAAGATGTTAGAAGATGAGCAAATATGGGAAATTATAGAGTTAGACGGTTGGGTGTTATTTAAATCTTTACAAAGAATTTATTTATACAACTTAAATAGTAGAAATGTTAAAATTATAGAAAGTTTCAACTCTATTACCAAGATTGCCAAAGTAAATAATGTCGTTTATTTTCAAGATATTGAAAAAGGCTTGTTTAAAATTGAAAATGGTGCCTCTCTTTTGGTTTCTGATGATGCGGTATTTAAGAAGAATAAACTAATAAATATTTTTTATTTAAACGATAAGCCTCTTTTTTTAACGCAAAAAAAAGGGTTTTATTTTTTTGAAAATAATAAGGTTGTAAAATGGAATATTAATGCAGATGAAGTTTTAAAATATAATACTATTTACAGTGCAGAAATTTTAGTTGATGATTCTCTTGTTCTAGGTACGATATCTAATGGTTTAATATATATCAATAAATTAGGAGAAATTGAATATGAACTCAATCAAAATTTAGGATTAAGTAACAACACTGTACTTTCTATTTTTCAAGATTTTGAGAAAAACTTATGGTTGGGTTTAGATAACGGAATAAACTTAGTTAACTTTAATTCTCCGTTTAAAACTTTCTCAAATCAGAAAGAATATTTGGGGACAATTTATACAACCTTATTATTTGAGGGAAACATGTATTTAGGTACAAATCAAGGTTTGTTCGTTAAAAAATACAACACAACAGATCCTTTTAAATTTGTGAATAAAACTCAGGGGCAGGTATGGAGTTTAAAGGCTATCAACGGAACTTTGTTTTGTGGTCATGATTCTGGTACTTTTATTATAAACGATAAAAAAGCAAACTTAATTTTTGATTCTCAAGGAAGTTGGGATTTTAAGGCAATTAGCGGTAATTTAATTATTCAAGGAAGTTATGATGGTTTGTATGTATTACAAAAAAATAATAATAATTGGGTTTTAAGAAATAAGATCAATGGTTTTGATAATTCGAGTCGTTATTTTTTAATTTTAGACAATTCCAAAATTTTTGTGAATCATGAGTATAAAGGCGTTTTTAAATTAAAGATTGATTCAGATTTAAAAAATGTTGAACAAGTAGAAAAAGAAATGTCGGTAAATAAAGGACTGCATTCTAGTTTAATTAAATATAATAATGATGTACTTTATGCATCTAAAGAAGGTGTTTTTAAGTACAATTCTTTAGAAGACATTTTTAAAATTGATTCAGTTTACAGTAATTTATTACCTAAGAAAAACTTTGTATCTGCAAAGTTGATTACAGATAAACGAACCAATAAGTTGTGGGCGTTTACAAATGAAGGGCTAAGATATTTAAGTCCCGGAGCTTTAAGCAACAAACCTAATTTAAATATTATTCCTATAAAAAATAATCTACTAAAGGGGGCTTCTGGTTTCGAGAATATTATTCACTTAGAAAATGATAAATATTTGGTTGGAACAATAAACGGGTATTTAATAGTGGATTTGAGTAAAATTGAGGTGCCAAAAAGTTTCAATATAAGTATAACTAAAGTAATTAATTATGAGACTGATAAGCCTATTAAGCATATAAAATTAACTAAAGAAGTAATATTTAAAACCAAAGAGAATAGTGTAGAGTTTTCTTATAGTGTACCAAGTTTTGTAAGTTCTGCTAATATAACATATCAGCATAAATTAGAAGGTTACAATAGCAAATGGAGCGATTATTCTGAGTCTAATACTACACTTTTTGAAAACTTACCTCATGGTAATTATACTTTTAAAGTTAGAGCTTTAATGTCTGGTAAAATTAGTAGTAACATTGCTAGTTTTAATTTTAATATAGCAAAACCATGGTATTTGTCTGAGTTTGCAATTTTAGTGTATGTTCTAATTTTTATTCTTTTAGTGTTGATATGGTATATGTTATCAAAGAAATATTACAATGCTAAGCAGCAAAAACTATTAATGAAAGCTCAAAGAGAGATAGAGTTAAAAGAGTTAGAAAGTTCTCAAAAAATTATCAAACTTAATAATGAAAAGTTAAGAAACGATATTGCTAGTAAAAATAGAGAATTGGCAACATCTACAATGAGTATTATAAAGAAGAATGAGTTTTTAAGTAATTTAAAAACTGAACTTCTTAAAGGTGATGAACAAAACATTAAAAAGGTAGTTAAAATTATTGATAATAATTTAAACAATACAGACGATTGGAAAATGTTTCAAGAAGCATTTAATAATGCAGATCAAAATTTCTTAGATAAAATGAAAGAGAAGCACGATAATTTAACACCTAATGATTTGAGGTTGTGCGCATATCTTCGGTTAAATTTATCTTCTAAAGAGATTGCTCCTTTGTTAAATATTTCCCCTAGAAGTGTAGAGGTTAAAAGATATCGATTAAGAAAAAAGATGAATTTAGAGCACGATATGAACTTAACAAATTATATTTTGAACATTTAAGACCACATCAAAGTATATTTTATACTATACAATACCACAACATTAATAATTTCTTCGGATTTACTAAGGTCTGCGTTTCTACATAAAATAAGGGGTCACAAAGTGTTTTGTGTTAAAAATTGCTATGTATGTTTTTTGTTGAGGTGTTTTTTATCGATTTAGCAATTAAACGGTGTTAAATTTATCAAAAAAATAAAACTCTTTATTTATGAGAAAACAAATCACATTTTTACTTCTATTATTTATAGGTTTTTGTGCAACTGCACAAACTATAAATATAAAAGGTGTTGTTAAAGATGCTGCTAATGGAGATCCGCTACCAGGAGTTAGCATCATATTAAAAGGTACAGCTAAAGGAACAAATACAGATTTTGAAGGAAATTACTCTCTAAACAGTATAAGAAAAGGAGCAGTTTTAGTTTTTAGATATCTAGGTTATGCAGAAAAAGAGGTTGAGGTTACAGTTTCTTCTATCAATTTAAATGTTTTTTTAACAGTAGAATCAGAATCTTTAGATGAAATTGTTGTAGTAGGTTATGGTGCTCAGAAGAAAAAGGAAATTACAGGTGCAGTTGCCGTTGTTTCGAGTGAAGAAATTCAGAATTTAAAACCAACAAGAATAGAACAAGCTTTACAAGGTCAAGTTGCAGGTGTAAACATTACATCTTCTTCTGGTGCACCAGGTGCAGCTTTAAATATTAGAATTAGAGGTATTTCTACAAACGGAAATAACAACCCTTTAATATTGGTAGATGGTAATGTTATAGAAGATTTAAGTGTTATAAATCCATCAGACATCGAATCTATGAATGTTTTAAAAGATGCTTCGGCTGGTATTTACGGTGTACGTGGTGCAAACGGAGTTATTATTATTACAACAAAATCTGGTAGAAAAAATACAGAGTTTAAATACAATTTAAACGCTTATGCAGGTTTTCAAAGAACTACTAGAAGCATCAGCTTATTAAACGCTACAGAATATGCTCTTTTAGCAAACGAAGCTTTTGCTGCAAATGCAGAGAGTTTGCCTTTTAACAATATTTCTAATTTGGGTGTAGGTACAAATTGGCAAGACGAAGTTTTTAAAGACGCTGCAATTTCTAGTATAGATTTTAATGCTACCAAAGGTACCGATAAATCTACGTATTCTTTTGGTGCATCACATTTAGATCAAGATGGTATTGTAGGTGGTTCTAAAGCGAATTTTAATAGAACTACAGCTAAATTTAATTTTAGTACAGATATTTTAGAAAATTTAAAATTTACATCTTCTTCAATTTATACGAATACTAATAGAAGAGGTTTGCCAGAAAATGCTTTAGGTTCTGTTTTATTTAATGCCTTAAACATGCCTTCTAATATTTCAATTAGAGATGCTAATGGCGATTATTCTTTTGCGCCAAACACAGGTGTTGGTATCGAAGTTGTGAATCCTCTTGCGCAAACAGAAAACGCTTACAATAGAACATGGGTAAATAAATTTGCTGGTAGCTATGGTTTAAATTATTCTTTTTTAGACGGTTTTTCTGCAGAATCTAGAATTCAATTTAACCATGCATCAGTAAAAACAAAAAGTTATAGTCCAGAAGTTTATTATGGTTCTGGTAAGGTGTTTAATACTGTAAGTGCTCTTGCAGATTTAACGGATGCAAATAATACTTCATCTGTTTTTGAAAGTGAACAGACTTATAAAGATTATACTTTTGATGCTTTATTAAAATATGAGAAAACTTTTAATGATGTTCATGATGTTAAAGTCTTATTAGGTACTTCGGTTTTTAGATCTCAAGGAATTAATAAGTCTAATTTATTAGGTTTCGGAGCTAATGGTAATACATTAGAGAGTGTTAGTGTTTCAGGGGCAGATACATCTCAAGATAATTTAGCACTTAGCAATCAACCAAGACGTTTTTTTGACAGTAGGTTGTTATCTTATTTTGCAAGATTGCAATACAATTATGATGGTAAGTATTTAATGTCTGCAGTAATTAGAAGAGATGGATCTTCAAACTTCGGACCAAAAAATAAATTTGGATATTTTCCTACTGCATCAGTTGGTTGGGTAGCTTCTAAAGAAAAGTTTTTAGAAGATAACGATGTTTTAAGCTTTTTAAAATTAAGAGCAAGTTACGGTGTAATTGGTAACGATAGAATTTCGAGTTTTGGTTTTGTTTCTACCTTATCAGGTGAAGGAGAATATGTTTTTAATAATCAATTGCAATTCGGAACTGCTCTTGGCGCAATATCGAATCCAGAAATTAAATGGGAAAAACAAATTCCTTTAGATATTGGTGTAGATTTAGAGCTTTTTAATAAAATAAATATTACTGCAGATTACTTTAATAAGAGAACTGAAGATTTATTGTTAAATCCAGAAGTTTCAGGAATCTTAGGTGCTTCTGCACCAGGTTCTGGAAGTCCTATTGTAAATGCAGGTACTGTAGAGAATAAAGGTTTCGAGTTCTCAATTGGTTACAAAGAAACGGTTTCAGAAGATTTTAACTTCGGAATTAAGTATAATTTCACAACTTTAGAAAACGAAGTTTTATTTGTTGGTAATGAAAGCGGCGTTTTATTTGGCGGTTCATTTGGTGTAGGTCAAGATCCACCTTCTAGAATGGAAGCAGGTATGCCAATCGGTTATTTCTACGGATATCAAACAGATGGAATTTTTCAAACTCAAGCAGAAGTTGATGCACATGCAACACAGACAAATGCGAATCCTGGAGATTTAAGATTTAGAGACATTAATAACGATGGAGAAATTACAAATGAAGATAAAACATACATCGGAGATCCTATTGCTGATGTAACAATGGGTTTAAATTTTTCTTTTGACTATAAAAATTTCGATTTTAACATGTATGCTTTTGCATCTCTTGGAAATGAAATTGTAAGAAACTTCGAAAGAAATTTACCATTAACAAACAGACCAAGATATTATTTAGATAGATGGACAGGTGCCGGAACATCAAATACTTTTCCGAGAGTTACAACAGGGGCAAATAGTAACGCACTTTTTTCTGACTTTTTTGTAGAAGATGGTTCTTTTGTAAGGTTGCAAAATATACAATTGGGGTATTCTTTAGACCAAAAAATATTAGAACAAGTAGGTTTAAGTAAGTTCCGTTTTTATGTATCTGCAAATAATTTAGTTACGTTAACTAAATATAGAGGTTACGACCCAACAACTTCTAACGGAGCACCAATTGGTGGCGGAATTGATCAAGGATTTTATCCAACTCCAAAGACTTTTTTAGTAGGATTAAATGTTAATTTTTAAAAAATAGACCATGAAAAAATTACATATAAAATATATAGCTATCTTTTTATTCTCTTCAATTTTAATTACAAGTTGTAGTGATGATTTTGTTGATGTAGAATCGACAGCAGAAAACTCAGAAGATTATTTTAATACAGAAGAAGATTATCAAAACGCTTTAATTGGTGCTTATGATATGTTACAATCTTCGTATTTAAACGTTCTGTTAGGTGAAATTGCATCAGATAATACATTAGCAGGCGGAGAAAGTGCAACAGATGTTGTTGCTATTCAAGAAATTGATGACATGATTCATACATCAGAAAATCAGCAATTAAGAGATATCTGGAGTTGGATGTTTGCAGGTGTTAACAGAGCGAATTATATCTTAGAGTTTAAAGATAAAATAGATTTTTCTGGTAAAGAAGAAGTGATTGCACAAGCAAGATTTTTAAGAGCTTATTATTATTTCGAGTTGGTAAAATGGTTTGGTGATGTGCCTTTGGTTGTAGATCAAAGAATTCTTTTTGGAGATCAATTTAATCTAGATAGAACGCCTAAAGCAGAGGTTTATTTGCAAATAGAACAAGATTTAATATTTGCGGCAAACAATTTGCCATATGTTCAGTCAGAAACAGGACGAGTTACTAAAGGAGCAGCAGAAGCTTTGTTAGGTAAAGCATATTTATATCAAAATAAATTTACAGAAGCTGCCGACGTTTTAGATAATTTAATTTTAAATGGACCACACAGTTTAGTTACGGATGCAGCTACGTTTATGGATTTGTTTGAAAATGATAATGAAAATAGTGTAGAATCTGTGTTTGAAGTGCAATATACAGAAACACAAGGTGCGGGTTTTGGATGTTTACAGTGTAGTGAAGGTAATGTTGCTGTTGGATTTAACGGTGTAAGAGGTTATGAAGGACCAGAGTTTACTTCTGGTTTTAGTTTTAACGTTCCTGTACAAGATTTAGTAGATGCTTTTGAAGACGGTGATATGCGAAAAGATCTAACAATTTTAGATATTAATGCTTGGGCAACTCAAACAGGAGCAGAATTTAATACTGGTTTCGAACATACTGGTTATTTTAATAAAAAATATTTACCAAGAAAAAGAGGTACAGATGCACAAGCTGATAGAAATTTAACAAATCCTAATAATTACAGAGCAATTCGTTTTGCAGACGTTCTGTTAATGGCTGCAGAGGCTCATAATAGAAAACCTACGGCAAATGATGCTAAGGCATTAGAATATTTAAATTTAGTAAGGCAACGTGCTTTTGGAGACATGTTACATAATATCTCAGAAACCGGAGCAAATTTAACAGCTATTATCTTTAATGAAAGAAGATTAGAATTAGCTGGTGAAGGGCATCGATTTTTCGATTTAGTAAGAACGGGAGAAGCAGCAGCGAATATTTCTGGTTTTCAAACAGATAAAAATGAGCTGTTTCCAATTCCGGCAATAGAAATTCAATTAACAGGTAATCGTTGGTCTCAAAATCAAGGATATAATTAATAGTTAAAAGATGAAAAAAATAAATAATATATATAGATTCTTTATCGTATTGTTCTTGTTTGCAGCGTGTAAAGATAATTTAAACGACCTTTCTTTTGCAGATAATATATCGGCACCAACAAATGTTACAGCTAGTTATAATATAAAGCAAGATAATACTGGCGAAGTTACAATTACGCCAAATGCAGAAGGAGCAACTTATTACGATGTTTATTTTGATGCAGATACTACTACGCCGGTTAATTTAGAACAAGGCGAAAGTGCATCTAATGTTTATTCAGAAGGTACGCACGATGTAAAAATTGTTGCTTATAATTTAAACGGAGATAAAACTGAAGCTATACAACAATTGGTAGTTTCATTTAAAGCACCTCAAAATATAGTTGTAGTTTTAGAAAATGATGCAGCAATATCTAAACAAGTAAATATTACTGTAAATGCAGATTTTGCATCCATGTTCGATTTTTATTCAGGTGAAGTAAATGCAACCGAACCAGTTTCTGGTAATATAGGTGAAACTATTTCTTACCTTTATAAAGAAGCGGGTGATTATTCAATTAAAATTGTAGCAAAAGGTGCAGCAATTGCAACTTTAGAATATACAGAAGAATTTACAGTAACAGAAATTTTAGCGCCATTAGAAGCGGCACCAAATCCGAAGAATAGAAAAGCAGAAGACGTTGTTTCGATTTTTAGTGATACTTATACCGATGTAACATTAAACGAATTACCTACAACTTGGTCTTCTTCTGGTTTCGAAGCAGTAACAATAGATAATAATAATGTTTGGAAATTAACAAATTTAGATTTTGTTGGTATGGTTACCATTTACGATAGCGGAATCGATGTATCTTCTATGGAAAAATTACACATAGATTATTGGGTGCCTAATGATGCTACCAATGAGTTGTTAGTTAAAATAGTTAACACTGTAGATGGTGGTGAAGATGTAGAATCTTTAGGCACAACCGTTGGTGGATCTTGGCAAAGTATAGATTTAGATATTACAGGTTTTGACGGTGGTGATCTAGCAAACAAGAATAAGATTACTCAAATTTTAATTGATTCTGATGGCATTTCTAATGTAGTTTATATAGATAATTTTTATTTCTATAAAGAGCCAGATGCTTCAACTACTTTTAACGATGGTTTATTAACAAACGGAGATTTTGAAAATGGAAGTGAAGCTTGGTTAATTGGTGTTGATGATAATTCTTCTGCACCAGTAGTTACAGATAATGGCAATACATATTATTCTGTAAATGTAACAGCTGCAGGAAATCCTTATGATGTAAATCTAAGTCAGAAAGTAGAAATTATTCAAGGCAATACTTACACATTAACTTTTGATGCTTGGTCAGACGTAAATAGACCAATTATTGCAGGTATTGGTTTAAGTGCTTCACCTTGGTCTAATACAACAGAAACAGTTAACATTACTCCAACAAGATCTTCATATTCAATAACACTTATGGCTACAGAATTTGGGGCAATAGATGCGAGAGTAATTTTCGATATTGGTGCAGCAGTTGGTTTAGTAAATATTGATAACGTATCGTTAATCATAGGAAAAGGAAATGTGTTAAATAATTCAGATTTTGAAAACGGAAGCGATTCTTGGTTAATAGGCGTAGATGATAACTCTTCTGCACCAGTAGTTACAGATAATGGTAATACATATTATTCTGTAAATGTAACAGCTGCAGGAAATCCTTATGATGTAAACTTGAGTCAGAAGGTAGAAATAGTTCAAGGAAACACATACACATTAACTTTTGATGCTTGGTCTGATGTAAATAGACCAATAATTGCAGGAATTGGTTTAAGCGCAGCGCCTTGGTCTAATACAGCAGAAACTGTAAATATAACAACAGAAGTAACAACGTATAGTGTAACCTTAACGGCAACAGATTTTGGTGCAACAGATGCCAGAGTAATTTTCGATTTAGGTGCAGCTGTAGGTCAAGTTAATATTGATAATGTTTCATTATCTAGCAACTAGTATAAAAGATAACTTTATAAAAATATAAAAATGAAAACATTAAAATATATACTATTATTTTCATTGACAATAACACTATTTAGTTGTCAAGAAGAAGATCAAGAATTTGGTCAAATAGCAGTTCCTAGTAATATTAATATTCAAAATGAAATTATAGGGAAAGATGATGTGAACGTTTATGGTGATGGATCTGGAATTGTAAAATTTAAAGCCACTGCAAACAACGCAGTAAGTTATATTTATAATTTTGGTGATGGTTCTGATAAAGTGGCTTCTTCTAGCGGAGAAGTAGAACACAGATTTACTAAAACTGGGGTAAACACATATAATGTAACAATTATTGCATCTGGTAAAGGTGGTGTTTCATCATCTTCTACAGTACTTTTAGAGGTTTTTAGTGCTTTTGATGATATTCAAGCTAGATCTTTTTTATCTGGTGCACCTTTGACTAAAGATGCTGCTGGTAACGATATTTTAGAAGTTACTACACCGGTTTCTAAAACTTGGTACATCGACAATACTGTTGATGGTGCTTTAGGTGTTGGACCTTCTTTAGCGTTTGATATTCAAATTAACGGAGGACCAAGTCAGTATTATTATCCAGCATTTTTTGCAGCCGCAGCAGGTACAACAAATGATTGTTATTCAGACGATGAGTTAACATTTACAATTAATGAAGACGGCTCGATGACGTATGCTTTAGATAACAAAGGAGAAACTTTTTTCAACGGAAATGCAGCACACCAAACAGTTGTTGGTGCTTCTGGAGCAAACGGAGATGAATGTTTTACTTTTGATACTTCATTCGATAGTAATGTTTCATTAGCACCTTCATCTGAAGATTGGTCTAAAGTAGCAGATCCTGCTTTTCAGCCAAGAGGAACTCAAATGAATTTTTCTAACGGTGGTTTTATGGCATATTATGTTAGTTCTACAAGTTTCGAAATTTTAGAAATTTCAGAAACAGAAATGTATGTTAGAACTTTAGATGGTGTAGATCCTAATTTAGCATGGTATTTTAAATTTACAACAGTAAAACCAGGTTCTGCAACAACTTCTGCTTTTACAAATTTAGTTTGGGAAGATGATTTTAATACTGATGGAGCGCCAAATGCAGCAAACTGGACTTACGATCTAGGTGCAGGTGGCTGGGGAAATAACGAGCTTCAAACGTATACGAATAATGCAGAAAATGTAATTGTAGAAAACGGAAGTTTAAAAATTAAAGCAAAGAAAAATGGTGCGGGTTACACTTCTGCTAGATTAAAATCGGAAGGGTTACAAGAATTTACTTACGGTAGATTTGAAATTAGAGCCAAATTGCCAGCATCGCAAGGTACATGGCCTGCAATATGGATGTTAGGAGCCAATTTTAATTCGGTTGGTTGGCCAAATGCAGGAGAAATGGATATTATGGAGCAAAAAGGGAGTGATAAAAATACAGTTTTAAGCACCATACATTATCCTGGTAATTTTGGTGGAGGCGGACCATCAATGTCTACTAATTTGCCAACATCTACAACAGAATTTCATGTGTATTCGATAGATTGGTCTGAAACTGAAATTAAATTTTCTATAGACAATGTTGCTTACCATACACTTGCAAATGATACTTCTTTGCCTTTTAATTCAGACTTCTTTTTTATTATGAATGTTGCTATGGGAGGAACACTTGGTGGTGATGTAGATCCAGCTTTTACAGAAGATGTAATGGAGGTAGATTATATTAAAGTATTTCAATAATAAACAACTCTTTTGTAAGTAGTTGTATTAAATAAAATTAAGGTATTTAGGTCATAGAATTGTACATTCTTAAGAATTAGAGTGCAAGATTTTTATATCAATTTTTTAAAATAATAAAATAAAAATAAAGTCAATGAGTACTGATTTTAAAGATAAGCCAATAGTAACTAATAACGGAAAATTGGTAACTATAGAAAAAGAGTCTTTTTATAAGATTGAAAACACACATACAATGCGTCCTTTTTTTATGACCATTGTGTCAGACTCGAACCATTGGATGTTTGTATCGAGTAATGGTGGTTTAACTGCTGGTAGAAAAAATGCTCAATATGCTTTATTTCCGTATTATACAGACGATAAAATTACAGCGTTAGCAGAAACAACAGGTTGTAAAACTATTTTTAGAATAAAAGAGCAAGAAAGCACAAAACTTTGGGAACCTTTTTCTGATAGACAAGCTGGTTTGTATGATATAACAAGAAATATTTATAAGAATACTTTTGGTAATAAAATTGTTTTTGAAGAAATTAATAACGATTTAGAATTAACTTTTAAGTATGAATGGAATTCTAGTGATAAGTTTGGTTTTGTTAGAAAAGCAACTCTAGTAAACAATGCTAAAACCAATATAAATGTTGAAGCTCTAGATGGTTTTCAAGATATAATTCCGTTTGGTATTGGGTCAGATTTACAAGCAAATATTAGTAATTTGGCAGATGCTTATAAAAAATGTGAATTAGAAGAACATGTTGGTTTAGGTATTTATGCTTTAAGTGCAATTATTGTAGATAAAGCAGAACCTAGTGAAGCATTAAAAGCAAACATTGTATGGTCTTTAGGTATCAACAATCCTACTTATTTACTATCATCACTACAAATTAATAACTTTAGAAGAGGTGTTGCTTTAGAGCAAGAAACAGCAATTAAAGCAGAAAAAGGTGCTTATTTAACTGCTTTCGAATTCAATTTACCTTCTAATTCAGAAAAAAAATGGTTGCAAGTTGCTAACGTAAATCAATCTGTAGCTGATGTTGTAGAAATTTCTGAAATAATAAAATCTAAAACTGCAGTAGAAAATTTATTGCAAGATGATATTGATTTGGGTACAAAAAACTTAATAAAGTTAACGGCTTCTGCAGACGGTTTACAGTTAACAGAAGACGATTTAGTGAATACAAGACACTTTTCTAATACGCTTTTTAATATAATGAGAGGTGGAATTTTTGACGATAATTATACTATCGAAAAAGAAGATTTTATCAACTATTTACAAAAAGCAAATAAGAATGTGTTTCAAGATAATAAAGCTGAATTAAATAAATTAACTGCTGTTTTTAACTTATCCGAAGTAAAAAAGATTGCGAATTCGAGCTCAGATAAAGATTTTAAGCGTTTATGTTTAGAGTATTTACCATTAAAGTTTAGTAGAAGACACGGAGACCCAAGTAGACCTTGGAACAAATTTTCTATCAATACGAAAAATGAAGTTGACGGATCTAAAGTTTTAGATTATGAGGGGAATTGGCGTGATATTTTTCAGAATTGGGAGGCTTTAGCGCATTCTTATCCGGAGTTTATCGAGAGTATGATTCATAAGTTTTTAAATGCAACAACTTTTGATGGTTATAATCCTTACAGAGTTACAAAAGGTGGTTTTGATTGGGAAGTTATAGAAGAGCACGACCCTTGGTCTTATATTGGTTATTGGGGTGATCATCAAATTATTTATTTGCTTAAGTTTTTAGAGTTTATCGAGAAACATTACCCAAGTGAATTAACAAAATTATTTACAGAGGATATTTTTGTATATGCAAATGTGCCATACAAAATCAAATCTTACGAAGAAATATTAGAAAATCCGAAAGATACAATTGATTTTGATTACCAATTAAATGCAGAAATAGATAATAAAAGAAGTAAACTTGGTGCAGATGGAGCGCTTTTAGAAGTTAAAAATAAAGAAATTTATAAGGTTAATTTAATAGAAAAATTATTAGCAACAGTTTTAGCAAAGGTTTCTAATTTTATACCAGAAGCAGGTATTTGGTTGAATACCCAACGACCAGAATGGAACGATGCCAATAACGCTTTGGTAGGTAATGGTGTTTCTATGGTTACACTTTATTATTTACGCAGATTCTTAAATTTTTACGAGAATATAGTAAGCGAATCTTCAATTTCTGAAGTAAATATTTCTTCTGAATTACAAACTTTGTTCAACGAAGTCTTAGCTACTTTAAATAAATATCAATCTATTTTATCTAGAGATTTTACAGATAAAGAAAGAAAAACAGTGTTAGATGGTCTTGGAATACCCGCGAGTAAATACAGATTAGATATTTATAAAAATGGATTTTCTGCAACAAAAAAAACTATATCTAAAGAAGATTTATTAGCATTTATAAATGTTACAAACAAGTACTTAGAACATTCTATTAGAGCAAACAAGCGTAAAGATAATATGTTTCATGCTTATAATTTAATGACGATAGAAAGCAAAGAAGAGGTATCAATTTCTTATCTGTCTGAAATGTTAGAAGGGCAGGTTGCTGTTTTAAGTTCTGGCTATTTATCACCAAAAGAAGCGCTTAGTTTGTTAGATGGATTAAAAAACAGTGCGCTTTTTAGAGAAGATCAGTACAGTTACATTTTATATCCAAATAAAGAGTTACCAAGATTTACAAAGAAGAATAACATCGCTAAAAACAGTGTTGAAAATTCAGAATTATTATCTGCTTTAGTAAAAGAGAATAATAAAGAAATTATTGAAAAAGATATTTTAGGAAATTATCATTTTAACGGTAATTTTAATAATGCAAATAGCTTAAAAGAAGCTTTAGGTAATTTATCAAAAGAAAAGTACCAAAAATTAATAGATAAAGACTCAGCTAAAGTTTTTGCAATTTTTGAAGATATTTTTGATCATAAATCATTTACAGGTCGTTCAGGTACATTTTTTGGTTACGAAGGTTTAGGTTCAATTTATTGGCACATGGTTTCTAAATTATTAGTTGCTGTGCAAGAAAACTGCTTATTGGCAGTAAGAAATAATGAAGATGAAGCTATTATTGGAAGACTTTTAGATCATTATTATGAAATAAATGCAGGAATTGGAGTGCACAAATCTCCAAAATTATATGGTGCATTTCCTACGGATGCTTATTCTCATACACCTGCTGGTAAAGGAGCGCAACAACCAGGTATGACAGGTCAAGTTAAGGAAGATATTTTAAGTAGATTCGGTGAATTAGGGGTTTTTGTTAAGGATGGGAAAATTGTTTTTAATCCTCGTTTATTAAAATCTTCAGAATTTTTATCAGAAGAAAAGCTTTTTAATTACGTCGCAGTTTCTGGTGATGTAAAATCAATTAAAGTTTTAGAAAATCAATTGAGTTTTACGTATTGCCAAGTACCCATAGTTTATGAGAAATCAGGAACTAAAAATGTAATTGTTTTTTATGAAAATGGCGAAAAAGATGTTTTTAAAAAATTAGAGTTAACTCAAAAAGTTAGTATGAAATTATTCAAAAGAACCAATGAGGTGACAAGTATTAGAGTGTCATTTTAATAAAGTATTATAAAAATGGAAATGATAAAAAAGAAGAATTGTGTCCTTTATTTTGTGTGGATAATTATGCTCTTTTTTATCATTTCATGTAAAGGTAATGCAACTAAGAACAAGGTTGAAGATGGAAATTTGTCAGCATCAGAAATTCTAGGTAATGCAGAGTATTTAGCTATTTCATATGGCGGATATCGACAAAAATCAAGAGATATTCAGCCTACAATGCAAGAACTAAAAGATGATTTAAAAATTTTGTCTGCAATGAACATTAAAGTTTTAAGAACGTATAATGTTCATTTAAAGCAAGCGGCAAATTTGTTAGAAGCTATTTATCAACTTAAACAAGAAGAAAATGGCTTTGAAATGTATGTAATGTTGGGTGCTTGGATCGATTGCAAAAACGCTTTTGGGAGTAATAATAAAGCTCCTAATCATTTTGAAGAAAGTGATAGAAATGCCTTTGAAATAGAAACAGCTGTTACATTGGCAAAGAAATATCCAAAAATTGTAAAAATTATTTCTGTTGGTAATGAGGCAATGGTAAAATGGGCAACAAGTTATTATGTTCAGCCCAAAGTGATATTAAAATGGGTGAATTATCTTCAAAAGTTAAAGAAACAAGGCGAGTTGCCGAGTAAACTTTGGGTTACAAGTTCAGATAATTTTGCCTCTTGGGGTGGTGGTGATACAGCTTACCATACAAAGGATTTAAAACAATTAATTAAAGCTGTAGATTTTATTTCTATGCACACATATCCAATGCATGATACACATTATAATCCTGTTTTTTGGAAAGTTTATAATGATAAAAGTGTCGAAAAAACTAAAGAATTAAGAATAGATTCTTTAATGAAAAAAGCTGCAAAATATGCGATTAATCAATATGAAAATGTAAAAAAATATGTTGAAAGTCTTGGTGTTCAAAAACCGATTCATATAGGCGAAACTGGTTGGGCAACAAATTCTAATGGTTTTTATGGTTCTAAAGGATCTAAAGCAACCGATGAATATAAGCAAGCCTTATATTATAAATCTATAAGAGAATGGTCTAGTAGTAATAGAGTTACTTGTTTTTATTTTGAAGCTTTTGATGAGCAATGGAAAGATGCTGAAAATCCTGATGGATCAGAAAATCACTTTGGATTAATAAATAATAAAAGTGAGGCCAAATTTGCGCTATGGCAATTGGTAGATAAAAATGTGTTTAAATCATTAACAAGAAATAATTTACCAATTATAAAGTCTTATAACGGGAATAAGCAAAAATTAATGGAGGCGGTTTTACTTCCCTAAATACTAAACTTATAAATGAAAAATTACGTATTAATTTTCTTATCGATATTACTTTTTACCACTTGTAATAAAGAGGTACAAACTGATGTTGTAAGTGTGGCAAAAAATAAGATTTTAGTAAATAATACACCTTATTTTATTAAAGGAATTTGCTATCATCCGGTTCCTAAAGGAAGCAATAAAAGAAGTTTCAAAAGTATAGATCAAGATTTAAAATTAATGCAAGATGCAGGCATAAACACTATAAGAGTATATGAACCTATTGCAGAGGTTGCAATTTTAAATAAATTGGAAAAAGCAGGTATTAAAGTAATTATTGGTTTTGGGTATAAACAAGATGGTAAAAATGATTTGTTTTCGGGCTCTTATTTAAATTATATAGAGAAATTTAAAAATCATAAGGCAATTTTAATGTGGGAGTTGGGGAATGAATACAATTATCATCCAGAATGGTTTGATGGTGATATTTTAAATTGGTATAACGTTATGGATAAAGCAGCAGTAGCAATTCATAAAATAGATAGTAATCATCCAGTAGCAACGGCTCATGGTGAGTTGCCAGATGCTATTGCATATGAAAAGGGTAAAAATATAGATGTCTGGGGGATGAATGTTTATAGATGGGATAATCCGGAAGAAATTTTTATGCAATGGCAAAAAATTAGTTCTAAACCTATGTATTTATCAGAAGCAGGAAGTGATAGTTATATGACAATTGCTAAAGATGGTTTTGAAAAAGGAATTAACGAGAAGGCACAAGCAGCAGCTACTTCAAAAATTTTAAGCAAGATTGTAGCGAATAAAGATAAAGGTAACGGTGTAACATTGTTTTCTTTTACAGATGGTTTATGGAAAGCCGGTAATAATAATCAACAAGATATTGGCGGTTGGGCTCCTAATAGTTCTGGTGTGCCATACGACGGTGCGCCCAATGAAGAATTTTGGGGGATAGTAGATATTAATAGAAAGAAAAAAGAGGTTTTTTCTATTGTGAAAAACGTGTATTCATCTTTAGATAAAAAATAAAAATATTATGAAAATAGATCTAAAAAACATCTTATTATTTATGTCAATTTTGATGATAGTAAGCTGCGGAAAAAAACAAGAAGTTTTAGAGGTGAAAATTTTTGAAACTTCTGCAAGAGGAAATAAACTTTCTAAAATAAAACCTTTTTCTGGAGACGAAAACTCATCAACAATAAAAATTAACGATCAAAAGAAGTTTCAAACGATAACAGGTTTTGGAGGTTCTTTTACAGAGTCATCTGCGTATTTGTTAAATAAATTGAGCAAAGTAAAAAGAAATCAGATTTTAGAAGCCTATTTCGGAGAATCAGGTGCCAAATATTCTCTTACAAGAACTCATATGAATTCATGTGATTTTTCATTGTCAAATTATTCTTATACACCAGTCGCAGACGATGTAGAATTAAAACATTTTTCTGTTGCTGAAGATAAAGATGATATTATACCTATGATTAAAGATGCAATGGCGATTTCTAAGGATGGTTTTAAAATTATTGCTTCTCCTTGGTCTGCTGCACCTTGGATGAAAGATAATAATAGTTGGGTTGGTGGTAAATTATTGCCAAAATATTATGATACATGGGCTTTGTTTTTTTCTAAATATGTGGATGCTTATAAGAATGAAGGAATAGATATTTGGGGCTTTACCGTAGAAAATGAACCGCATGGAAATGGTAATAATTGGGAAAGCATGCATTATTCACCAAAAGAAATGACGGATTTTGTTCAGAATTATTTAGGGCCAAAATTAGAAAAAGAAGGCAAAGCAGATGTTAAGATTTTAGGATACGATCAAAATAGAGCGGGTTTAAAAGAGTGGGTAGATGAAATGTATAAAACCGAAGAAAGCGCTAAGTATTTTGACGGAACAGCAATTCACTGGTACGAAAGCACGTACGAGGTTTTTCCGGAGGCTTTGCAATATGCTCATCATAAATCTCCAAACAAATATTTAATAGAAACAGAAGGTTGTGTAGATTCTGAAGTGCCAAAATGGAAAGATGATTTATGGTATTGGTCTAAAGAAGCAACAGATTGGGGTTGGGATTGGGCTTCTGAAAAAGATAGACATTTACACCCAAAATACGCGCCTGTAAATAGATATGCAAGAGATATTATTGGTTGTTTAAATAATTATGTAGATGGTTGGGTAGATTGGAATATGGTTTTAGATACACAAGGCGGACCCAATTGGTTTAAGAATTGGTGTGTTGCACCTGTAATTGTAGATCCAGAGAAAGACGAAGTGTATTTTACACCAATATACTACACTTTAGCTCATTTTAGTAAATACATAAGACCAGAAGCTGTAATAATAGAAGTTACAAATTCTGATAAAGATTTACAGGTAACAGCAGCCAAAAATCCAGATGATTCTATTGCTGTAGTAGTTTTTAATGAAGGCTTCAATCAAAAAAGTTTCACTTTAAATTTTTTAGAGAAATCGGTATCTATAAAAATTGATGCACAAGCAATTCAAACAATTATTATTCCCGCAATCTAAAAAATATGGAATCAACTAATTTATTAAAAAAGAAAAAAGTTTCTTTCGGACAAAAAGTTGCTTTTGGTTTAGGGATGTTGGCAAATCAAATGTTTCCGGCAGTATTAGGAATTTTTACTGTGGTTTTAGTAGAAAATTTGGGTTTTCCTGGTTGGATGTTAGGTGTTTTATATTTTCTTCCTAGAATTTTTGATGCAATTACAGATCCTATTATGGGGTTTATTTCAGATAACACTAAGTCAAAATGGGGTAGAAGAAGACAATATGTTTTAATTGGTGCAATTATAATGGGTGTTTCGTTTGCTTTGATGTGGCAAATGTATATATCAAACTCTGTAAACTATAATTTTACGTATTTCTTACTTTGGTCTTTTGTCTTTTATTTAGGGTTAACCATTTTTAGTGTTCCATATGTTGCTATGGGCTATGAAATGAGTGATGATTTTCATGAACGAACAAATATAATGGCGACAGCGCAATTAATTGGGCAATGGGCTTGGGTAATTGCTCCTTGGTTTTGGGTTTTAATGGCAGATACAACATTATTTACGTCTGGCGATGTTGCAACTAGATCTTTAGCGATATATGTAGCAATAGCTTGTGCTTTTTTGGCTGCGGTACCTGCAATTTTTATCAAAAGTAAGTCAACTTTAAATGAAAATTACTCGTCTTTAACATTAGGTAATATCGGTGGTAGTTTTAATGAAATAATAGAAGGTTTTAGAGCTGCTTTAAAAATTGAACCTTTTAAAAAATTATGTATTGCAACTTTTTTAATATTTAATGCTTTCAATACAATTGCAGGTTTTTCTTACTACATTATTAAATATTACTTATTTGCTGGAAACGAATCTAATTTTGGTCTTTGGCCCACTTTATTTGGAAGTGTTGGTGCAATAGTAACTACTTTTTTAGTAATACCTATTGTAGCTAAAATGTCTAAAAAAATGGGTAAGAAAAAAGCATTTTTAATTTCTCAAGGTATTTCTGTAGTTGGGTATATACTACTTTGGTTTTTATTTATTCCGGGTAAACCATATATGTTTTTGTTTGCGTTACCATTCTTTTCTTTTGGTATTGGAAGTTTATTTACTTTGATGATGTCTATGACTTCTGATGTTATTGATATCGACGAGTTAAATACAAATAAAAGAAGAGAAGGTATTTTTGGCGCAATTTATTGGTGGATGGTTAAATTTGGATTAGCAATTGCAGGTTTATTAAGTGGATTAATTTTAACTTTTGTAAATTTTGAATCTGGTGCGGCTATTCAAACTGAAGAATCAATGTTTGGGTTAAGAATTTTCTTTTCGGGATTACCAATCTTAGGAACT
Organism: Polaribacter sp.; assembly: GCA_020631275.1. Classification (GTDB taxonomy): domain Bacteria; phylum Bacteroidota; class Bacteroidia; order Flavobacteriales; family Flavobacteriaceae; genus Polaribacter. The sequence goes on along the minus strand of JAHDHO010000004.1, from coordinate 3,226 downwards.
TTGGCAGCAATGTACGTAATGAGAAATTATGATGTTACAGAAGAAAAAACATTGCTTATAAGAGCTGAGTTAGATAAAAGAAATAGCAATACATAGCCAATTTAGTGGCTTATTTTAAGGTATTTGTAGCACAACATAATTATATTTGTATCTAGTTTTATATCTTGAAAAATACCTTAACTGCTTGTTATATAGTTAATTTGTTAATTGTTAATTCTTGTTTTCTGTATTTTATTTTTGCTGTAAGATATTTTAAAACCATACATTACCTATACAACAAGATTTTATTTATTATTTTATTTTAGTCAATAAATAAATTGTTTCTAATTTTTCTTATTATTACTGGTTTTGTGGTTATTTGATAATAAAATCATTATTATTTTATGATGTATGTTTTTTGTTGTGGTGTTTTTTAAGGATTGTTAAATATTTTAAGTTAATATTGATTAATTAACTAAAAAACAATTAACACATGAAAAAAATTACTTTATTACTTCTTTTAATAACTGCTTTTGGATTTGCTCAAAACACTGTAAGTGTTGATGGTTCGAAAACATGGAGTGGTTATGTTAATGCTTTTAATACTTCTGATGATAGTTATGCTTTTGGTTTTAGTTATGATGTTCAGAACCTAAAAACTACGGTTGCAGCTTCTTCAGTAACATTACAACCTAACTTTGCAATTTGGTCGGCAGAAAATACAAATACATCTTGGTTTGATAATGCAACAACTCCAAATAAGTATATAGAAGCAAGTTCTTATGTAGAAAATAACGGATTAGCAGGTTCGGATTTAACTTTTTCTGCAAATTTAGATGCTTTTACCATGGATTCTGCATACAAAGTTGTCGCTTTTATTAAAGCCTTAGATCCAAATAATGGTTATGCAACTGTGGTTAACAAAAATATCGTTTTAACAAACGGAATGAGCTCTTTTACCATATCTGCAACAGGTGCAGAACTGCAATCTGGTTTTATAATTCAATATGGTTTTTCTGTCACAGGTGCATTAGGAGATCCTGCAAATGAAGCATCATTAGGTAGTGTTGTAGTTACTGAAAATGCGAGTGATAATTCTGGAAATGCAACTAATGATGGTGTAACTATCGATGGTTCTAAAACTTGGAATGGATATGTAAATGCATTTAATACTTCGGATGACAGTTATGCTTTTGGATTTTCTTATGATGTTGCAAATTTAAAAACTACTGTTGCAGCTTCAACGGTAACATTACAACCAAACTTTGCTATTTGGTCGGCAGAAAACACAAATGCATCTTGGTTTGATAATACAACAACACCAAATAAATATATAGAAGCAAGTTCTTATGTAGAAAATAACGGATTGGCAGATTCAGATTTAACTTTTTCTGCAAATATTGATAGTTATACAATCGATGCTGGTTATACAGTTGTTGCATTTATAAAAGCCTTAGATCCTAATAATGGTTATGCTACAGTTGTAAACAAGAATGTAACATTAACTAGTAGCATGTCTTCTTTCTCTGTTTCGGCATTAGCTGCAGAGTTACAAGCAGGTTTTATAATTCAATACGGTTTTTCTGTAAAAGGTGCTTTGGGTAATCCGTCTAACGAAGCTAGTTTAGGTAGTGTTGTTTTAAGTTCTAATGCGGCAGTAGCAAGTGTAGATAGAGATTCTTTATTAAACATTTCTATGTATCCTAATCCTACAAATAATTACTTAAATATTTCTTCGGATAATATAATTTCTAAAATTAGTGTTTATAATATTTTAGGTAAACAAGTAAAAAATATTCAAATAAATGAAAAATCAAAAAGTATTGATGTATCAAATTTGAGTAAGGGAGTTTACATGATTAAATATACAATAGATAATGCTGTTGGTAGTTTAAAGTTTATGAAAAATTAGAGTTTCATTATTTTTTTAAAAACGTCTAGATGCTTTAATGTTTCTAGACGTTTTTTTCTTTATAAATATTTATTTTAAAAGTGCTTCTAAAGTTAAAAGGTCTAAAACACCATCTGATAAAAAATTGTTTTTAGTTTCAAAATTCTTAATTATATTAAAAGTTTCTTTTTTATAAACACCATCTAATTCTAGTTTGTATCCTTTTTTTATTAAAATCTTTTGAATTTCAAAAACAATTGGATGTTTGCTTCCAAACTTAATTTGAGGAGTATTCTTAAATAACGTGATTAACTTATTTTTGTAAAGATTTTTATTGTAGGTTTTTAAATCAATACCGTTTTTAGTTAAAAATTTAATTTCTTCACTCGTTAATCCTTTCGATTTTAATTCCGAAGATTTAGATAAAATATCTTCATAATATTTAAGAACGGCTAATTTTTTAGCATAGGTTTTAACAGCAATTTTGGTTTTATTATCATCGTCCTCTGGCGTTCTTACATCTATGTTGTTTGCAGACCATTGTAGCATAACATAACTATTAAGTTCTTCTACAGACTCATAATACTTTAAAACAATGTCTTGGTTATAGTATTCTAAATCTACAGTTTTTGAAGATGTATAATTAACCTTTGGTGAGTTGTATCTTTTGTACTGATTGTATTTTCCGTAGCCAATTAAAATAACAATAATTAACAACAAAAAAATGATAATTTGTTTCATAAAAAATAAGTTGTAGTTAGGTATGCAAAAGTAATAAAATAGCTCTACTTAAACTGCATTTAAATATACCCAATGATTATTTTCAATACAAAATATAGAATGTTCTTTAATTGTTTCTAAATTTCCGTTTTCTATAAAAAATGCAGTAAATTCTACACTATTATCCGTAGAATTATGAATTTGAAGTTTTACCCAATCAACAGATTGTGTCCATTTCTTTAATTCTTTATACTCTCTATTAGACAATCTTGTTGTACTGTGATGACTTTTATGTAAATAATTTATATTACCCAACACAAAAGCACTGTATCTAGAACGCATTAATTCTTCTGATGTTTCTGCGGAGAAAATATTATCATGAGCTTTTTTGCAGCAATTTTTATATAATTTATTTGGATTGCAAGGACAATTCATACTTAATTTAATATTTCATTTTTTTTAATTCTAAAACATCTTTCCTCGCCTAGAAATTTCGGGTTACCAAATTCTTCAGACCAAAAACCATCTAAAATATCTCTAGACAAGCATTTGTATACAACTGTACCTTTATAAATATTGTTTTCATCACCCTGATATTCAAAATTAATAACCAAGATATTATCTTTAAAAAAACCT
>JAHDHO010000003.1 GCA_020631275.1 Polaribacter sp. | reverse complement strand
TTAACTGTGGTACAGAAGCACTAATATTTGGTAATTTAATAATATTAGCTTCTGGCTTTTTAGCCAAATTACCTAAATATGCTAAAGCGTCTTCTACTTTGTGTTCTTCTGATAAATAATCAGAAAAGTTAGCAAGAATTCTAGAAGCTAAAGAAATATCTTTTACTTCAATTTCTATATTAGAAGATTTTGTAAATGCTTTTACTATTGGTAAAAAAGAACGTGTTGCTAAAGCAGGAGCTTCATCAGTTTTTGTATATACAATTTTGGCTATTTTGCTCATTTTTAATTGTTTTTTTAGAAATTATACTTTTAACGAAATGGATTTCGTAAAAAAAGCGGAACAAATTTATGAATTTAATGTGAAATTTTAATTGTTTAATTGTTATTAATTACCTCGGTTTTGTGTGTTATTGATAATAAAAGAATGCTATTTGTGTGAATATGTTTTTAAAAGAAAAATCAAACAAAATTTAACAATTTGTTTAAGTAGACTTAGTGTGATTTTTACAAAACTATTTTTGAAAAATTCACACTAAATATATTTTACGCAAAAAAAAAGCACTGTAATAAAACAGTGCTTTTTGTATTTTTATAAATTGAAGAATTATCTTCTCTTTTCTGTAATTCTAGCTTTTTTACCAGTAAGACTTCTAAAGTAAAAGATTCTAGCTCTACGAACTTTACCTCTTTTATTAACTTCAATTTTTTGAATAGAAGGTAAGTTCACAGGAAAGATTCTTTCTACACCTACAGTACCAGACATTTTTCTGATAGTAAAAGTTTCTGAAGCTCCTACACCTCTTCTTTGAATAACTACACCTCTAAAAAACTGAGTACGTACTTTTTCACCTTCTTTAATTTCATAATAAACAGTGATTGTATCACCTGCTGCAAATTCTGCAAATTCTTTTTTTGTTACAAATTCGTCTTGTACAAATTTTACTAAAGATTCCATATCTTTTAATTTAATTGGTTTTGTAAAACAACATTCACGATTTTTTCGTCAGAGGTTAATTTAGCGGTTGCAAAAATAGTATTTTTTTTTAGTTCTTAAAACTAAAAACTAACTATTTTTAAGGTTGATAGTCAGTACAATAGAAAATCCAGAATTTTCTAGATTCTTTGTTGTTTATTTTGATGATAATTGGTTCTAATTCAGTTACATTTTTAAAATTAGCAATTAGTAAACTATCAATTTTACCCAACTTATTTTTATCTTTAAATCGTTTGTCAGAATCTATAAAAATTGCATTCTTACCCTTTAAATCGTTTAAATTATCGCCTAAATAATCAAAATGTAATGCAGGTAAACCAATTATATTTTGAGCGTATACTTTATCATCCATAAAAAAGTTTAAGGCCGCCGAGGTTTTGTAATTATCATTAGAAAAAACAAAAACATCTGTATATTGTTCTTTTAATTTTTCTGTTTGTGCTGCTAATTCTTTCCATCCAACCCAAGTATCATCACTTTTAATAGGAACTAGGTAAAAGATAATTTGTAAGCTAACTAACAAATGAAATACTATAGAAAATATAAGTTGAATTTTTAGTAATTTTTTATTGATAAACATTCCTGCAATAATTACTCCAGTGATGTATGATGGCATCATCCAATTTAATTTTACCCAATATATTGGTGTTAACAAAAAGAAACCTAAAAAAGTAGGAATAAAGAAAGCTAACAAAAATAACGTTTTGGCTTGCGGAATTTTAAATTTTGTAACAGCTCTTTTTACATATTTAAAAGTAAATGTTATAAAAATTAAAAATAAAACAGGCAACAATAAAAACATTTGATGGCCAATTGCACCAAAGAAATAGTTTGGAGAAACTTTAAACTCTGTAATAGAACTTGTTCTTTCTGAAGATTGAAAAGCAAACGAGGCAAATTCATTTTGATAATTCCAATACCAAACAGGAAAAGTAACTGCTACAGATATTATTATTGAGAACCACAACCAAGGCGATAGTAACAATTTTCTGTATTTATTAGAGAAAAGTAAAAAAGCAAACAAACCAAATTGCAATAAAATTGCAGTGTATTTACTGTTAAATGCAAGTCCCATTGCTAAACCAGCGAATATCCAATGCCATTTTTTACTTTCGAAAATAGCCTTGTAAAGACTAATTAAGCTAAGTGACCAGAATAATAATAAAGGTACATCTGGAGTTGAGTTAAAAGATAAAATCGAAATAAAAATGGTAGAAGCTAATAAAACAAAAGCTCGCTCTAGTTTTTGTTTGGATAAAAAATAAGAAGCTAATTTGTAAAAACTTAAAATAGTTAATGAGGTAATAAAAAAATCTGCAAATTTAACTGCAAAAATAGATGTACCAAAAATATCTGTAAATATTCTTAAAATATATCCAATCATACCTGGATGGTCAAAATAAGATAAAGATAAATTTTGTCCGTATAAATAATAATACGCATCTTGAGGCATTAACCCCATAAATGGTAAAAGTAAAATTCTAAATAATTGAAAACCTAAAACCCAAGAAATTGCTTTGTGTTGCTTTATGTAATTTAGTAATGTATCCAATTAAATAAAATTTAAAATGTTTTTTAAGAATTTTCGTCTAGTAAATCAGGTCTAATTTCTTGCGTTCTTTCATAAGCTTTGTCAGCTCTCCAATCATCAATTTTTGGAAAATTACCAGACAATAAAATATCAGGAACTTTATTTCCTTCAAAGTCTGAAGGCCTTGTATAAACTGGTGGTGATAATAAATTATCTTGAAAAGAATCTGTAAGTGCAGATTGCTCATCACCAATAACTCCCGGAATTAAACGAACCACAGCATCTACCAATACAGCTGCAGCTAATTCACCTCCTGTTAAAACATAATCTCCAATAGAAATTTCTTTAGTTATAAACAAATCTCTAATTCTTTGGTCTACACCTTTATAATGACCTGTTAATATTAAGATGTTTTCTTTTAAAGAAAGTGTGTTTGCAGTACTTTGGTTTAGTGTTTTGGCATCCGGAGTCATATAAATTATTTCATCATATTTCCTCTCAGATTGTAGTTTTCTAATACAGTTTGCAATGGGTTCTATCATCATAACCATACCTGCACCTCCGCCAAATTGAGTGTCGTCTATTTGTTTATAGTTTCCTAAACCGTATTCGCGTAAATCGTGAATTATAATTTCTGCCAATCCTTTTTCTTTAGCGCGTTTAACTATAGAGTGGTTAAACGGACTTTCTAATAAGGCTGGGGCAACTGAAATAATATCTATTCGCATTTTGCAAATGTAAGTTTTTTAAGGAATTATGAAATAACTTTTTTTAAATGGATACTATTTTAAAACTTCTTTCCATTTTTTTGATTCTGCAAATTCTCTAATTATAAGATTTCTTTCGTTTAAAAGTTTTGTCATATAGTTTTTCAGAAATAATTTATCAGCAAACTTTCCTAAAACTCCAAAAGGAGATTCATAGCAAAAAACATCTATCATCAAAGTATTCCTATTTTTATTGATGAAGAGATGTTCGTGTTTAAAACTTTTAAAAGCACCGTTTACCATTTCGTCTGTAAAAGATTTTGGTTTATTAAAAGCGGTAATTTTAGTTGTTAAATTTTGATAAATTCCAAACTGTTTTGCTCGCCAAGTAACAGCTTCATTCAAGCCAATTAAACCACTGGTTTTACCTGCAATTGCTTCTTCATTTGTTTGTTGAGTAGAAATTTTATGTAAATCGATACTTCTGGCGAGGTCAAAAACTATATTGATGTCTGCTTTTATTTCTGTTTTTAATTCAATAATTGGCATTTAATTTTTTTAGATATTACTTTCTAGTAATTTCTCCACAACCAATTCTTGCACCTGCTGCGCCAGAAGGTTGAGAACTAAAATCATCGGGACCTTGATGAATTATAATTGCATGACCAACAACATTTTTCAAATCATTTTCTCCGCCTACTGCCCATAAATCAGTTTTTCTTTCAATAGAACCTTTTCCGGTTTCATCAACAACTAAATTTCCGATATCACCAATGTGAAAAGGATCTTGTAGCCATTTACCATGATTTTTTTCAGTCGGATTCCAATGACCACCAGCAGATTTTCCATCATCAGAAGAACAATCTGCAATTTTATGAATATGAATTGCGTGGTTTCCTTTAGAAAGGCCTTTAACTTCTGCTTTCATGGTAACCATGCCATCTTGTTCTATAAAAGTTACAGTTCCAGAAATATCGCTACCGCTTTTCGGACTAATAACTGCAATTGCTTTTTTGGGGTTTGAACTACAAGCTGTTAAGATTGTAGTTGCTATTAGTAATAATGATATTTTTTTTAAATATTTCATAAAATATATTTTTTAATTATTTTCTATTTGGATACCAGTCTAACTGCACAACTTCGATAGAATTATTGTTTTTATTTACAATTTCTTTAAATTTCGAAACATCGCTTAAACCTTCTGTACCTCTATAATGATACGGGTAAACTTGTTTTGGTTTAAAAGATAAAACCGCATCTGCAGCACTTTCTACCGTCATTGTATAAGGTAAATTCATACAAACAAATGCTTTGTCTATATTCTTTAGATTGCGCATTTCTGGTATGTCTTCTGTGTCTCCAGAAAAGTAAATTCTTTCGTTATTAATAGTTAAGATATAACCATTTCCTCTTCCTTTAGAGTGAAATTTTAAAGCTTCTTTTCTTAAGTTATACATCGGAATTGCTTCAATTGTAAAATTTGTAAAACTTTTAGTATCACTATTATTCATCACAATAATTTCTTTAGCATTTATGGTTGCAATTTTTTCTGCTACAGCTTTTGGTGCAATAATTTTTGTTGATGATAAGTCTAAAGCGTTTAATGTTTTTAAATCCATGTGATCACCATGAATATCAGTAATTAAAACATAAGTAGGTTTTTTGTAACTAGAAAAAGCTTCTTGGCCTAAAGTTGGGTCTAAATAAATAACTTCATCATTAAAAGTTAATACTGCAGTTGCATGAGAAATTGGTGTAATTTTTAATTCTGAATTATTTGTTGCTTTTTCTGCTGATGTAACTGTTTTTTCGTTTGGTTTTTTGGTTTCTTCTTTTTTACAAGAAAAAATAGAAAAAGCTACAATTAATAAGTATGTTATTTTAAGTTTCATTTTTGAGTGTTTTTTTACGATTTTATCAAAGATAAGAACTTTAAAATTCCTTTTCTGTTAAGCTTTTTTTAATTCTGAAACCTTTTTTAATGTTTTGTTAAATATCTTTTAAAAACCACGATAAAAAAGAGATTTTTTTTATCTTTAAAAATTAATATTTATCAGATGAAAACAGAAAAATATAGAGTTTCTAGTGCTATTAAATTACAAGATTTTAATACAAAAGAAGTTCTAGAAGACGCGGAAAAATCATTAAAAAAATTGCGTAAAAAAATAAGTAAAATACAAGATACTATGTATGCCGAAGGTAAATATAGTGTACTAATTTGCTTACAAGGTATGGATACTTCTGGTAAAGACAGCTTAATTAGAGAGGTTTTTAAAGATGTAAATGCAAGAGGTGTAGAAGTACATAGTTTTAAAGTGCCAACAGAATTAGAGCTTAAACACGACTTTATGTGGAGGCATTATATAGCTTTACCAGCAAAAGGAAAAATAGGTGTTTTTAATAGAACACATTATGAAAACGTTTTGGTAACTAGAGTGCATCCAGAATATGTTTTCGGAGAAAATATACCAACTGTAAAAAGTTTAGAAGATTTAGACGATGCTTTTTATCATGATAGAATGGATAGAATTAATGAATTTGAAAGTCATTTAGCAAAAAACGGAACCATAGTTCTTAAATTCTTTTTAAATCTATCTAAAGAAGAACAGAAAAACAGATTGTTAAGAAGGTTAAACATACCAGAAAAGAATTGGAAGTTTTCTGCAGGAGATTTAAAAGAACGTAAATTGTGGGATAAATATCAGTTTTGTTACGAAGATCTATTAAACAGAACATCAAAAGAAAATGCACCTTGGTTTATAATACCGGCAGATGATAAACCTTCTGCTAGATATATTTTAGCAGAAATATTAAAAAAAGAATTAGATAAATACGATTTTAAAGCACCAGATTTGCCAGCTAAAGATGCTGTAAGAATCGAAGAATTTAAGAATCAATTAAACAACGAATAAATAAGTAAAAACTAAATTAATATGTTTTAGTCTTTTGCTTTTACAAAATATAAAAATGAATTTAAACTTAACAAAGCCAATTGTATTTTTCGATTTAGAAACTACAGGAGTTAATATTGCCACAGATAGAATTGTAGAAATTGCAATTTTAAAAGTTTTTCCTAACGGAAATAAAGAAAGTAAAACGTGGTTGGTAAATCCTGAGGTTGAAATTCCGCAAAGTTCTATTGATGTACACGGAATAACAAACGAAAAAATTGCAAACGAACCAACTTTTAAAGAATTGGCAACAGAAGTAAATGCTATGATAGAAGGTTGCGATTTGGCAGGTTTTAATTCTAATAGATTCGATATACCACTTTTAGCAGAAGAATTAATGCGTGCCGGAATCGATTTTGATATGCAAGACAGAAAAGCAATTGATGTACAAGTTATTTTTCATAAAAAAGAGCAAAGAACATTAAGTGCTGGTTACCAGTTTTATTGCGGTAGAGAATTAGAAGGTGCTCATGGGGCAGAAGCAGATACAAATGCAACGTACGAAATTTTGTTAGCTCAGTTAGATAAATACGACGATATAGAAAACACTGTTGATGCTTTAAGCGAATTTTCGACACATGGCGAGAGAGCAGATTTTGCAGGTTTTATTTTGATGAATGATAAAAAACAAGAGATTTTTTCTTTCGGTAAATATAAAGGCAGAACGGTAGAAGAAGTTTTTAAAGAAAACCCTGGATATAATAATTGGATGCAAAACGCAGACTTTCCGTTGTACACAAAAAAGGTTTTAAGACAAATAAAAGAAAGAATGAATCCGCCAAAAAAGAAAATGACGGATGCAGAGAAGTTACAAGCGTTGCAACAAAAGTTTAATTTAAGATAGAATTACTTTTTTTGACGAATTACAATTGTAAAATAAAATAAAGATAATGTTTACAGCATATAATAATTTACCAAATAATTCTCGCGTTTGGATTTACCAAGCAGATAGAGAATTTACAGAAAATGAAATTCAGTTTATTTCTGATAAAGCAGAAGAATTTATAAATCAATGGACACGTCACGGAGATGATTTAAAAGGTTCTTTTACTATTAAATATAATCAGTTTTTAGTTTTGGCAGTAGACGAAAGTTTTAACAATGTTTCGGGTTGTTCTATAGATAGTTCTGTACGTTTTGTACAAGATTTAGAAAAAGAATTGCAATTAGATTTAATGAACAAGATGAACGTTACTTTTAAAGATAACGAAAATATTAATCTAGTAAAATTGTCTGATTTTCAGAGGTTTGCAAAAGAGAAAAAAATTACTGCAGAAACAATTGTTTTTAACAACATGGTAAATACCAAAGAAGATTTTGAGAATAATTGGGAAGTTAACGCTAAAGATAGTTGGCACAAACGCTTTTTGGTATAACTATTGTTTTAAAAGATTAAAATTAGTCTCAAAAAAGTTGCGTTAAGGATAGAGCGGTTTGTTTGAGCTCTTTTTTATTTTTAAGAAAAAAATAAAAAAAGCGAGTAGCGAAAGCCTGTTAAAACGCCCAAAAAAAATATTGAAAGATTTAGAATGAAGAAGAATATATTAGCATTTTTAGCAATTGCTTTTACGTTAAGTTTAAGTGCACAAAGATTAGATCCGTTAAGAACTAAAGACTTTGTTGCACAAGAAATTTGGGTAGATAGTATAATGAATAGTATGTCTATTGATGAAAAAATTGGACAACTTTTTATGGTGCAAGCGTATTCTAATTTAGATGAAAAGCATGAGCGTTTTATAAACAAGATGATTACCAAATACCATGTTGGTAGTTTAATTTTTATGCAAGGTACGCCAGAAAAACAGGCAATTTTAAATAATAGATATCAAGATTCTGCGAAAGTGCCTTTGTTAATTGGTTTTGATGGTGAATGGGGTTTAGATATGCGTTTAAAAAATACCTATCGTTTTCCGTGGAATATGACTTTGGGTGCTATAAGAAACGATTCTTTAATTAAAAAATTTGGGAAGCATTTAGGGCAACACGCAAAAAGAATAGGAATTCACGTAAATTTTGCGCCAGTAATTGATGTGAACGTAAATCCAGAAAATCCTATTATTGGAAACAGATCTTTTGGTGAGAGTAAAGAAAATGTAACCGCAAAAGCGATTGCTTTTATACAAGGAATGCAGAGCGAAGGTGTTTTGGCTAACGGAAAACATTTTCCGGGTCATGGTGACACCGCAGCAGATTCTCATCATACTTTACCTGTTTTAAATTTTGATGCAGCGCGTTTAGATTCTATAGAATTGTATCCGTACAAAAAAACATTTGATGTTGGTTTGGCAAGCGTAATGACTGCGCATTTAAATATACCAAGTTTAGAGCCAAATGCAACTTTGCCAACCTCACTTTCTAAAAATGTTGTTACAAATTTATTGCAAGAAAAATTAGGCTTTCAGGGGTTAATAATTACAGATGGTTTAAACATGAAAGGAGCTACTAATTACGCTACTTCTGCACAAATAGATTTGGCAGCAATACAAGCTGGTAACGATTTGTTGTTGATACCGCAAGATGTACCAGGTTCTGTTGCCTTAATTAAAAAGGCTTTAGAAACAAAAACGTTAACAGAAGAACGATTAAATTTTTCTGTAAGAAAAATATTAAAATCTAAATATTGGGCAGGTTTGCACAACTACAAGCCTGTTGAAGTAGAAAATATAGAACAAGATTTAAATAGAGTAGAAGATAAATTGTTACACAGAGAATTGGTTAAAAACTCGATTACTTTATTAAAAAACATAAATGGAAATTTACCCATTAGAGATTTAGAAAAACAAAAAATAGCGTATGTAAAATTAGGAGATGCAGATAATACTGCTTACGTAGACATGCTAAAAAATTATACAAAAGTAGATGTTATTGCTGATAAAAACTTAGACGGACTGATAACAAAATTGAAACCATATAATTATGTTATTATTGGGTTTCATAAATCTAACCAGCATCCTTGGAAAAGTTATAAGTTTACGAACAAAGAATTGGTTTGGTTGCAAGAAATTGCAAGAGAAAAATCGGTTGTTTTAGATGTTTTTGCGAGTCCGTATAGTTTATTACAAATTAAAAGCTTTGCAAATATCGAAGGCTTAATTGTTTCGTATCAAAATAGTAAAATTTCTCAAGAAATATCTGCACAAATATTGTTTGGTGCAATTACAGCAAAAGGTAAATTGCCTGTTTCTATAGGTACAGAATTTAAAGAAGGTTTTGGTTTGGCAAGTACAAATTTAAGTAGATTTGAGTATACAATACCAGAAGCAGCAGGCATGTCTTCTATAAAATTGGCAGCTATCGATAAAATGGCTGATACAATTATTAACCAAAAAATGGCACCGGGTTTACAGGTATTTGTGGCTAGAAACGGCAAAGTAGTATTAGAAAAAAGTTACGGTTACCATACACACGATAAGAAAGTACCTGTTAAAAATTCTGATATTTACGATTTAGCTTCGTTAACAAAAATATTAGCTTCATTGCCATTAATTATGAAAGCCGAAGAGGAAGAAAAAATACCCTTATCGGCAAGTTTAAGAGATATTTTGCCTAGTTTTTCTAATTCAAATAAAGAGAAAGTGACTGTAAAAGAAGTCTTATCTCATTTTGGTAGATTAAAAGCTTGGATTCCTTTTTATACAGCAACGCAAGACAGTATTACTCATAAAAATTTACCAACATTTTACAGAAAAAAGAAATCTAATAACTTTAATATTAAAGTTGCAGAAAATTTATTTATAAATCAGAATTATAAAGACAGTATTTACAAATATATAAAAGAAGCAGACCAAAGAGAACGAGTTGGTTACAAATACAGTGATTTAGGATATTATATTTTTAAAGAAGCTTTAGAATTAAAATATGATAAACCTTTAGAGAAACTGGTAGATCAAGAATTTTATCAATCTTTAGGGGCAGACAGAACTACTTATTTACCCCTAAAAAAGTTTCATAGAAATGAAATTGTACCAACAGAAATTGATACGTACTACAGAAATCAATTACTGCAAGGTTATGTGCACGATATGGGTGCTGCAATGTTGGGTGGTGTTGGTGGTCATGCAGGTTTATTTGCCAACGCAAACGATGTTGGTAAAATAATGCAAATGTATTTACAGAAAGGTTTTTATGGTGGCAAACGTTATTTAAAATCAGAAACTGTAGACAAATTTAATCATAGATATTTTTCTAAAGAAAAGGTTAGAAGAGGTTTAGGGTTTGATAAGCCACAACTTAACCCTAAAGTTAAGGCAACTTGTGGTTGTGTTTCCGATGAAAGTTTTGGGCATTCTGGTTTTACAGGAACTTACACTTGGGCAGATCCAAAAAGCGGTTTGGTTTATGTGTTTTTATCAAATAGAGTATACCCAAATATGGATAATAGAGGTTTGATAAGAAGTAATATGAGAACCAAAATTCAGCAAGTAATTCAAGACGCAATTATTAATTAGAAGCTATTTCCTGCTTTCCGCACTCGCTTTTTTTAGTTTGTTCGAATTACAATTTTTTCATTCTTCAAAATTTATAATCGAAACTGCTCTAAAAAAGAGCTCAAACAATTGCTGCAATCAGGGCTAAACTTTTAAGCCAACTTTTTACAGATTTAAAAACTTTTTTGTATTTGTTGGCGCTAGTTTTGTATATACAAAAACAAGAAATACAGAAAATGTAAAATAAAATAAAGCCACGTCATTCCCAAAAAATAAACCTATTAACAAAGCTTGTAAAGAATAAAAGATTGTAAAAGTTAAAAGATTTACACTAAATCTAAAAGTGTCTATAAACTCTACTTCTTTAATTAATTTAAAAACTTTTTTCCAGATAAAAACAGGAATCAAACTATTTAAAACGATTAAATAATAAAGCGATTTCACATAATTCTTTTTCGGAGATTTTTGTTCTGGGAAACTGTCTTTTTGAATCATAGAATTTACCTTATCTACTTCAGTAAAATCAACTTGTGCATTATTTAGTTTTTGTAAAACTGTTTCATAATTGTCATCATCCGGAATATGAACAGTAAGTTTTTGTAATTGTTCGGTTACATTTGCTTTTAAAACATTAATAGCTTTTGCAGGTAAATTAGTATCATAAATAGCTCTTGTTTTTATAGGTTTGCCATAATTGATAATAATTTTAGCCGGATAATCTGACGGATGTTGATATGTTAAGCCAACTGGAATAACAATAATATCTAAATCTTTATGTTTCTCTAATGCGCCAAAAACAATTCTAGTAAAGCCTTTACTTAAAGGTCTAATGGTTCTCTTTTTATCATGACTTCCTTCCGGAAAAATCATTAAAGTTTCTCCTTTTTCGAAAATTCTGTGGCATTTATCAAAAATTTGCTGATTGTTTGCGAGTTGTTTAATTCCGTCTCGAATTCGATAAATGGGCATTAAGTATAAAGATTCTAAAATTTTCTTTACAATTGGGTTTTTAAATGTAGCGGCTCTTACCAAATAATGGTTTCTTCTGTTGTGGGTTGTGGTAACGTATAAAGGATCTACCAATCCGTTAGGATGATTTACAGCAAACAGAACTGCCCCTTTTTTAGGAATGTTTTCTGTGCCTTTAACTATAATCTTCTTACTGTAAAAAAATAACCCAAGTTTTACATATGTCCATACAAGTGCAAACCAAATTTTTTGAAGCATAAATTATGTATTTAAAGTTTCTTTTTTAGAATTTCTTCCCCAATAAGTTGCAAGTAGAATTCCAGAAAACACGTCCCAAATTCCCCAAAAAGCAGCCAAAAGAGCCATTCCGCCTAAACCGTCAAAAAAACCAAAAATTAATAATAAACCCAATCCGCCATTTTGAATTCCGGTTTCCATAGCAATAGTTTTGGTATCCTTTTTATTCAATTTAAAACTTTTAGCAGTATAAAATCCTAAAAAATAAGCGAAAATATTATGAAAAATTACCAAAAATAAAACATGATGAATATGATTTAAAAATATCTCTAAATTCTGAGAGAACGCTATAAATATCAAAGCGATAAATACAAGCATCGATAAAGGTTTTAATACATTTTCTATTTTTTGAGCCATTTCTGAATGGTAATGTTTGATTAACATTCCAAAAAATAACGGAATTCCTAAAATTAAAGAAACCAATTTTAGTAAATCGACCCAATCTAAAGCAACAGTTTCTAAAATAGTATTTGTAGGTTCATATAAACTACCCCAAAACTGAAGATTAAAAGGTGTCATAAAAATACAAATTAGCGTTGCAAAAGCAGTTAAACTAACAGATAAAGCGGCATTTCCGCCAGCCATTTTACTAAAGAAGTTAGAAACGTTTCCGCCAGGGCAAGCAGCAATCATAATCATTCCGAGAGCAAAACTAGGGTGTGGTTTTAAAATTAATATAATTAAAAAAGTAAAAGCCGGTAGTAATATAAACTGAGATAAAACACCGACAAAAAGTATTTTAGGGTTTTTAAGCAAGCGCTTAAAATCATCAATAGAAATACCCAATGCTACACCAAACATTATAATACCAATAGCAATGTTTAAAACCCACAAACCACTAGAATCAAAATTTATTTTAATAGCATCGATATCTATTTGATTGTTCATTTTTAAAAATTTTTATTGATTAATTTTAGAGAGAAAAGGTTAATTGCTAAACGCAAACTCGATAATGTTGGCGCCCATTTTCAAAGCTTTTTCTCTTACACTTTTCGGATTGTTGTGTATTATTTGATCTTCCCAACCGTCGCTTAAATCTGTTTCATAATCGTAAAAAACTACAAGCCTTCCTTCGAAAAAAATACCAAAACCTTGCGCAGATTTTTTATCATGCTCATGAATTTTCGGAATTCCGTTTGGGAATTTAAAAGTCTGATTGTAAATTTTATGAGTACTAGGTATTTCTTTAAATTCTAATTTTGGAAAAACTTTTTTCATTTCTTTACGAATGAATTTGTCTAAACCATAATTATCAGAAATATGTAAAAAGCCACCAGAAATTAAGTAATTTCTTAAGTTTTCGGCATCATCTTCAGAAAAGAAAACATTACCATGACCTGTCATAAAAAGAATAGGGAAATTAAAAATATCTTCGCTACTAACCGCAACAGATTGCGGATTTTTAGAAATTTTGGTGTTAATGTTAGCGTTAGTAAAAGCAATTAGATTAGGTACTGCTGTAGGGTTCGAGTACCAATCTCCGCCACCATTGTATTTCAAAATAGCAACATCTTGTGCGTAAATTATGCTTAGTAAAAAGGTAAACGTAATTGTTAGAAATTGCTTCATAAAATATTTAGGAAATTTTAAAGCAATATAAGAAAAAACTTATTGATTGATAATAGATATAGTATTTACAGCAACTAAAGCTGCTGTTTCTGTTCGTAATCTACTCTCTCCTAAAGAAATTGGTGTAAATTTATTTTTTAATGCTTTCTTTATTTCTTCTGAAGAAAAATCTCCTTCGGGACCTATAAGTATAACTGACTTTTCAGAGGGATTTATTACAGACTTTAATAGATTTTTATCCTGCTCTTCGCAATGTGCAATACACGTTTTGCCATCAAAATTTTGACTGATAAAATCATTAAATTTTACGGGTTTATTTAATTTTGGTAATGTAAATTTTAAAGATTGTTTCATGGCAGACTGAATAATTTTTTCAAATCTTTCTAACTTTACAACCCTTCTTTCCGAATTAGAACAAATAATAGGTGTAATTTCATCTATACCAATTTCGGTTGCTTTTTCTAGAAACCATTCTATTCGGTCGTTATTTTTTGTAGGCGCAATTGCAATGTGCAAATAGTACTGCCAAGGCTTTTGTTTTTCTGTATAAGAAGTAACAGAAGCTAAACATTTTTTATCGCTCGCTAAAATAATTTCTACATCAAATAAAAAGCCTTTACCATTTGTTATTTTAAGAATATCACCTTCTTTTTTTCTTAAAACACGCACAATGTGTTTGCTTTCAATTTTATCGAAAGTTATTTGTTTTGTTTCTGTAGAAATTTCTGAATTATAAAATAATTGCATGTGTTAGATTTTATCAGAATTATTAAACAATACTTTTTTTGTAAGTTCTTCTTCGTTTATGAGTTACAGGATCAAAATTTTCCCATAATTTTTTAATTGCTTCATTATCTTCTAACTCAGGGGTTCGAATACAATTATCTATTCCTAATGGTGCAAATGTTTTAGCATATTGGTCAAAAATAATTGCATGCACACCTTTATTTTGATAATCTGGATGTACACCAATTAAATAGAAAGTAACGTCTTTAGCATGTTTTCTGGCTTTTAAAAGATGAAATATACCAAAAGGAAATAATTTACCTCTTGCTTTTTGTAATGCTTCAGAAAAAGAGGGCATAACGATGGCGAAAGCGATAACTTTTTCATTTTCATCAACAACAAACTTAATATATTCTGGATTTATAAAAGAAATATATTTTTTCTTAAAAAAAGCTATTTGAGCATCAGAAATTGGTACAAAAGAAGAAAGTTTAGAGTACGATTTATCAAAAACATCAAACATTTCATCAACATAAGGCATTATGTCTTTGGTTTTTGTAAAGTCTAATGCTTTTAACTTAAAACGCCTTTTAATAATATTGCTAATTCTATCAAAATAAACCTTATCTACTTTATCGAATTTAAATTTATTTTCTAAATATTCTTTTTCCTTAATAAAACCAAGTTTTTCTAAATGATCTTTGTAATACGGATGATTGTACCATGTAATCATTGTGCCAATATGATCAAAACCATCAACTAAAACACCCGTTTTGTCTAAGTTGTTAAATCCTACAGGACCTTCTATATATTCTAAATTATTTTCTAAACCAATTTCTTTAACTTTTGCTAATAGAACTTTAGTAACTTCGATGTCATCAATTACATCGAACCAACCAAAACGCATTTTTTTTATTTGTTGTTTTTCAATTTCAAACCAATTAATTATTGCGACTATTCTACCAACAATTTTTCCGTTTTTAATTGCTACAAAAAATTGAGCATCCGCATTCTCAAAAACAGGATTTTTTTTAGGGTCAAAATTATCTACTTCATCTTTAATTATTGGCGGTACCCAATATTTATTGTTTTTGTATAATGAAAAAGGAAATGTTACAAACTGTTTCATTTCCTTTTTGGTAGTTATTTTTTTTAAGGTAATCATCGTAAAAAGTAGCGTCTAATTGTTGTCGTTTTTGTTTCTTTTTCTTTTCATCTTTCTTCATTTCCTTTTCTAGCTCTTTTATTTCTCTTTCTAATTTTTCAATTTCAGTTTCTTTTTTGGTGGTTTTCCTTTTTTTCTTTCCGAAGATACCTAAGAAGCCACCACTTTTTTTCTTTGAGGTTGCTTTTCTAGTTCTAGTTGGTCTTGTTCTATTTTTTTTATCTTTCTTTTTAAAGATGTTTAAAAACCTGTTAAAAAAACTATTTTGTTTTTTATTATAACGAGATATTGGTGTGTCTTTAACTTCTTTGCCATTATCATCTAATTCTATAAAAGAGTCTCTATGTCTGTTAATTCTATAAGAAACACCTAAACTAGCGTAATAACCTTTCGATTGACCTTCAAAAAGCAATCTTGCAGATGTATTGAACTGTAAATTTCTACTGTATAAATAAGCCAAACCTAAACCTAAATTGGTATTGTTTTGGTATTCTTGAAATATAGTTTGATTTTCTATAAATGCAGACCATTGGTCGCTAAAATTTTGAGTAGCTGTTATAATGTAAGAAAACTCAGAAAAATCTGAACCAATATTGTCGTAAAAAACATTGGTAATTACATTAAAATCTTGTGTAAGATTATGTTGTAAAAGAATTCCTACTTTTGGTGTAATACTACCCGTTTTATGAATTTCGTTTACAAATTCGGTGTTCATACCAAGGTAAACGGCAACAGAAGGTATTAGTCTTTTTGTATCGAAAGCATGTCTTCTTTTCCAGCTTCTTACTTCTTTAGATTTATCTTCGTATTCTTGTTGATAAACTAAGTATTTTGCCCCAACGGTAATTCTACTAAATCCAGAAACGTCATAACTCGATGTAAAAATATTTTTAAAAGCTACTTTATCTCTTTGGTAAGTTAATTGTGTGTTTAATTCTAGTTTTTCGAAAAGAAAACTGGTTCTAAACATAAAATCTAAACCCAAAGATTCTGGTCTTGAAAATGTAGGTTCTATACTTGTATTTCTATAAAAAATATTGCTTTCAAACTGGTAAACTCCTGTACCAACACTGTAAGGACTTTCAGAAAAACCAGGTTTATTAGAATTGATAACATCTGTATATTGCGCAAAAATAGAAGCAATACAACTAAAAAAGACAACAATAAATAGCTGAAATTTATTTACATTCATAGAAAAAGAATAGGGTTTACATTTTAAATCTAACATGCTTCACAAACATAGAACAAAAAAGCTGTTTTATAAAGGTAAACACTACTTTTTTAGGTTTAAGAAACTTTTATAGATTCATAACGTCTCAATTGTACTCAAATTGTTATTTTTGATATATTTTTTAAATTAAATTTATAAATGGGTTTACTTAAAACACTCTTTTTTATTTTCTTATTTTATTATGCGTTTAAATTCTTAGCAAGACTTTTTGCGCCTTTTTTAATGAAAAAAGCTGCGGAAACTATTCAAAAGAAAGCAGAACAACAATTTGGTGGTCAACATAGACAAGCACAAAAGCCTTCGGTAAAAGAAGGTGAAACAATTATAGATAAAAAACCAGGAAGCCAAAAGGAAAGTAAAAAGTCTGTTGGTGAATATGTAGATTTTGAAGAAATCGATTAAATTAAAACGGCTTCAAAATAAATAGCAATCTAAAACAATTTTTAAATTGAAACTTAACAAACTTTTTCCTTATTTAGTAGCAATTCTTGTATTTGTAATTGCTTCTTTAATATATTTTCATCCTGTTTTAAAAGGTCAAAAATTAAATCAATCAGACATTACTCAATTTAGAGGAATGGTGAAAGATATAAATGATTACAGAGCAGATAATAACGAAGAACCTTATTGGACAGATGCTTCGTTTAGCGGAATGCCTGCTTATCCTGTAAGTGCTTATTACCCAAATGATATTGTAAGAAGTGTAGATAATTTACTTAGGTTTTTACCAAGACCTGCAGATTATACATTTTTGTATTTTTTAAGCTTTTTTGTCTTGATGATGGCTTTAAAAGTTAAGTGGCGATTGGCAATTTTGGGTGCTTTATCTTTTGGTTTTTCTACTTATTTAATTATAATATTTGGTGCAGGACACAATGCAAAAGCCCATGCAATTGCATATATGCCTCTAGTTTTAGCGGGTGTTATTTGGATTTTTAATAGAAAATTTGTGCTAGGTTTTATAGTTACAGGTTTGGCAATGGCTTTAGAAATTTATGCTAACCATATTCAAATGACCTACTATTTGGGTTTCTGTTTATTAATTCTTGGTTTAGTAGAATTAATTAATGCCATTAAAGAACGTAAGGTGCAATTATTTATAAAACAAGCAGCAGTAATTATTGCCGCTGTAGTTTTAGGAATAGGAGCAAACGCACCAAGATTAATGGCAATGAAAGAATATTCTGAACACAGTACAAGAGGAAAGTCAGAATTAACAATTAATTTAGATGGTTCTACAAAAAAGGCCACAGAAGGTTTAGATAAATCTTATATAACTCAATATAGTTACTCAAAATTAGAAACTTTTAATTTATTTATTCCGCGTTTTATGGGCGGTGGAACTGTAGAAGAATTAGGAGAGAATTCTAACTTTTATGAGTTTATTGAAGAAAAAACGGATAAAAAAACTGCAAAAGAATATTCGAAACAAGTTTTAACGTATTGGGGAGATCAACCCATTGTAGAAGCACCTGCGTATATTGGTGTTGTTGTGTTTTTTCTGTTTTTCTTAGGATTATTTTTAGTAAAAGGAAGAATAAAAGAATGGTTAGTTGCTGCAACAATCTTTTCTATTATTTTAAGTTGGGGTAGAAATTTTGAGGTGATTACTAACTTTTTTATCGATTACGTTCCACTTTATAATAAATTTAGAGCAGTTTCATCAATACAAGTAATTGCAGAGTTATGTGTGCCAATTTTAGGCGTTTTAGGTTTAAAAGAACTGTTTTCTAAAACCATAGAATTAAAGGAAAAACAAGCTGAGTTAAAGAAGGCGATTATTGTATTTGGAGGCTTAATAATTGTTGGTTTTGCTTTTGCGCATATTTTCGGAACGTTCGAAGGCTTAAGAGATGCGCAACAATATAGCGAAGTTCCTGGCTTTTTGGACGCAGTAATTGCAGACAGAAAAGCAATGTTATTTTCAGATACAGTTAGATCTTTAATTTTAGTTTTAATTTCTGGGGCTATTTTATGGTTTACTTTAAAGAAGAAAATTAAAATACCTTTTGCGGTTATTGCAATAACAGTCTTAATTCTTTTCGATTTGTTATCTGTAAATCTTAATTATGTAAATGCAGACGATTTTAAATCCTCAAGAAAAATAGAAGAACCATTTGTAGCTTCGAGTGCTGATAAAGCAATTTTAAATGACACATCTTATTTTAGAGTTGCAAATTTTTCTGTAGATCCTATGAATGATGGAAGCACATCATACTTTCATAATTCTATTGGTGGTTATCACGCCGCTAAACTTGGTCGTTATCAAGAATTATTTGATTATCAAATTGCAAAAAATAACATGCAAGTTTTAAATATGTTAAATACCAAGTACTTTATTGTACCAGATAATAAAGGTAACGTACAAGCACAACAAAATACAGAAGCAAACGGTAATGTTTGGTTTGTAGAAAAGTTAATTTCTGTAAGCAATGCAAATGAAGAAATACAAGCTTTAGATTCTTTAAATACTAAAAATACAGCTGTAATTTTAGAAGATAATTTTAACAAACTGAAAGAAAACTTATTTGTTGATAGAGATTCTACTGCAATAATTAAATTGATTAGTAACGATGTAACCAATTTAAAATATAAATCAAATTCTACGAAACCGCAATTTGCAGTTTTTTCTGAAATTTATTATGAAGATGGTTGGAATGCATATTTAGACGGAGAATTAGTACCTTATTACAATGTGAATTATGTTTTAAGAGGAATGGAGATTCCTGCAGGAAACCATGATATTACATTTAAATTTGAACCAAAAGTAATTAAAGAAGGTAAAATATTTTCGTTGATTTCTTATGCTTTATTATTTGTTGTTTCTGCCGGATGGTTTTTTTATGACGAGAAGAAGAAACGTAAAGAAGCATGAAAATAGGAATGATTCTCGATGCTTCTTTTCCTCCGGATCCAAGAGTAGAAAATGAAGCCATTTCTTTGGTAAACGACGGGCATGAAGTTTTTTTATTTTGTTTAAATTATACAAATCAAAAAACATCAGAAGTAATAAACGGTATAAAAGTAAGACGTTTTAACTCTAATAAACTAGAGTATAAATTATCTGCATTGGCTTATACGATTCCGTTATATACTTTACTAATGAAAAGGAAAATATCAAAATTTATTGCAGATAATCAAATTGAAGCAATTCATATTCACGATATAAGAATTGCAGAAGCTGTTTTTAAATCTAACAAAAATAAAAAATTACCTGTAGTTTTAGATTTACATGATAATATGCCAGAGGTGATGAAACTATATCCTCATTTACAGAAGTTTCCAGGACAGTATATTATATCGCCAAAAAAATGGAAAGTTAAAGAAGAAGAGTTTATTGCAAAAGCAGATAAGGTAATTTCTGTATCTCCAGAATTTTTAGAAACTTTAGCACAAAGATTACCTAAACACAAAGATAAATTGGTACTTGTACCAAATACAATTAGAAAATCTTTTTTCGAAAACTATACATTAAAAAAATCTATTATAGATAAATACAAAAACAATTTTGTGATTCTTTATTTGGGTGATACGCACCTTAGAAGGGGGTTACAAACAGCGATTACAGCTATAAATGGGTTAAAAAAATCTATACCAGAAATTAAGTTGGTAATTGTGGGTAAAAATACTACCGATACAATACTAAGAAAACAAGTCGAAGACTTAAATCTAGAAAAATATGTAGATTTTGAAGGTTGGCAAGATGTTTCTCTCTTTCAATCTTATATTTTGGCAAGTGCAGTTTGTATATCGCCTTTGCATAGAAAT
Organism: Polaribacter sp.; assembly: GCA_020631275.1. Lineage (GTDB taxonomy): Bacteria > Bacteroidota > Bacteroidia > Flavobacteriales > Flavobacteriaceae > Polaribacter. The sequence continues at coordinate 22,496 of JAHDHO010000003.1, read as the reverse complement.
TTACAACATGATGTTGCTTATGCAAATAAGATTTTTCAATACATGAGTTTTGCGAAACCTCTTTTGGTTAGCGATGCTATTGCTCAGAAAAAATTGATAGAAAAAGCAAATGCTGGTTTAGTACACGAACAAAAAAATAGCGCAGATTTCGCAGTTAAAATTCAATTATTATATAAAGACACTTCGCTTAGAAATAATTTAGGTGAAAACGGTAAGAATTTTATTATAAACGAATTTTGTTGGGAAGAAACTTCTAAAAAGCTACTGAACCTGTATAACAATTTACAAGATTGAAAGTTCTAATAATTACATATTATTGGCCACCAGCAGGTGGTTCTGGCGTGCAACGTTGGTTAAAATTTGTAAAATATTTACAGAATTTTGATATTGAACCCATAGTGTATACTGTTGATAATCCTAAGTATCCGAAGGAAGATAAAACTTTGATAAATGAAATTCCTAACAATATAAAGGTTTTAAAACAACCAATTTGGGAACCTACAGATTTATTATTTTGGAAAAAAAATAATCAGCAAAAAAAAGGAGTTTCTAATATTAGTAAAGGCGGTTTTTTGTCTTTTATAAGAGGTAATTTTTTTATTCCAGATCCTAAAGTTTTTTGGGTGAATCCTTCGGTTAAATATTTGCAGAAAATTATCGATTCTTATAAAATCGATGTAATAATTTCTACGGGTCCGCCACATAGCATGCATTTAATAGCACAAAAATTACATCAAAAAAACAATCTAAAATGGATTGCAGATTTTCGTGATCCTTGGTCTAATTTATATTATAATAAAGATTTTAATCAGTTGTCTTTTGCAAAAAATAAAAATATAAAATTAGAAAAATCAGTTTTAAAAAATGCTGATTGTATATTAACTGTTAGTGACACCTTAAAAAAGGAGTTTTTAAAAACAGCCAAAAGAGTAGAGGTTATTACCAATGGTTTCGATGATGAAGTTGTGACTAAAAATATCATAAGATTAGATAAAAAATTTACAATTTCTTACATTGGTCTATTGCCTAAACAAAGTAATCCATCCGTATTGTTTAAAGTTTTAGAAAAGCTTAGTTTACAAGATTCAAGTTTTAAAAACGATTTACAAATTAATTTTATTGGTGATATTGTAGATGATGTAAAACAAGATATACAATGCTTTAATTTATCAAAAAACACAAAATTTTTAGGATATTTACCACATCATAAAGCAATCAAATATCAAAAAAAATCTCAGGTTTTATTATTGTTAATTCCGAATGTATTAAATAACGAAGGTATTTTAACAGGAAAGTTATTTGAGTATTTAACAGCCAAAAGACCTATTTTAGCTATCGGACCAGAAAAAGGAGATTTGGCAACAATTTTAGAAGAAACCAATGCTGGTAAGGTTGTGAATTTTGAGAATGAATTAAAGCTATCAGAAGAAATAAAGTCTTTATATAAAGATTATAAAAATAATAAGTTGTTGGTTTCATCAAGCAACATTAAAAAATATCATAGAAAAGAGTTGACAAAAGAATTAGCTTCTATTCTAAAAAACATAACTTCGTAGAATGGGAATTGTATTAAAACAATCATTAAAAAACACTTTTTTTATATACTTAGGTTTTGCCTTTGGAGGTATAAATACTTTATTCTTATACACAAGGTTTCTAGAGGAAGAGTATTATGGTTTAGTTACATTTTTATTCTCTACATCTAACCTTTTAATGCCATTAATTGCATTAGGAATTCATCATACAATTGTAAAGTTTTTCTCTAGTTATTTTACAAAAGAAGAAAAAGATAAATTTCTATCTTCTGTTGTTTTTTTACCATTATTAATTGCAATACCAATAGCTTATTTTGGTAATATTTTTTATCAAGAAATAGGTGATTATTTATCAAAAAAAAACCCTATTATAAAAGATTATACAATAGTAATTTATTTGATAGCAGTAGCTTGTGCGTATTTTGAAATTTTTTATTCTTGGGCAAAAGTACAGTTTCAAACTGTTTTTGGTAATATTTTAAAAGAATTATGGAACAGAGTAGTGGTAATGTTGTTACTTTTTGCCGTTTATTTTGAATTTATAAGCAAACCAGAATTTATTTACTACCTAACTGCAGCGTATTTTTTAAGAATGTTTATAATGATGTTTTATGCACTAAAACTATACGTGCCAAAGTTTACATTTGCGAAACCTGCTAATTTTATTGAAGTTTTACGATTTTCTGGATACATAATTTTGGCTGGTAGTGCAGGTGCAATTATCTTAGATATTGATAAGTTTATGATACCTGGAAAAGAAACTTTGGCAATAGCTGCTTACTATTCTGTAGCCGTTTTTATAGGTTCTTTTATAGAAGCACCAAGTAGAGCGATGTTAAATATTTTACAGCCTTTAACTTCTAAAACATTAAATGAAGATAATCAAAAAGAGGTTGGTTCTTTGTATAAGAAAAGCTCAATTAACTTACTTTTAATAAGTGGTTTTTTCTTTGTTTTAATTAATACAAATGTGCAACAATTATTCAACTTACTACCAGAAGAATATGCGGGTGGCGGACTCGTAGTGCTTATGATTTCATTTTTAAAAATGTACAACGGCTTTTTAGGTAATAATGGTGCAATCATTAATAATTCTAAGTTTTATAAAATAACATTACCTGTTGGTATTGCTATGGCGCTATCTGTTTATGCTTTAAATAAATTATTTTATTATGAGTTTGAAATGGGTACAAATGGTTTGGCACTTTCAACCCTAATTGTAATTTTTTGTGCTAATACATTTAAACTATACTTTGTAAAAAAGAAGTTTTCTATAACACCTTTTACCAATAAAACTGCAAAGATGCTTGCAATTATAGCAATTTTATATTTTGCATTTAATTTTTGGGATTTTCCTGTGGATAATATTTATGTATGGGATTTTCCGATTCACCCAATTATTAACATTATTTTGAAAAGTATATTAATTGTACCGGTGTATATTTTATTGATTTTTAAATTTAATATTTCTCCGGAATTAGATATTTTACTTGGTAAGTATTACAATAAACAGTCTAAGTAATCTGTAAACATGTGAAATAATAAGGCAATACAGAGTATTCTTGTTTTGTTAAAGAATAAGCCTAAAATATAAATAGCCATTGCCCAAAATGTGTGTAATGGATGAAAATTGATACTACATCTATTTTCTTGAAAAATAGGATTTGCTAATAAATGATCTAAATCTACAAGCATGGAAAGTATAAAAATAATGTAAACCGCTTTCCATTTTTTTCTAAAGAAAACAAAAGCAAATAAAAACGGAACAATAAAATGTAAGCTGTAATGAACTATAAATTTAATGCTAATCATTAAAATTATTTTTTAGAATACAAACCTTTTCTAATTCTACTTAATTGAACAGGTGTAATATTTAAGTAAGAAGCTATATGGTATTGTGGTATTAAGTTTTCTATATTTGGTATTTGTGCTTTTACCTTTAAATACCTTTCTGTAGCATTTAAAACAGATAAATCGTAAACCTTAGCTTCTAATTCTAAAAATACTTTTTCAAGTATTTTAGAATATAGTTTACCAATTTCTAGATTTTGTTTCGTTAAATCTATAAAATCATCATAATTTATAACTTGTAATTTGCAATGAGATAAACAATCGTAAGAAAACTTAGATTTTTTTCTTAGAATTAAAGCGCCTAAAGGGCCAATAGCTCTAACTGGTACAAATAGGTTTCTAATGTATTCTTTCCCTTTTTCATCAACATAAAAAGATCTAGCAATACCTTCTTCTAGAATATAAATACTTTTAGATATTTCTCCAGCTTTAGATATAGAGTCTCCTTTTCGGAGCTCGATATTTTTTGCTAAAGAAAATATAAGATTTTGTGATTCGTCAGAGATTTCACAAAATTTATCTAGTATTTTTTTTAAGTTATTCATTAATTTAGAACCCCAAATAGCTTAAGAAGATTTGCTATTTAAGAGTCTGCAAAGATACAACTAATTTTCTAAAAAACTAATTGCATTAGGGCCTTCCATAAATAATAAGTCTAAAATCGATAAATTTGGTATAAAACCATGTTTGTCATCAAACATTTGTATGTACTTGTCGGTAAGATTGTTGGGTAAAAATTTTACGTCAGCTAAACTTCTAAAATCAGATTTTTCATCAGAATCGATGTAAGATTTACTTTTTTTGTAATCAATTTCTAATTGTAAAGCATCTGTAATAAAGTCGAAAGTATCAAAATTTAAATCTTGTAAAAAAGTATATTTTTTATCGAATATTGGAGCTAAATCATCTATATAAAATTCAAAAAAAGGCGAATTTCTATAAGCGGTTTTTAAAGACTTAAAATGTTGATCTTGCCAATTTGTTGCACTTTCAATAATAGTATCCTTCGTTTTTTTTCTACCTGAGGTTGCAGGATGTTTTACCGGGATATTTAAGAGTTGCTTACCATTTGTATTAAAAATATAACACCTATTTCTATAGCTTTGTTTCTGAAAATTATCTTCTGTTTCAAATAAAACAGTATCTGCATTAATAATAGCGCGATATTGTGATATAGGTGAAAAGTATGTTGGTATAAATACAGCCATTTTACTTTTTAGCAGCTTTTTTCTTCCCTTTAAAATAACTGTAACCAATGTATATTGCAATTAAAGCAAAGACTAAATACCTATAAGATACTGGTTCTCCATCTCCACCAACAGTTGTAAACAACCTATTCCATCTAATAGATTTAATTTTTTCTCCAAAGCTTGCAGCATTTGCATCCCAACTCCACCAAATCATTACAGGTTTACCTAAAACATGATCAAAAGGAACATAACCCCAATAACGAGCGTCTAAAGAGTTATGTCTATTGTCTCCCATTAACCAGTAGTAATCTTGTTTAAAAGTGTACGTATCTGCTTTTTTACCGTTGATAAAAATATCATCTCCAGCAAAAGATAAGTCGTTATTTTCGTAATTTTTAATAATTTGTTCGTAGTAAGGTAAAGATTTTGCATCTAATTTTACAGTAGCACCTGCTTTTGGTATATAAATTGGTCCGAAGTTATCTTGACTCCAATTATTACTTTTTACATGAGGAAAAATGGCATTATCTGCATCATAGTTAATTTTTGTAACAGCAACAGTTTGAGGTAGCTTTCTAAGCCTTTCAACTTCATCTTGTGTTAAATTAATATTTATTTTATTTGCTACAGATTCCATTTTAAGTCTTCTCGCGAAATCAGGATTTATACCACCCGCAACTTCAGTATATAAAGAATCGGCACCAATTTTAGATAGGTTTCCATTTTCTTTAATTGCTTTTTGTATTTTAGAATTATTCCAGTATTCTGATAATATTCTGTATACACCAGTCTTTTCTTTTTTAATTAGAAACTTAGGAAAACTATTTGCGTCTATATCATTTTTTGCTTCATATGTATAATAAAATTGTATTTTGGCTCTATACGGAAGTACATTTTTTTTCCCATTTATATAAACATAACCATCTCTTAATTCTAGAGAATCACCAGCAATACCAACTGCTCGTTTTACATAATTTGTTTTTTTATCTACCGGTTTATAGGTAAATTTACCAGAAGTATCTCCCCACATTGTAGCTAATGAATCTGTTGGCCAGTTAAAACAAACGATATCGTTGTTTTTAATACTTTGTAAACCAGGTAATCTTGTGTAAGGTAGTTGTGGTTTTTTTAAATATGAAGCAGTACCAACTAAAGGTAAAGAATCGTGCACCATTGGTGCAGCTATAACTGTAGATGGAACTCTTGCTCCGTAATGAAATTTACTTACAAATAAATAATCTCCAACCAATAAAGATTTTTCTAATGAAGATGTAGGTATTGTAAAAGGTTGCATAAAATAGGTATGCACAAGAGTTGCGGCAATAATTGCAAAAGTTATAGAACTTACCCATTCTCCTAATTCAGACCTTGGTTTAAGGCTTCTATCTTCGTTATAAGTTGCATCTGTAGCATAATTAATATAAAATATGTAAAGACCTAGAGTTACAATTACTAAAAACGAATCAATTTTTTTGAAAAAACCAAAAGAACGAATCGTTTCAATCCAAATTACAGGAAACATTAGTAAGTTTACAATAGGAATAAATAGTAAAAGAACCCACCATTTAGGTCTGTTTATTATTTGCATTAATACAATTCCGTTATAAACTGGTACTGCAGCTTCCCACGCTTTTCTGCCTGCTTTTACATATAATTTCCAAGTTCCTAAAAAATGAATTACTTGTATTACAAGAAAAAAGATAAACCATTGGGTAAAAGTCATAATAATTATATTTTAAAATCCTTTAGATAAAGGAATGTATTTTAATTTTTTATTAGGCGATAATAATCAATTTTGTTACAGATTTTAACTGATGTTTAACACGTCTTTCATGTTAAAAACACCTGTTTTACCAAGAATCCATTCTGCTGCTACTACGGCACCTAAAGCAAAACCTTGTCTATTATGTGCAGTGTGTTTAATTTCAATTGAATCTACTTTAGAATTGTACCAAACCGTATGTGTACCAGGAACTTCTGGAATTCTTTTAGCAACAATAGGAATGTTTTCTTCGGATGTATTATTGTCTAATTCCCAATCTTTTTTAGAAGAATTTTCTATAATTCCTTCTGCTAAAGTAATTGCTGTTCCGCTTGGTGCGTCTAATTTTTTTGTATGATGAATTTCTTCCATAGAAATATTGTAATCTTCTAAATTACTCATCATTTTAGCTAGTTGTTTGTTTAGTTCAAAAAAGATATTTACACCCAAACTAAAGTTAGAAGCATAAATAAAAGCGCCTTTTTTTTCTTCACATAACCTAACAGCATCGTTGTATTTGTCTAACCAACCAGTTGTACCAGATATAACAGGTACTTTATTTTCAAAACAATTAGAAATATTGTTAAAAGCAGATTTAGGTATACTAAAATCTATAGCTACATCTGCTAAAGTTATATCTATCTCTGTATCGACATCTTTTTTTATAACGATTTCATGTCCTCTAGAAATTGCAATTTTTTCAATTTCCTTACCCATTCTTCCGTAGCCTAATAATGCAATTTTCATTTTTAAAAAGTATATTTTAGTGTAAAACCAACTTTAGGAGCATCAAATAAAATAGGATCTTGAACAAATGAAGGTTTAAATGATAAATTATCATCAGTATTAAATTGTATTAAATGTGCATTTACACTAGCTTCTACAATCTGCAATACATAAATAATTACACCCCACATTAAAGATAAATCTCTATTTTCTCTTAATTGTTCTTGTGCTCTTTCTAGCGTTTCTAGAGATACCGTAACTTCTCCTAAGTCATTGGTAAACTCATCCTGAAAACCAGATTTTCTAAGTTTATAAGCGGTTCTGTATCGTTTATATTCGCTGTTGTTATTTAAATAAAAGTAAGTAGGTGTTGCCATAGCGCCCCAAACTAATGGTGCTTTCCAGTATTTTTTATTATAAATTTGACCCAAACCAGGAAAAATTGCAGAATAAAAAGCAGCTTTAGCTGGTGCTAAAGGTTTATAAACACCTTCTTGTATAATAAGGTTCTGTTTTGTCTTAACTTTTGTTGAATCTTTTTGAGCAAAAAGATGAAAAGAAAAAAACAAAACAGAAATGGTTATTATAATTTTTTTTGAAATCACTTATTTTAATAAGTTTTTTATTCGGTTAAAATCTTCTTCAGAATGAAACGGTATTGAAATTTTTCCTTTTCCGTTTGCACTCACAGAAACATCAACTTTATGACCAAAATAATCGCTAATATCTTTTAAGCTATTTTTTACAAAAGTTGGTACAGTTTTTTTCTTAGGCTTAGCAATAGATCCAGATTTTAAGCTTTTTACTAAATCTTCTGTTTGTCTTACAGAAAGTTTTTCTCTTAAAATTTTTTCATAAATAGCTAACTGATCTTCTGTATTATCAACATTAATCATTGCTCTACCATGGCCCATAGAGATAAAACCATCTCTCATACCTGTTTGTAATATTGGGTCTAATTTTAGCAAACGTAAATAGTTTGTTACCGTAGACCTTTTTTTACCAACTCTTGTACTTAATTCTTCTTGTGTTAATTGAATTTCGTCAATTAAACGTTGGTAAGAAAGTGCAACTTCTATTGGGTCTAAGTTTTTACGCTGAATATTTTCTACCAATGCCATTTCTAGCATTTCTTGGTCATTTGCTAATCTAATATAAGCGGGTACAGTTTTATTACCTATTAGCTTAGAAGCTCTAAATCTTCTTTCACCAGAAACTAACTGAAATTTATTGCTTTGTAATTTTCTAACAGTAATTGGCTGTATAACACCTAATTCTTTAATAGAACTAGCAAGTTCTCTTAAAGCTTCTTCATCGAAATATGTTCTAGGTTGATACGGATTAACATCAATTTTATCTAATTCTATTTCAATAATACTACCAACTAATTTGTCTGCATTTTTATCTGATGCAGAATTTATATTTGGTGTATCTTGTTGTAATAAAGCAGATAATCCTCTTCCTAGTGCTTGTTTCTTAGTCGCTTTTGCCATCTTACGAATTCTTTTTTAATAATTCTTGAGCTAAATTTAAATAATTTACGGCTCCTTTACTTGTTGCATCATAAGCAATAATGCTTTCACCATAACTTGGTGCTTCTCCTAAACGTGTATTTCTTCTAATAATTGTATCAAAAACCATAGAAGAAAAATGTTTTCTAACTTCATCAACTACTTGATTCGATAATCTTAAACGAGCATCGAACATGGTTAATAATAAACCTTCTATATCTAAACTTGGGTTGTGTATATTTTGAACACTTTTTACAGTGTTTAACAATTTACCCAAACCTTCTAATGCAAAATATTCACATTGAATTGGTATAATTACAGAGTTTGCAGCAACTAAAGAGTTTAATGTAATTAAACCTAAAGATGGGGCACAATCTATTAAAATATAATCATAATCGTCTTTAATTTCTTCTAACGATTTTTTTAACATGTATTCTCTTTCTTGTTTATCTACAAGTTCTATTTCAATAGCAACTAAATCGATATGCGCCGGAATGATGTCTACATTAGGAGAATCTGTTTTAATAATTGCGTCTTTAGCCGATAAAGTGTGCTCTAAAACATGATAGGTTCCGCCTTGTACAGTTTCTACATCTATGCCTAAACCAGAAGAAGCATTTGCTTGAGGATCTGCATCAATCAATAGAACTTTTTTCTCTAAAACACCTAAAGAAGCTGCTAGATTTACACTTGTTGTTGTTTTACCAACACCACCTTTTTGATTTGCTATTGCAATAATTTTACCCATGAAAATAAATAGATTTATCTAAATGTAAAATTACATTTTTTTATGATTTTTAGAAGTGAAAGATGTTAACAAATGAATAAAATTTTAAAAAACTGATAATCAGTAAATTAAATTTATTTTTATTTTCTTTTTACACAAATTGATATCATAAAAAACCGAAGGAATCCTTCGGCTTTTTACTAAAAAACAACTGCTATTTTTTTGGTATATTTTTTAATATTTCAATTAAAAAGTTCCAGAATTTTTGTGTTGATGAGATGCTTGCGCGTTCATCTGGTGAATGTGCGCCTCTAATTGTTGGTCCAAAAGAAACCATATCCATTTCTGGATAATTTTGTCCTAAAATGCCACACTCTAAACCAGCGTGACAAGCTGCAACATTTGCTTTTTCTTGATGTATTTCTTCATATAAATTAGAAACTATATCTAAAATTTCAGAATTTACGTTCGGTTGCCATCCAGGATATTCTCCAGAAAAATCAACAGTAAAGCCAGATAGTTCAAAAGCAGATTTTAATGAATTTGCTAAATCTAATTTATTGGTTTCCGATGAAGACCTTGTTAAACAATTAATTTTAATATTGCCGTCTTTTGCAACTACTTTAGCGATGTTATTAGAGGTTTCTACCAAGCCCTCAATATCCGGACTCATTCTGTAAACTCCGTTTAAAGCTGTGTAAATTGATTTTATAAAACCTTCTTGCACGCCCAATTCCATTACCTTTTCAGGGTTTTTAGTTTCAGATATTTCTATGTTTAAATTTGGTTCTAAAGTTGCAAATTCTTTTTTTATGTTACTTACTAATAAGTTGCTTTCAAATAAAAAAGCTTCTTTAGAAATTGCATCAACAGTAATAATAGCAAAACTTTCTCTTGGTATAGCGTTTCTTAAGCTACCACCATTTATTTTAGATATTCTTAAACCATAATTAGTAAATCCGTCAAATAACAAACGGTTCATTATTTTATTGGCATTTCCTAAACCTTTAATAATATCCATACCAGAATGTCCGCCATTTAAACCATTTACAGTGATAGAAAAGGCATTAGAGTTTTCTGGTACTTCTTCTTCTTTGTATGTTCTTGTCGCGGTAATATCTACGCCACCAGCACAACCCATTCCTATTTCATCATCTTCTTCTGTGTCTAAATTTAATAGAATATCACCTTTTAAAATATTGCCTTCTAAACCCATTGCGCCAGTCATTCCGGTTTCTTCGTCAATTGTAAATAGCGCTTCAATAGTTGGATGTTCAATTTCTGTAGAGGCTAAAATAGCCATTATTGCTGCAACACCTAAACCATTATCTGCGCCAAGTGTTGTGCCATCTGCTTTTACCCAATCTCCGTCAACAATCATTTTAATTCCTTCAGAATCAAAGTCAAAATTAGTTGCTGCATTTTTTTGGTGCACCATATCTAAGTGACTTTGTAAAACCACTGTTTTTCTGTCTTCTAAACCTTTGGTAGCTTTTTTATTGATAATTACATTACCAACTTTATCTACAAATGTTTCTAAATTTAGTTTTTTACCAAAATCTACCATAAACTGTATAACACGTTCTTCTTTTTTTGAAGGACGCGGAACAGCGTTAAGGTCTGCAAACATATTCCAAACTTCTTTTGGTGCTAAATTTCTAACTTCTGTGCTCATAAAAATGTTTTAATTTAAAGTGTAAATTTACGAGATTTCGATAATACTTTCTGTTAGATTTTTCCTAACTTTTGATAAATCTTTCATATAATCGTCATCGGCTCTAAAACCAACAGGAAGTACTAAAACAGATTTTAGATTATGGTTTTCTAATGCTAAAACTTCATCATATTTAGAAGGAATAAAACCTTCCATAGGACAAGAGTCTATATCTAAACTTGCACATACGGTTAGTAAATTTCCTAAAGCAATGTAAGCTTGATTTTTATTAGAAATAGACAATTCTTCTTGAGTTTTTTTCTGAATCTCTGCCGTTAAAAAATCTTTAAAAGGATTTAAAATTTCATCTGGTGTATTTCTTATTTTTTTTACTAAGTTAAAATATTCTGTAACTTCTTTTGTTGTGTAATTGTCTTGTATACAAATTACAAAAAGGTGAGAGGCTTGTGTAATTTGCTGTTGATTAAAAGAGAAAGGAAGTAGTTTTTCTTGAACTTCTTTATTATGAATTACAACTAATTTTATAGGTTGTAAACCATAAGAAGTAGCTGTTAAATTAAAAGCTTCTTTTAGAGTATTTACTTGTTCTTCTGTTAGTTTTCTATTAGCGTCAAACTTTTTTACAGCATAACGCCATTTTAATTTATCTATAATATTCATTTGTATTAAGCTGATTTTATTTAACAAAAATATGACATTAAAATTGCTTAAATAAAATTGCCTAATTATATAAATCTATAGAAGTATCAATTTTTTTGTACATTTAAATAAAAAACTATGAATGAAGATTTTCTTCATTATGTCTGGAAATATAAAATATTTTCTAGCGTAAAACTGTGCACAATAAATAATGAAACACTCTCGATTCTTAAAACAGGTTTACATAATCAAAATGCAGGACCAGATTTTCTAAATGCACAGATAAAGATTGATGACCAAACTTGGGTAGGAAATGTAGAGATTCATTTAAAATCATCAGATTGGTATATGCATAACCATGAAGTTGATACGAATTATGATGGAGTAATTTTACATGTTGTTTGGGAGAATGATGCTTTAATTTACATGAAAAATAATAAGGCGATACCTACATTGGTACTTAAACCCTTTGTAGATAAAAATCTTTTAAAGAATTATAAGAATTTATTGTTTTCTCCAAAAAACTGGATTCCTTGTGAGAAAAGTTTTACACAGGTAGATTATTTTACTTTTAATAATTGGAAAGAACGTCTATTTTTTGAGAGATTAGAAAGGAAATCATCAGAAATTAAAATACTTTTAGAACTTGAGCAAAATAACTTTGAAGCAGTTTTATTTCAGTTATTAGCTAAAAACTTCGGATTAAAAATTAATGGAGATGCGTTTTTGGCTCTCGCAAAATCAATTGATTTTTCGGTAGTAAAAAAAGTAAGTTCAAATTCTACACAGTTTTCTGCCTTACTTTTTGGTCAAGGGGGATTTTTAGAGGAAGGTATTCAGCATAACTATTATATGCTTTTAAAAGAAGAGTATGGTTTTATAAAACATAAATTTAAACTAAAACCAATGTTAAATAATCAGTTTTCTTTTTTTAGAATGCGCCCTAATAATTTCCCTACAATAAGAATTGCGCAACTAGTGGCATTATTTTCTAAAGAGAAAAATTTGTTTTCTAAAATTATTGAATCCAATAAGCTCAAAGACTTTTATGATTTATTTAAAATAGAAATAAATGATTTTTGGCAAACGCACTATAATTTTGAATCAGTTTCTAAGAAATCACCTAAACGTCTTACCAAATCATTTATAGATTTATTAATTATAAATACAATAATACCTTTAAAGTTTATGTACCATAAGGGTAGAGGTGAAGTAAATGAAGAAACTTATTTAGAAATTTTAAGGGAAATTAAATCAGAAAAAAACAGTATTATTTCTAAGTTTACAGAGTTAAAAGTTTCTTCTGAAAATGCATTCGACTCACAAGCTTTATTAGAGCTTAAAAACAACTATTGCGCATTAAAACGATGTTTAGAATGCGCAATAGGTAAAAATGTTTTAAGTAAAAGTTAGATTACTTTGGATCTAAAATGTTGTTAATGTTTACAATTAAATCTTTGTAATGATACTTAGATATTTTATTTATAGCTCTTTTACTAGCAGTGTTTAACTGATATTTTAATGTTGTTAATTCTCCTCTAACAATTGAAGAGATATCTGTACTTGTAGCAGATTTATCATTCATTAATATACCTAATCTTTTAATGAAAGATTTTTGAAGCTTTCTTCTTTGTAAGTCTACGTTTTTAGTGCTTTTAGCTTCAGAAAATATTCCTTTACGTAAATCGCTTATCATGTCTGATGCAGGATAGAAATCATCTTGAATAACTTCTGCTTCAATCATTCTTTCTAAAGTTCTATAATTTAATAATGTTGCTAGATTTCTGTCTTGATAACGACCTAGCTTTTCTGTGTAACCAGTTTCGTCTATTTTGTTTAGAATGTTTTTATCAAGTAACCAATTCTGAGTTTTAAAGACGTTATTTATTAGCCAATTTATAGATTCTTTTTGAACGTTTTTAGAAACTGGTACATAAATAGCTCCTTTTTGAGATGGTTTTTTATTGAATTCGTAAACTCCACCAATATTACCAGTAACATGGCCAACATAACGTCCCCAAACACTTAATAATTCACCGTATAATTCATTTAAATCTTCGTAATTATTTGTTTGATTAGATGTCCAATTAGGTAAGTTTTTTGCAACAATTTTTAAGTTTTTTACACCATATGTGCTAGATTTAACTTGATTGTTACCAATTCCTTCCGTTTGCGCAGATGGATCAAAACGTTGCCCACCAAATCTATAAATTGGGTCATTTCCTTTTTCTTCAATCCATTTATCTAAAGTTTTAACTTCTTGTTCTGGTGAAGTAGCATTTGGTATTTTTCTATAACCCCAATTAATAGCATAATGATCGTAAGGCCCAAGTTGTCTAATAAAACGTATGTTTTTATCACCAGGTTGCGCAACGTAATTATACCTTGCATAATCCATAATTGTTGCTGCAATTCCGTTTTTTTGAGTAAAATCACCAGACCTTAAAGAATCTGTTGGATAAGCATAACTAGCAGCCATGTTATGAGGTAATCCTAAAGCATGACCAACTTCATGAGCAATTACCATGCGCATCATGTCCCCAATTTCTTCATCTGGTGTGTCTAAAGTTCTAGCCGAAGGGTTTGCCGCACCAGTTTCTAATAAGTATCTATTTCTATAAGAACGTAAATGATTGTGGTACCAAATAATATCGCTTTCTAAAATTTCACCAGATCTTGGGTCAGAAACACTTGGTCCTGTTGCGTTTCTTGTTGTACTTGCCACGTATCTAATAGAAGAATAACGAATATCTTCCATACTAAATTCTGGATCTTCTTCTTTTGTTGGAGGCATTTTTGCCATAATTGCATTTTTAAAACCAGCAGTTTCAAAAACTTTTTGCCAATCATCTACACCTTGTTTTATATATTTTCTTAGTTTTTCTGGCGTTGCAGGATCTAAATAATAAACAATCGGTTTAATTGGTTCTACCAATTCACCTCTATTATAAGCCGCTTCATCCTTTGGCTCTAATCTCCATCTTCTTATATATCTTTTACTGTCTGCCTTTAAAGCTTCAGAACTATAATCTACATTACCAATTGTAAAATAACCAACTCTTTTGTCGTAAATTCTAGACATCATTGGCTTTTCTGGTAATAAGATCATTGATTGATTAATTCGCATAGAAATCGTATTTGTGTTCCTATTACTTGGTGGAGCATCTGCATCAAAAGTAAAATCTTGAATTACTTCTATATTTTTTGGGTAACTTTTAATACTACTGATAAAACTTCTAGAAGCATCTAACCTTCTTACTTTGTAGTTTTTACGGTAATATGATGGTAAGCCAGAAATAGCTTTAACATCTGTTGAGAAAAATTTAGTAACGTCTACTAAAACTGCTGTAGAATCTATATTTTGAGATTTCACATCAAAAGCATAAATTACTGGTTCTAGATTGTTTGCTCTTACAGATTTGTAAATAGGTAAATTATCTTCTGCAATAGCGTTATAAGATTTTACTTTTAATAAGATTTTGTTTTTATATTTTTCCCAAACAATAACTTGTGTGTTAATTTTAGAACCAGCATTTACATAACCACCACCTAAATTAGCAGGAATTTCTTTAATTCTGGTAACTAATAACATTTCTTTACCCAAATAAGAATTAGGAATTTCATAAAGAAATTTATCTTTATTTTCATGTACTTTAAATAAACCATCATCAGTCTTTGTGCTTTTTTTTACAAAGTCTGAATATTTAGGAGTTTTACTCTTCTTAGGAGCTTTGGTTTCTGTGTTTTTTTCAGTTTTATTTTTCTTCTTTAATTTAATTCTACCACTTTGACTAAATAAGTCTGATGTGAATAGGAGAGAAGTGACTAATGAAAATAAAATTATTTTTTTCATGATAGATTGGTTAGTTAATAAGTCTACTAAATTATTAAAATTAGCTGTAGTAGATTCTTATATTTCTGTTAAAAAAAAACCTCAAAAAACAGTAGTTTTTTGAGGTTCTAATAAATCTTATGAAGAAAATATTTCTAGTATAAGCTTTTAAATTTTTCGGGATTTGATTCGTGCATAATATCATAAATCTTCTCGAAAATATCTTCTGCAGAAGGTTTAGAGAAGTAGTCTCCGTCTGTACCATAAGCAGGTCTATGTGGTTTAGATGCTAATGTAGCAGGTTTACTGTCTAAATATTGATATCCGTTTTGTTTCTCTAAAATTTCTTGCAAAATATATGCAGATGCTCCACCTGGTACATCTTCATCAACAACTAATAATTTATTTGTTTTAGCAAGACTTTTAACACAATCAGAATTTAAATCAAATGGCAATAAACTTTGTGCATCTATAATTTCAATATTAATTCCAACTTGTTGTAATTCTATAGCTGTTTCTTGAACAATTCTTAAAGTAGATCCATAAGAAACAACAGTAATATCTGTACCTTCTTTAACGGTCTCTACATAACCAATTGGTGTTTTAAATTCAGCTAAATTAATTGGTAATTCTTCTTTTAATCTATAACCGTTTAAACACTCTACAACTAAAGCAGGTTCATCTCCTTCTAATAAAGTATTATAAAAACCAGCAGCTTTAGTCATGTTTCTAGGTACCAAAACATGCATTCCTCTAACGTTATTTATAATTCCGCCCATTGGTGAGCCTGCATGCCATATACCTTCTAATCTATGACCACGAGTTCTAATAATTAATGGTGCTTTTTGTTTGCCAAAACTTCTGTAATGTAATGTTGCTAAATCATCACTCATTATTTGTAAAGCATACAGTAAGTAATCTAAATATTGTATTTCTGCAATTGGTCTTAAACCACGCATTGCTAATCCAATACCTTGTCCTATAATTGTAGCTTCTCTAATTCCTGTATCAGAAATTCTAATATCACCGTATTTTTCTTGTAAACCTTCTAATCCTTGATTTACATCACCAATAAAACCTGCATCTTCACCAAAAATTACAACTTCTGGATGTTTCTTTAAAATTGCATCAAAATTATCTCTCATTACAATTCTTGCATCTACCAAGTTTTGTTTTTGAGCATAAACTGGTTTTTTAGCGCTTACATTTAAAGCACTGTGATTGCTTTCGCTATACAGATAAGAAGAATATTTATAAGCTGCTGCATCAATAGTTTTTTTAATAAAGTTTTGAAGTTCTATTTTCTCAGAAAATTCTTCATCTTTTATATAACGAAGTGTTTTTCTAGTTGCAATTAAAATATCTTTTCTAATTGGTTCTACTAATTTTTCTAAATCGTTTTTAAGTTTTGTAATAAAAGCACTGTTTTTGCTTTTTTTAGCTACTCTTTCGAGTAAGCTCGAAGCAATTTTTACTTCTCCTATTAGTTCGTTGTTATAAGCGTTCCAAGCATTTCTTTTTGCAGTGGTAACTGTTTTTTTTGCTTCTTTTTCTAAAATGATTAAATCGGCTTCTGAATCGACAAAACGTAATGTTTCTCCGTTTTCTGTTTCTAATTCAAAATCTAAAATCCATTTTCTCATTTTAGCGATACAGTCGTGTTCTTTTTCCCACTGTAATCTTTCTTTTCCTTTGTATCTTTCATGAGAACCCGATGTAGAGTGCCCTTGTGGTTGTGTTAATTCTTTAACGTGAATTAATACAGGTACATGCTCTTCTCTAGAAATTTTGGCTGCTTTATTATATGTGTCGATTAACTTTACGTAATCCCAACCATTTACAACAAATATCTCGTAACCATTGGCATTATTATCTCTTTGAAAACCTTTTAAGATTTCAGAAATACTTTCTTTTGTTGTTTGGTGTTTTGCGTGAACAGAAATTCCGTATTCATCATCCCAAACACTCATAACCATTGGTACTTGTAAAACACCAGCTGCGTTAATTGTTTCGAAAAATAAACCTTCGCTAGTGCTTGCATTACCTATTGTTCCCCAGGCAATTTCATTACCATTCTTAGAAAAATTAGTTTTATTTTGAACACTTTTTTCATTTCTATAGATTTTAGAAGCTTGGGCTAAACCTAATAGACGAGGCATTTGACCAGCTGTTGGAGAAATGTCTGAACTAGAATTATACTGTTCTGTTAAGTTTTTCCAACTTCCATCTTCATTTAAACTATGTGTTGCAAAATGACCACCCATTTGCCTACCAGCAGACATTGGTTCTATTTCGATATCTGTATGCGCATATAACCCTGCAAAAAATTGTTGTGCAGTTAACTCTCCTATTGCCATCATAAAAGTTTGATCTCTGTAATATCCAGATCTAAAATCTCCTTTTTTAAAGGCTTTTGCTAATGCCAATTGTGGTACTTCTTTACCGTCTCCAAAAATTCCGAATTTAGCTTTACCAGTTAAAACTTCTCTTCGACCAAGTAAACTACATTCTCTACTAATTTTAGCAATTTTATAGTCGTTTAAGACCTCTGCTTTAAAATCTTTAAAAGAAAGTTCTTTTGTATCTTGAGTAAGTGTTTTCTGAGCCATATTTTTCTTGAATTATACTTTTGCAAAAGTAGTCATTTTAGTTGATATTTTAAAAATTTCTTATTTATTTAGTAATTTATCAACAAATTAATGTTTTTAGTTTAAAATTTTACGAATAATTAAATTTTATACATTTATTTTAAAAATCTCTATGAAATAGGACTAAATGTAGATTTTTAATGAATATTATAAAATTTTATTAAACATTGATTAATGCTTATGTAAAGAAAAGTGCTATGTTAAAGTTGTCTTAAAATTAGAAGAAGTTAGAGCTGGTTTTTATAAAAATCCTCGTCTAAAGAAATTGTAAATAGACCCCAAATCTCCGGTAAAAGTAAATCTAATTTTTTGAGGATATGCTTCTTGTGAAACTTCCCAACCGTTGTTAGAGTATAATGGTAAATAAATTTCGAAAATATTATGAATAAAATTTAATCGGATTCCGTTTTCATAACCAAAAAATAAATATTGGTTTTTATTTTTAAGGAAAGCAACATCATTATAAAATTCTACCCATCTCCATAAACCAATACTAGAGTTTAGGGATAACATATATTGATTGGCAAACCTTGTTGGTAAAACAGATTTAAAACCACCTTCTGTGATAATGAATTGTTGGCTAAATATACCAGAGTCTTCTGATCTACCATAATAATTTAACTCAAATAAATAGTCATTAGCTCTATCTAAACCAAAACTAAAGTAATCTCCTTCAGATTTATTATGAAAAAAAGCACCCGCAAAAACTCTAAAATCTAATTGTGTGTCTGAGGTTGTTAATTTTCTAAATCTAAAATCTGCAGAGATTTTAGAGAAATTTTTAGCAACTTCACCAGTAAAGCTATATCTAGTTTCATTAATAATATCAGGATTAATGTAGTTGTAGCTTAAACTAAAAACGTTATAGTTGTCTTGATCTGTTTTGGTTTCTAAAGGAGAAATTTCTTTATTTATATGTACAATTTTTGCTCTTAAATTCTCTGTACTAGCATCTCTTAAAGACTTTCTTTTAAATTGAATATCTACATAAGGTATTAAAGAACTATAAGATAATTCTGGTGCATACTGTAGGGTGTTTCCTGCAATACCATAAGTAATTTTATAAATATCTGTTTCTTCAAAAAACTGGTTGTAGGCTACAGAAAAAGAACCATTAATCATTTTACTTCTAGTAGCGTATCCCGGAGAAATTTTAAATTCTAAATTTCTTTTTATGATTGGTTTGTTGTGTAATTTTACACCCAAAATTAATCCGTCGTAAAAATTATATCCAAAACTAGGTTGATAAAAAATCTGATTGTAATTTGGTGCTTTAACGTCTTTAATTAAAGAGAATTTTAAAGGTTTGTTAAATAGTTTTCTTTTGATGTTGTAATAATTGTCAAGCGTATTGTATTCTGGATAAATATTTTCGTAGTTCAATGCAATTTGATCAAATTTATCCTTTGGTAATGTGGTAGATAGCGTATCAGAAATGTTAGTAAACCATTCTTTATATTTAATTTCTTTATTTTTAATACCGTATAAAGCAATAGGAGCAGTAATATTTCTTTTGTTTTTTAGCGTAACTTTTAAGCTGTCTTTTGTTTCTGAGACTTTATCAATAGTGTAATCTATTTTTTTATTTGTTTTAATAAAGTCTTTAAAAAACCAAGAAACATCTTTTGAGGTATTTTTGGTAAGAATTTCTTTAAAATCTGAATCGTTCGTAACGTTAAGCTTGTTATTCTGATAAAATTCTTTAATGCTCGAATTTAAAATCTTTTCACCTAAAAATTCTTTAAGGTAAGTAAAACCTAAACCAGCTTTGTATTTGCTTACTATTCTTCTATTAAAATTAGATAAAGAATCTGCCGGAGTATTTAGGGCTTGATCTAAAAATTGTCTTGCAGTAAATTGATATACAAAAGGGTATTTTTCATTAAACTGAAGTTTAGAAATATTAAACCTTTTTAAAAACCAAGAATTTGAAGCTTTACCTAAAAGTTTAATTTCAGGATAATATTTATTTACATATTCTATCATTAAATAATTTTGCAAACCATCTATTAACCAATAATCTTTCCTTTCATTAATTAGTAAAGTTTGTTGTAAATATTTTTTTGATAAAACTTTAAATAAGGTTAGGTCTTGTTTAAAAACATCAGAAAAAGGTCTTATAAAACTTGGTAATTGTGTTAATCCATAGATAGGGTTTTGCTTTCGTATTACTTCATCAATAAAAATTTTATCAGTTGGTAAAACTCCTAAATACGAAGTTAAAAAGTTTAATTCTCTATTTAAAATTACTTCAGTTAGATTTTTGTTGAAATCATCTTGTAAAATATCAGTTTGAATTTCATGGCTATCTGTATAAAATTTTTTAAAGGTATTTTTTCTTTGGATGTCTAAAATAACATCTTTTTGGTTTTTACCATAAAGCTTGTAAGTAGAATAAACTTCTGCGGTATTAGTTTTCTGCTGTTTTAAACTACTTGTTATGTTTAGATAATTGGGTAATTTAAATTGAATGTTAAAAGTGGTATAATCTTCAAATAAATCGTTAAGATTTAAATTACTCATTATCTGCCAACCATCTTTGTAAATTGCAGGAGTTAAATACCAGTATCTTAATCTGAATCCGTTATTGTATTTACCGTAACCAGTAAATTTAGAGTTTGGAATTTTTAAAATATAGGTAACATTAATTTTAGTAGTTTCTTTTGGTTTTAAAGGTTTGTCTAAAAATAATTGTAAAATATCTTGTTTGCTTTCTAGCTCTTTATAAACAATGTTATTAAAGTTTATTGTGATGTTTTTGATTTCTGAGAAACCTATATCTTTTTTATTAGCAAAATATAAGTCTTTTCTAAAATCTTGAATAAAACGTTTGGAAAGTGGTGTTTTTCTATCTTTAAAACTGTTACCCCAATTATGAAGGAAAATATGGTTTAACTCTTGATTAGAGGTGTTTGTGTAAATGATTTCTTGCTGAATTAACAATTTATCGTCTTCTACATTTAATGTGGCCTTAACATTAATAGCATTTTGTTGTGCTAAGTTAAAGCCACTATAAAGTAGTATGAAAAATAGTATATAAACTTGTTTTTTCAATAATTAAGAATAAATTAATTAGCGTTAATTAATTTTTAGAAGTTTGGTTTTAATTGATATTTTGCGTAGAACTTGTTAAAATGTTCAACAGCTTCTTCAGCAGTATCTACCACTCTAAATAAGCTCAAATCTTCTAAGCCAATATTTTTTTCTGTTATTAGAGTATTTTTTATCCAATCTAATAATCCACCCCAAAATTTAGAACCTACAAGTACAATTGGAAAACGACCTATTTTCTTGGTTTGTATAAGTGTAATTGCTTCGAAAAGTTCATCTAAAGTTCCAAATCCACCAGGCATCACAACAAAACCTTGAGAATACTTCACAAACATAACTTTACGTACAAAGAAATAATCGAAATCTAAACTTTTACCTGGATCAATCCAAGGATTATCATGTTGTTCGAAAGGTAATTCAATATTTAAACCAACAGAAAGCCCTTTACCTCTGTTTGCTCCTTTGTTACCAGCCTCCATAATTCCTGGTCCACCACCTGTAATAACACCAAAACCTGCTTGCGTTAATTGATAACCAATTTCTTCTGCTAATTTGTAATAAGGATGATCTGGTTTTGTTCTTGCAGAACCAAAAATAGAAACACAAGGACCAATTTTACTTAATTTTTCATAACCTTCTACAAACTCTGCCATAATTTTAAATATAGCCCAAGAATCGTTTGTTTTAATTTCGTTCCAAGTTTTGGTTTGAAGTTTTTCTTTTATTTTTCTATCGTCATTTGTCATTTTAAGTATGTTTTATTTATTGTATCATGCTTTAAAAAAGAAAAGCCTGCTAAATTAGTAATTTTTTTAAGAATTTGGCGGTGTAACTAGTTTTATGTTTTGCAATTTCTTCTGGTGTACCTGTAGTTAAAATTTTACCACCCTTTTTACCACCTTCCATACCAACATCAATAATGTAATCTGCTAATTTTACAACATCTAAATTATGTTCTATAATTAATACGGTATTACCTTTATCTGCTAATTTATTTAAAACTTCCATTAGAACTCTAATATCTTCAAAATGAAGCCCGGTAGTGGGTTCATCTAAAATATAAAATGTGTTACCTGTATCTCTTTTCGATAATTCTGAAGCTAATTTAATTCTTTGGGCTTCTCCACCAGAAAGTGTAGTAGATTGTTGCCCAAGTGTTATGTAGCCCAAGCCAACATCTTTAATTGTTTTAAGTTTTCTGTGAATTTTAGGAATTTTAACAAAAAAATCTGTAGCGTCTTCAATAGTCATTTCTAAGACATCAGAAATAGATTTTCCTTTGTATCTAATTTCTAAAGTTTCTCTATTAAAACGTTTTCCTTGGCAAGTTTCACACTCTACTTGCACGT
>JAHDHO010000161.1 GCA_020631275.1 Polaribacter sp. | reverse complement strand
AGGTGTTTTTATTGGTTATTTAAAAGAATACGACTTAATAATTGCCTTAATTTTAATAGCAAAACTTACACACAACGTTTATAAAGAAATCATTAAGCCTAACCATAAAAATTGGTTGCTACTTATAGGAATGCTTTTAACTTGTTTTGGTGGTATTGTTGGTGAAACTTGGGGCGTTGCAAATGGTTATTGGGAATATCATGAAGTTAGCAGAGAATTGCCGCTTTGGTTACCTTTTGCTTGGATGTATGCTTTCTATTTTTTGTACAAATTAGAATTGAAATTAATTCCGTTACTTCAAAACAAAAGCCAAAAAAATAAAATTGTTTTAGCGCTAATTTTAGCTTTAATACTTCCTGCTTTCGGTGAAGTAATTACGATTCAGTTAGGGGTTTGGACCTATTATTGGCCTTATCAATTTTTCGGAGTTCCGTTATACGCTTTTATATGCTTGGTATTTGTACATATGTTGGTGTATACAATATTACACTATTTATGTAAAAAATATAATATTAAAGATTTAGTTTACAATTAAACAAGCTTTAATTAAAACCGCCAACAAGCAATTCTAGTTACCTTATTACCTTGATTCATTGGTATTACCTTAAACTTAACCGCACCCAATTTTTTAGAAGACTTCTCTAAACTATCAATATTTTCTTTTTTAGAAACTAAGCTTGTAAACCATTTACTTTTGGTTTTAAATAAAGAACTTTCATATAAATAATTGTGTAAAAAAGCTTTTTCTCCGCCAACATACCAAAGTTCGTTATTATTACCAGAAAAATTTCTAACTGCATTATTTCCTAAATTCTTAGTTTTTCTTCGGTTTGCACCTTGTGCTTCTTCTGCAGATTTATAAAAAGGAGGATTGCACATTGTTGCTGTAAAAGAATCCTCATCTTCAATAATTCCTTTTAAAATATTTTGCTCGTTAAATTGCTGACGTAAAGTTATCTTCTCTTCTAACTTATTATCGTAAATAATATCTTGGGCATAATCTAAAGAATCTAAATCAATATCAGAGCCAATAAATGTCCAATTATATTCTGCTACACCTAAAATAGGATAAATACAAGTTGCTCCCGTTCCGATATCTAATATTTTAATATTTTCTTCGGATGAAAGCAAATCAGATAAATGATGAATGTAATCTAAACGACCAGGAATAGGCGGACATAAGTTTTCATCTGGAAAATCCCAAACAGACAAATCTTTATAAGAAAACAAAAGTGCTTTATTAAGTTCTTTTACAGCCTTCGGATTTGAAAAATCAATACTTAAATTCCCATAATTATTAGTTGCTACAAACTCCTTTAAATTAGGATTATTTTGAACAAGTACATCAAAATTATAACCTGTATTAAATTTATTTCTAGGATGTAAACCTTTTTCTTTACTCATAAATATCGATATTTTTAAAACAACTAATAGTTTTATGCCTTACTTTTAGAACTATAAATTTCATACTAAAT
Source organism: Polaribacter sp. (assembly GCA_020631275.1). Lineage (GTDB taxonomy): Bacteria > Bacteroidota > Bacteroidia > Flavobacteriales > Flavobacteriaceae > Polaribacter. The sequence goes on along the minus strand of JAHDHO010000161.1, from coordinate 4,511 downwards.
TAAAGTTCTAAAACTGTAAATTGTAAGTCTAAAGGTTTTAAAGATTTTTTTAATGCTATTATAAATTCTTTGCCATATTCTAAATAATATTCAGAAAAATTTCGCTGTCTTTCTTCTAAACTTTGATTTGGTAAAATTTCATTTTGAAGAAAAGTTATTCGATCTACTAAATCTTTTTGTCTTCTTTTTTCTGCTCTTATCAACCTTTTTTGCAAATTTTCTAAACCTTTAATTTGTTTCTTTTCTTGTGCTTTTACAGCATTAATAAAAGTAACATCCGTTTTTTCTGCTACAACTTTTAACTCTTTAAATTGTTGCTCTAAATAATTTATTTTTTCATTAAAATTTACTTCTAAATCTGCATTTTGAATTACTTTTTTGGATAATAATTCATGCTGATCTAAAAAAAGTTCTTCAATAGAAATATCTAATTTATCTAATTTACGCTGTTGTTTTTCTGAAATAACTTGTACAGAATTTCTTAATAATAAAATAGGAAAAGGAACATTTACCTTCTTAAAATATTTTTTCAATTCGAACCAATATGCCATTTCACCTCCACCACCCAAATAACAAATATTTGGTAAAATAACTTCTTGATATAAAGGTCTCATAATTACATTTGGTGAAAATGCTATCGGGTTTTGTTCTACTTCTTTTAGAATTTCTGATTTAGTAAATGTAATTTCTGTGTTGTTTACCTTATAAATTCCTTCTTCAAAAACGATACGTTCTCTAAAATTATCACCTAAATAAAATAAATTAATCTCTCTAGGGTTAACTTGTATTTTATAATTTTCTTCTAATTTTTCTATTGTTTTCGAAACTTCTTTATACGAAATACCATTTTCTAATTCTTCATGAACAAAAGGAATAAAGAGTTCTTTTAATTCTTTATCATCTCCATCAACAATTATCAAACCATACTCTTTAAACAATTCGTTTGCTATATATCGAGTTGCTTCTGCTAAATTATTGTGCTTTAAATAACCTTCAGAAAAAAGATTTTTTAAATATGTTGCATTTTTAGAACCACCTAATTCATTTGCAAAAACATTTAAAACATTTTCTAAACCCTTTGTAGAAAATCTTCCTACTGCACCACCATCTTCTCTGTTCCAAACAACTTTTTTACCTTTAAAGTTAAAATAGTTTATTTCATCAAAATCGTGATCTTCTGTTGCCATCCAATAAACTGGCACAAAATTTTTCTCAGGAAATTTTTCTGACAATTCTTCTGCTAAATTAATTGCAGAAATAATTTTATATAAGAAATACAACGGTCCTGTAAATAAATTTAATTGATGACCAGTTGTAATTGTAAAAGTATTTTTAAGTTTTAAAAGATGTATGTTTTCTTCCGTTTTCGACGAAACATCAAAATTTAGATATTGATTTTTTAATGCTTCTGCTAAAACCAAACGTGTTTGCAAACTAAAAGATGTTTCTTTTTCTTCTATTTGATTATAAAACCCTGTAATGTCTGGAAAATTATTGTAAAAAGGTTTTAAAGAATCTTTTTGCTCTAAATAATCTATCATTGTATTAGAGAAAAAACCTGTTTTTTTAAACGGAATTTGAGTAACTTTCATTAGGCTGCAAAGTTTTTAATACAACAACATTCTATATCTATCTTACTGCTCATTTTAACTTCTAAATTTTTTATAAAAATACAACTATTTTAAGCTTTGTAAATCACTACAAATCAATCTAACAAACTTTTAACAAGTTCTATTTTATGCAAATTAACAATTTTAAAAATATATTATTACATTTGGTTTTCTAATCAAACACTTACATGAAAATCAAATCTATTGTAGTTGTTCTTATTTTATTATCTGGAACACTATTTTCTCAAAAAATTAAATCTCCAAAAGAATTTTTAGGTTACGAAATTGGCGCTCGTTTTACAAGACACCATAAAGTTATAGACTATTTTAATTATGTTAGCAATACTTTATCAAATGTAAAATTAGAAAAATATGGCGAAACAAACGAACACAGACCTTTATATGTTAGTTACATTTCATCAGTTGAAAACATTAACAATTTAGAGACCATCAGAAAAAATAATCTAAGTCAAACGGGGGTAATTTCTGGTAATTCTAAAAACGACGTTGCAATTGTATGGTTAAGTTACAATGTACATGGTAATGAAGCTTCTAGTACAGAGGCTGCAATGTTAACCTTATATGAATTGGTTACTTCTAAAAAAGCCTGGTTAGAAAATACAGTTGTTATTCTAGATCCTTGTATAAATCCAGATGGTAGAGATCGTTATGTCAATTGGTATAATCAAGTTAAAAGCACTCCTTATAATGTAGATCAAAATGCTACAGAACATTCAGAACCATGGCCAGGTGGAAGACCAAATCATTATTTATTTGATTTAAATAGAGATTGGGCTTGGGCAACACAAGTAGAATCTAAACAAAGAATTAAGGTTTATAATAAATGGATGCCTCATATTCATGTAGATTTTCATGAACAAGGTATCAACAATCCGTATTACTTCGCTCCGGCTGCAGAACCTTTTCATGAAATTATTACTGATTGGCAAAGAGAATTTCAAACACAAATTGGTAAAAATCACGCAAAATATTTTGATAAAGAAGGTTGGTTGTATTTTACAAAAGAAAGCTTCGATTTATTATACCCGAGTTATGGTGATACATACCCAACATATATGGGTGCAATTGGTATGACCTATGAACAAGCCGGTCATGGGCGTGCAGGTTTAGGTATAAATACAGATGAAGGTGAAGTTTTAACACTAAAGGATAGAGCTACACATCATTTAACTACAGGTTTATCTACTGTAGAAATTTCTTCAAAAAATGCTAAAAGGCTAAATTCAGAATTTAGAAAATTCTTCAATAATGCTAACTTAAACTATAAAAGTTATGTTCTTCAAAATGAAAATGAAGATAAAATGAATGGTTTAAAAGAGTTATTAGATACCCATGAAATAAAATATGAAAATGCTAAAAATGGCTCTGTAAAAGGATATAGTTATGCGACTCTAAAAGACGCTAAGTTAGACGTTAGTAATAAAGATTTGGTTATTCATACAGATCAACCAAAAGGTAAAATGGTAAAAGCTTTATTTGAGCCAAATGCTAAATTGGTAGATTCTTTAACTTATGATATTACTGCTTGGTCTTTACCGTATGCACATGGTTTTAATGCAATTGCATCTAAAAATAAAGTAAGCTCTTTAACTAATAATACTAAAAATACAATTGTAAATCTTGAAGACAAAAGTGCTTACGCTTATGTTTCTAAATGGAATAGTCTTGAAGACGCATCTTTTTTAGCAGATTTATTAAAGAATAACATTGTACCTAGATTTGCTGAAAAATCTTTTTCAGCAAATAATATATCTTACGATAAAGGAACTTTAGTAATACTTAGAAATGATAACAGAAACATAGATTTTGATTCTATAATTGTAACAATTGCAGACAAACATCAACGTCAATTAACTTCTGTTGCAACTGGTTTTTCTCAATCTGGTGTAGATTTTGGTTCATCAGCAATTAAACCAATTAATAAACAGAAAATAGCCGTGGTTTCTGGTAAAGCAACTTCATCTTTAAGTTTTGGTGAAGTTTGGCACTTTTTTGAAACCCAATTAGAATACCCAATTACTAACATTAACTCTAATAATTTTGGTTATACAGATTTAAGCAAATACGATGTAATAATCTTACCAAGTGGTTATTACAATAGTATTTTAAATGGTTCTACTTTATCTAATTTAAAAAAATGGGTAAGATCTGGCGGTACATTAGTAGCAATAGGAAATGCCTTAAATAGCTTTGCAAATAAAGAAGGTTTCTCTTTAAAAACTAAAAAAAATGCTGAAGAAGTAACGAATAATAACTTAATTCCTTACGAAGAAAGAGAACGTAAAAGTGTAGCCAACTTAATTACAGGAAGTATTTTTAAAAGTACTTTAGACAATTCACATCCGTTAGCTTTTGGTTATGATAAAGAATATTATTCTTTAAAATTAAGCGGAACTTCTTATAGTTATTTAAAGAAAGGTTACAATGTTGGTTATTTTGATAAAGATTCTAACAACGTATCTGGTTATGCTGGTAGTAAAGCTGTAAAAAATGTACCAGAATCTTTGCTTTTTGGAGAGCAAACCATGGGAAGAGGAAGTATTGTTTATATGGTTGATAATCCTTTATTTCGATCTTTTTGGGAAAACGGAAAGCTATTTGTAGCCAATGCCGTTTTTCTATTAAACTCCAATCAATTAAAATAAATTAATAAAAAAAACCACTCAAATTGAGTGGTTTTTATTTGTTAATCAAGAAACATTTACCTTTGTAATCTTAATAACAATGATGCAAATAGAAGATTTAGTTGGTGAATATCAAATAATAGGTAAAAATCAAGATAATACTGAAAACACCTATAAAGGCATTTTAAATTTAAGCTTATTAAACAACAATAAACTTAAAGCCGTTTGGCTAATTAATAAGAGCCAACAACAAGTT
>JAHDHO010000160.1 GCA_020631275.1 Polaribacter sp. | reverse complement strand
GTAAAAGCAATACAAAAACATGGCATGAATATTAACGGTTTAGAAAGAAACCGAAAAATTGACGATGCCTATTTATTACTTGGTAAAGCTCGTTATTATTCGCAACGATTTGTGCCTGCTGTTGAAGCATTTAATTATGTAATTGCAAATTATCCAAACGCAAATTTAATTGCAGAAACTAAAATTTGGCGTGCAAAAGCAAACATTAGAATGGATAATGAAGAATTTGCGATAGAAACCATGAAACTTTTATTAGTAGTAACAGATACTTTAGAAGCAGATTTACCAAACGACATAAAAGAGCAAGCAAATACAGCTTTGGCAATGGCTTATGTAAAATCTGATAGTTTACAAAAAGCAAAAAAACATTTAATTTTAGCTACAAGAACCCAAGAAAATAAGGCTCAGGCAGCAAGAAATATGTTTGTTTTGGGACAAATGTATGCGAATGAAAACAAAAAAGATTCTGCAGCAGCTGTATTTAATAAGCTTACAAACTTTAAAAAAGCACCTTATAAATATAAAATTCATGCAAATATAGAATTGGCAAAAAATGTTGCTAACGATTCTATTTCCTCGAGTATTTTAGCGAGGCTAGAGAAATTAATAGAAGACAGAGATAATAGACCGTATTTAGATCAACTGTATTATCAAGTAGCAGCCCTTCACGAAAGAAATGATAGTGTTGCTTTGGCAATAGATTATTACAACAGATCTTTAAGAGCCAAAAACGGTGGCGACAAACAGAAAAGTTTTACTTACGAGAATTTAGGAAATTTATACTTTAAAAATTCTGAGTATCAATTTGCAAGTAGTTATTATGATAGTGTTTTAAATGTTTCTACAGATTCTTTAGCGCTTAGAGTAAGAAGAGTAAAAAGAAAGTATAAAAACTTAGCGTCTTTAATTAATTTTGAAAATGTAGTTGCTAAAAACGATAGTATAATTAGAATTGCATCCTTACCCAAAAACGAGCAAGAATCTTATTTTAAAAATTATATAGAAAATTTAAAAAAGCAAGACGAAGAAGCAGCTCAATTAAGATTAAATCAAATTGCATTTGGGTCAAATACGGGTTCTTTACAAACCAATAGTAAAGGCAAATGGTATTTTTACAACAACCAAGTAGTAGGTTTTGGTAAAACAGAGTTTCAGAAAATTTGGGGAAATAGAAAGTTAGAAGACAACTGGCGTTGGTCTGCAAATGCAAGTATCAATGCTAGAAATACCGATTCTGTAAATGTTTCTAAAATAAATACTAGGTACGATTTAGCTAGTTATTTAGAAACAATTCCTACAGAAAAACAAAAGATAGATACATTAAAGATTGATAGAAATCAGGCTTTATATGAATTGGGTTTAATTTATAAAGAACAATTTAAAAACGAAGATTTAGCAATAAGAAGATTAGAAAGAGTGTTAAGTTTAAATCCGAAAGCTGAGTTAGTGTTGCCAATTAATTGGCATTTATATCAAATTTATAAAAACAACGGTAATTTAGAAAGATCGAATACACATAAAAATGTTATTCTATCAGAATATCCAAATACAGTTTTTGCTCAAATTATAAAAAATCCAGAAAATAAATTAGAAAAAAAAGAAGTTGTAAACGAGGTAGAAAAAACTTACAAAAAACTATATTATCTTTACAAAAAAGGAGAGTTTAAAAATGTTCTTGTAAATGTAAACGAAGTTTTACCTACAATTAACAATTCTAAATTAAAACCAAAATTCGAGCTTTTAAAAGCATATGCAATTGGTAAGTACCTAGATAAAGAAACTTATAAAAGAGCACTAGAATTTGTTGCTATTAATTACGGAAGTACAGAAGAAGGAAAAAAAGCGAAAGAAATTTTAAAACAATTAAACAAAGAGTAATGTTTAGCAACAAAGAACCTAAAAAAGAAAAGAAAAAAGCAAACCCAAGAACTATGGAAAGAAATGTAATTGCAAAAAACTCTACATTTAAAGGAGATATTGTTTCTGAAGGAGATTTTAGAATAGACGGTATATTAGAAGGTACTTTAATAACTAAAGGAAGAGTAATTATTGGTTCTGAAGGTGTAATAAAAGGTACAGTAGAATCTACAAATGCAGATATCGAAGGCAAGTTTTCTGGTGATTTATCTGTAGCAAATACGTTAACAATAAAAAGTACAGCAAATATTTCTGGAGACGTTTCTATAGGAAAATTATCTATAGAACCAGGTGCCTCTTTTAATGCAACTTGCGCAATGAAGGGTGCATTAAAAGAACTTAATAAAAGTGGTAATGAAACAAAAAAACGCACAGAAAAAACCGCTTAATAAAGCAATACAGTTATCTGGTGCAGGATTGCAAATGGGGTTAACAATATATTTAGGCTTTCTTTTAGGAGAATGGTTAGATAAAAAGTTAGATACATCATTTTTAAGAACAACAATTACTTTAGTTGCTATTTTTCTGGCAACTTATGCTCTTATTAAACAAGCAAATAAAATAAATGATTAAAAAAATAGTAATTGTACTTGTAATTTTTCTTGGTATACATTTTTTAGGCTTGTTTTTACACCAAAACATTATAGATAGTTTTAATGAAACACTCTCTTTTAACTTACAAAAACTATATGTTTTTCATAGCGGTTTTTCCATACTAATTTGTGTAAATTTATTATTACTTCAAAGTGTTAATAAAAAACCAGAAGACTTAGGTTATATATATTTAGGAGCTTTATTTTTAAAATTACTGTTTTTTTGCGTAGCCTTTTATTCATCAATTATAGAAAGAGATTCTTTGTCTGTTATAGCAAAATTGTCATTCTTATTGCCCACTTTCGTTTTTTTATCAACAGAAGGAATTATTGTATCAAAAATTAGAAATAAAAAACTATAAATTTAAATTTGAAAAAAAAGGTTTGTACTTTTGAATTATTACGTACCTTTGCGCCGAATTTAGAAAGCGTATTTTTACAATGAAGATTGCACAAAAAATAATTAAGTTTTTTACAATAGCAGTAATAGCGGTTATTACAAGTACAACTTTTGCCTCAGAAACAGGTAAGAAAAGCCATTCGGAAAGCGATGGTGGTCAGGTAAATACACAAGAAGAGGTTACTGATTATATTAAACATCACTTAAAAGATTCTCATGACTTTACTTTTTTCTCTTATTCTACAGATCAAGGAGAAAGAAAACATTTTGGTTTTCCATTACCAGTAATTTTATGGTCTAGCGAAGGTTTAGTTGCTTTTATGTCTTCAGAATTTCATCATAATGATGATGGGCATGTAATTGTAGAAAAAAACGGATTAAAATTCACTAAAATTCATAGCAAAATTTATGAATTAGATAAAGGGGCAACTGCTGTTTCTTTTGATGAAACACACCACGCGACAAATGCTCACAAAACTTTAGACTTTTCGATAACAAAAAGTGTGGTAGGTATTTTACTTGCTTCTCTTTTAATGTTCTTAGGTTTTTCTGCATTAGCAAAACAATACAAATCTAGAAAAGTGCCAAAAGGTTTTGGTAGAGTTTTAGAGCCTCTAGTAATTTATGTTAGAGATGAAATAGCAAGACCAAATATTGGAGAGAAAAAATATAAAAAGTTTATGGGCTTTTTATTAACAGTATTTTTCTTTATTTGGATATTGAATTTATTAGGTTTAACTCCGTTAGGATTTAACGTAACAGGGCAAATAGCAGTTACAGTTTGTTTAGCATTGTTTACAATGGTAATTTATATAACAAACGGTAGTAAAGATTTTTGGGCTCACACATTATGGATGCCAGGTGTGCCAGTAATCTTAAGACCAATATTAGCAGTAATAGAATTGGCTGGTTTTATTTTGATTAAACCTTTCTCTTTATTAGTGCGTTTATTTGCAAACATTACAGCAGGTCACTTTGTGGTAATGAGTTTAATTGCTTTAATGGTAACAATGAAAGAAGCTTTTGGACCAGTAGCGTCTACAGGTATGTCTTTAGTGTTGGCATTATTTATTATGGTTATAGAAATTTTAGTAGCCTTTTTACAAGCATTTATTTTTACGATGTTATCATCGTTATTTATTGGGATGGCTGTTGAAGAACATGAGCATCATTAAAAAACTTGATGTATAATCAAGTGCAAAAGAAGAATTAGAATTTGTTTAATTAATATATTTAAAAATCAATTAGTATGTACAATTTAATTGGAGCAGGATTAATCGTTATCGGTGGTGGTATTGGATTAGGTCAAATCGGTGGAAAAGCAATGGAAGGTATTGCTCGTCAACCTGAAGCAGCTGGTAAAATTCAAACTGCAATGATCATCATTGGTGCCTTATTAGAAGGTTTAGCATTTGGTGCATTAATCTTAGGAAAAGCATAATTTTCCAAAAAGAAACAAAAACGCTTTTCTGTAACGGTTGGTTACAGAAAGTGTTTTTAAATTAAACAAAAAACAATATAATTAGTTTATAGAATGGAAACTTTATTAAACGATTTTTCACCAGGGTTGTTCGTTATGCAAATCGTCATCTTAATAATTTTATTATTTTTGATGAAAAAATTTGCTTGGAAACCAATTTTAAATTCATTAGAAGACAGAGAAAGTGGTATCGAAGATGCTTTGCAAGCTGCAGAAAACGCACGTAAAGAAATGCAAAATTTACAAGCAGATAACGAAAAGCTTGTAAAAGAAGCAAGAGCAGAAAGAGATGCTATGATGAAAGAAGCAAGAGAAATAAAAGATAAAATTATTTCTGATGCTAAAGAAGATGCTAAAGAAGTAACAGCAAATTTAATAGAAAAAGCACAAGCTTCAATTCAGCAAGAAAAGCAAGCTGCTTTAGCAGAAATTAAAAAGAATGTTGCAGAATTATCTATTGGTATAGCAGAATCTGTAATTAAAAAAGAATTATCTAACAAAAAAGACCAGCTAGAACTAGTAGAAGGTATTTTAAAAGAGGTTACTTTAAACTAAGTATAAATGAAAGACGCAAGAGCAGCATTACGTTACGCTAAAGCAATCTTAAATCTAGCATTAGACAACAAGTCTGAAGCTGCGGTTAATGACGACATGTCGTTAGTAGCTGCTACCATTGCAGAGAACAAAGATTTAGAGGTAATGTTAAACAGCCCTATTGTTAAAGCATCAGACAAAATGAATGTTCTAACGGCATTGTTTCAGGGTAAAGTAAACAATATTACACTAGGTTTATTTCATTTGTTAAAAGATAACAAAAGAATTGCAATGTTGCGCCCAGTTGCACAAAAATATACAATTGTTTTTGATCATTTAAAGCGTACTCAGGTTGCCAAGGTAACAACAGCAGTCCCTTTAACAGAAGAAGTAGAAAAGCAAGTTTTAGATAAAATTGTTGCGTTAACAGGTAACAAGGCAAATCTAGAAAATGTTATAAATCCTGACATTTTAGGAGGATTTATTCTACGCGTTGGAGATGTGCAGTATGATGCAAGTATCTCTAATTATTTAAACGAATTAAGAAAGGAATTTGACAATAGTCATTTCATTCCAAAAATTTAATTATACATCAAATCATAAAAGATGGCAAGTATTAAACCAGCTGAAGTATCAGCAATTTTAAAAGAACAGTTAACAAATTTTGAAGCTAAAGCTACTTTAAACGAAGTAGGAACTGTTTTACAAGTAGGTGATGGTATCGCACGTGTTTACGGTCTATCTAATGTTCAATATGGTGAATTAGTAGAGTTCGAAGGAGGTCTAGAAGGAATTGTATTAAACTTAGAAGAAGATAACGCGGGTGTTGTATTATTAGGTACTGCTACATCAGTAAAAGAAGGTTCTACTGTTAAACGTACAGAAAGAATTGCTTCATTAAATGCAGGTGAAGGAGTTGTAGGACGTGTTTTAGATACTTTAGGAAATCCAATTGATGGTAAAGGACCAATTGAAGGTACTACTTACCAAATGCCTTTAGAGCGTAGAGCGCCTGGTGTTATTTATCGTGAGCCTGTAACTGAGCCTATGCAAACTGGTATCAAGTCTATTGATG
>JAHDHO010000159.1 GCA_020631275.1 Polaribacter sp. | reverse complement strand
ACGTATGGAAACCAAGAAATTGCTGACTCAAATGCTCCTGAAGTTAATAAAATTGCTTGTGCATCATTTAAAGATGCATTTTCTGCAGTTACATTACCTGTAATAATTAATACTAAAGCTGTCATTGTACAAACTACAACAGTATCTATAAATGGCTCTAATAAAGCAACCATCCCTTCACTTGCTGCATATTTAGTTTTTACTGCTGAATGCGCGATAGAAGCGGAACCGATACCTGCCTCATTAGAAAATGCTGCTCTTCTAAAACCTTGAATCATTACACCTATTGCACCACCAGCAATCCCTTCTGGACTAAAAGCTCCATCAAAAATTTGTACGAAAGCATCACCAATCATATCATAATTTGCAAAAATTACAAATAATGCTGCTCCCACATAAATTGCAACCATAAATGGTACAATTTTGTCGGTAACCTTAGCTATCTTCTTAATTCCTCCGATAATTACAATACCAACTAGAACAGCCATAACTAAACCGAATAACCAACCTTTACCTGCTAGAATAGACTCTGAACCACCTGTAATATTTTGAACTAATTGAAATGCTTGATTTACCTGAAACATGTTTCCTCCTCCAAAAGAACCACCAATAACAAAAATTGCAAATAAAGCTGCTAAAATCTTACCTAGAGTTTTATTTTTTAATCCTTTTGTTAAGTAATACATTGGCCCTCCGTAAACGGTACCATCTGCTTCAATATCTCTATATTTTACACCTAAAGTACATTCTACAAACTTAGACGCCATACCTAAGAAACCAGCAACAATCATCCAGAAAGTTGCACCTGCACCACCAATTGAAACAGCAATTGCAACTCCTGCAATATTACCTAGACCTACAGTTGCAGAAAGCGCAGCTGTTAATGCTTGAAAATGAGAAACCTCTCCTTCATGCCCCTCTACTCTAATCGTATCTGGGTTATCGCCTTCTTCTGTTGTTGAAACAGTATTTGAAACTTCAATAGCTGTATTTTCGCCTTTACCTTCTAAAGCATCATATTTACCTCTAACAATATTTATAGATGTAAAAAAACCTCTAAAATTGATAAAGTTAAAATAAACTGTAAAATATAAAGCCCCTAAAATTAATGGGAATAAAACCCAATAAATACTAATAGTATCTGTAAAAGGAATTTGATAAAAAATAAAATCTACAAACCATCCTGTTGCATTACCAAATGCCTCATCAATTTGTTGATCTAAACCTTTTTCTTGAGCAAATGTAAAAAAGGGCGTTGCTAACATTAACAACGAAAGAAGTTTTTTATTCATAATAGAAATTTGATTAATTTAAATTTAGTGACCCGCAATATCATAAAAAAATGCTCTTTTAACAAGTTTTAAGCGTTAAAAGTAACTTTATAACAACGTTTCTTTAAACTTTTGTAAATCCATTTTAAAAGAATTTGTTTTAAAGCCTAACTCTTTATTCGTTTTAGTTAAGTCGAAACCGGTTTTTGCTGGTCTTGTAGCTTTTTGATTTAATGCCTTGGTAGAAATTGGTTTTATTAAATTTTTATTCAAATTAAAAACCTCTGCAATTTGTTGTGCGATTTCATATACGCTAAGTAGTTTATCCGAAGAAATATTAAAAATGCCTTTTACTTTTTTATCAATAACTATCTTGCAAGCCAATGCTAACTCCTCTACATAAGTTGGCATTCTAAATTGATCATCTACAATTGTAATTTCTTTACCGCTTTCTAACATATTTTTTACCCAAAGTACAATGTTACTTCTACTCATGTCAAAAACTTTTCCGTAGACTAAAATTGTTCTTAAAATTGTAAAATCTATTTCTGAATTCAGTAAAACTTGTTCTGATTTTAATTTTGACTCACCATAATAACTTAGAGGGTTTGGAACATCAGACTCTTTATAGTATCCTTTTTTACCATCAAAAATAAAATCCGTAGAAATATGAATTAGATGTATTTTAAGTTTTTTGGAAATACCCTTTAAAGATTCTACAACTTCCACATTTAATTTATAGCAAGTTTCTCTAGAATCTTCACAAGCATCTACGTTTGTCATAGCTGCTGTATTTATAATAAAATCTGGTTTAATTTTAGAAACAGTATCAATTAATAAAACTTTATCTGTAACATCTAAAGTAGTGTAATTAAAATCTTCTCTTCCGCTTCTATTCTTTCCTTTAGAGAAACCATAAACATCATAAGAATGTTTACTTTTTAATAATAAATTCAATAAAGATTGACCCAACAAACCATTACTACCGGTAATAATTACTTTTTTCATTTAAAAGATTTGTCTTAATTTAATAATTTGCTCTGGTCTACCCAAAACAATTAATTGAGAGTTTTCTACCAATTTGATATTTGCCTCTGGATTAATTACATAATCTTTATCTGGGTTTCTAAAACCTATTACAGTACAACCGGTTTGCTTTCTTAAATCTAAATCTAAAATAGTTTTATTTAGAAATTTTGTTGGTAAATCGTTTACAGCTATCTCTTCTAAATTTGCCGTTGTCTCTCCTTCTATTGTTAATCGATCTACAAACTCTATAACATCTGGCGTGGTAACTAAAGAAGCCATATGATTTCCACCAAGTTTATCTGGCATGATTACGTTATTTGCACCTGCAAATTTTAGTTTTTTGTAAGAAGACTCGTTAGAAGCTCTACTAATAATTGTACACTTATTATTTAATTGACTTGCAGTTAATACGACAAATAAATTATTCGCATCCGAAGGTAAAGCTGTTATTAAAAAAGAAGCTTTTTCGATACCTGCTTTTAATAAAGTTTCATCTAGAGTTGCATCTCCTTCAATATTTAAAATTCCTTCAGAATCTAAAAAAGAAATCATTTCTTTATCTTTTTCTACAACAACAAACTCTTTATTATAGTTTTTTAATTTTAAAATTGCTTGCTTACCGTTTCTACCGTAACCACAGACAATGGTGTGGTTTTTTAAATGATTTATTTGTTTTTCCACTTTTCTGTGTTTAAAATGTTGAAATAATTTACCGCTTACCAGATATTCTGAAAACGAAGAAACCGCATAACCAAAAATGGTAATACTTGTTAAAATTAAAAAAATTGTAAAAACCTTTTCTTCAGGTGAAAAAGGTTGCAACTCACCAAAACCTACCGTCGTTACAGTAATTACTGTCATATAAAGTGCATCTACAAAATTATAGCCAGAAAGCGACATATAACCAATTGTACCAACACCAATTATTAACATAACTAGTAAAGCAATTTTATTTATTTTCGATTTTAGAAACTTCATATTTTACAAATCAAAAACCGAGCTTCTTTTGGTGTAAATCATATCTTTTAGCTTTAAAATAAAAGCCATTGTTAAATACAACCCAAAAGACAAACCTGCAGTAAAAAATGTAACATATATAAAGAACAAACGAACATTTAAAGCCCTTATTCCTAATCTATCTGCCAATCTAGAAAAAACTCCAAATCCATTTCTTTCGAAAAAATGACGAATACTGTCTATCATTATTTACCAAATTAAATATATCGCAAGATACTATTTTACATTTTTAAAAGGAAGATTTTTTATTTCTTAAACATCTTAAAACTAGTTAAAAAACATTTACAAAGGTTTTTAGATTGATTCTTAAATTAAATTTCTAATGATTAACTTTGCTTTTTTTGAAAAATAAGGCACATTTGAAAGACCAAGAATTTATAGAAGTTTACGGAGCAAGAGCTCATAATTTAAAGAATATTGATGTAAAAATTCCTCGCGAAAAACTAGTGGTTATAACCGGCTTAAGCGGTAGCGGAAAGTCTTCTTTAGCTTTTGACACTATTTACGCCGAAGGACAAAGACGCTATATAGAAACTTTCTCTGCGTATGCCAGACAATTTTTAGGAGGATTAGAAAGGCCAGATGTAGACAAAATTGATGGTTTATCGCCAGTAATTTCTATTGAACAAAAAACAACAAATAAAAGTCCGAGATCTACCGTTGGCACCATTACAGAAATTTATGATTTTTTAAGATTGCTTTTTGCTAGAGCCGGTGAAGCTTATTCTTATAACACTGGTCAAAAAATGGTAAGTTATTCTGATGAGCAAATAAAAGACCTTATTTTAAAAGATTTTGATAATAAAAAAATAGCTGTTTTAGCTCCTTTAATTAAATCTAGAAAAGGACATTATAGAGAATTATTTGAGCAAATTTCTAAACAAGGTTTTTTACGAGTTCGTGTAGATGGTAAAATTCAAGAAATTGAAAAAGGCATGAAGCTAGACAGATACAAAACTCACGATATTGAAGTTGTAATCGATCGTTTAGCCGTAAACAAATCCGTAGAAAAACGTCTAGATGAAACTATAAAAACCGCCTTATACTCTGGTAACAACATCATGATGGTTATTGATGTTGAAGACAATAACCCAAGGTATTTTAGTAGAGAATTAATGTGCCCTACAACTGGTATTGCATATCCAAATCCCGAACCAAATACTTTTTCTTTTAACTCACCTAAGGGCGCTTGTAATTCTTGTAATGGTTTAGGTTTAACAAATGAAATTAATTTATCAAAAGTTATTCCGGATGATACTATCTCAATAAAAAATGGAGGAATTGCTCCGCTTGGAGAACAAAAAAGTAGTTGGATTTTTAAACAAATTCAGAATATCGCTGAACGCTATAAATTCAAACTTACAGATGCAATTAAAGACATCCCTAAAGAAGCATTAGATATTATTTTAAATGGTGGTAACGAATCTTTTGAAATAGAATCTAAAACTGTTGGTGTAAGAAGAAATTATAAAATCGATTTTGAAGGGATTGTCGCATTTATTGAGAACCAGTACAAGAGCGCAGAAAGCACTTCTATAAAAAGATGGGCAAAAGGTTTTATGGACGAAGTTACTTGTTCTACATGCCAAGGTAAAAGGTTAAAAAAAGAAGCTTTACATTTTAAAATTTTAGATAAAAATATAAGTGATTTAGCCCAATTAGATGTAACAGAGCTTGCTAAATGGTTTAAAACCATAGAAAAAGATTTAACTAAAAAGCAGCTAAAAATAGCTTCTGAAATCTTAAAAGAAATAAGAACTAGAATTCAGTTTTTATTAAACGTTGGTTTAGACTATTTAACCTTAGATAGAACATCTAAATCATTATCTGGTGGTGAAGCACAAAGAATTCGTTTAGCCACTCAAATTGGCTCTCAACTTGTTGGTGTTTTATACATTTTAGATGAACCAAGTATTGGCTTACATCAAAGAGATAATGAAAAATTAATAGATTCTTTAGTCAAACTTAGAGATATTGGTAATTCTGTTTTGGTTGTAGAACATGACCAAGACATGATCGAAAAAGCAGATTTTGTTTTTGATATTGGTCCCGGAGCAGGAAAACATGGTGGCCAAATTGTATCCGCAGGCACATTTAGTCAATTAAAAAAACAGAAAACACTTACAGCTGATTATATCACTGGAAGAAAAAAAATTGAAGTTCCTAAGAAAAGAAGAGAGGGAAACGGAAAAACGAT
Organism: Polaribacter sp.; assembly: GCA_020631275.1. Classification (GTDB taxonomy): domain Bacteria; phylum Bacteroidota; class Bacteroidia; order Flavobacteriales; family Flavobacteriaceae; genus Polaribacter. Next base: position 486 of record JAHDHO010000159.1, on the reverse strand, counting down.
TAAGTTAAAAGGAGCAACAGGTAACAATCTAAAAAATGTATCTGTAGAATTTCCTTTAGGTAAAATGATATGTGTCACCGGCGTTTCTGGTAGTGGAAAATCTACATTAATCAACGAAACTTTATATCCAATTTTAAACGCTCATATATACAGAGGTGTTAAAAAACCGATGCCATACAAAAAAATTGAAGGTTTAGAACATATTGATAAAGTTATCGACATCGATCAATCTCCTATCGGCAGAACACCTAGGTCTAATCCGGCAACTTACACAAAGACTTTTGATGAAATAAGAAGTTTATTTGCAAAAACTGCCGAAGCTTCTATTAGAGGTTATAAACCTGGGCGATTTTCTTTTAACGTGAAAGGTGGTAGATGCGAAACTTGCCAAGGTGGCGGAGTCCGTGTAATAGAAATGAACTTTTTACCAGACGTGCAAGTAGAGTGTGAAACTTGCCAAGGAAAACGTTTTAATAGAGAAACTTT
>JAHDHO010000158.1 GCA_020631275.1 Polaribacter sp. | reverse complement strand
TATTTTAATAATTCTGATTTGCAAGAAGCAGACATGCATGCAAGCAGACCAAAAGTAGGTGATATTTATAAAGCGTACGTAGATAGATGTTTTAAAGCAGGCGCAATGGATTTTGATGATTTATTATTAAGAACCAATGAGTTGTTAGCACGTTTTCCAGAAGTTTTAGCAAAATACCAAGATAGGTTTAGATACATTATGGTAGATGAGTATCAAGATACAAACCACTCTCAATACATTATTGTTCGTGCTTTGGCAGATAAATTTGGTAACATTTGTGTGGTAGGAGACGACTCGCAAAGTATTTATAGTTTTAGAGGAGCAAATATTCAGAATATTTTAAATTTTCAGAAAGATTATCCAGAGGTTAAAACATTTAAATTAGAGCAAAATTACCGTTCTACAAGTAATATTGTAAATGCAGCAAATTCTGTAATCGAAAAAAATAAAACAAAGTTAGATAAAGAAGTTTGGACGTCTAATGACGCTGGAGAAGCTATTAATGTAATGCGCACAATATCAGACGGAGAAGAAGGTAGGTTTGTGGCACAATCTATTTGGGAAAACCAAATGAATCATCAGCTTAAACCTAGTGATTTTTGTGTTTTATACAGAACAAACTCACAATCGAGAGCAATCGAAGACGCTTTACGTAAAAAAAATATTGATTATAAAATTTATGGAGGAATCTCTTTCTATCAAAGAAAAGAAATCAAAGATATTCTATCTTATTTACGTATTTTAATCAATCCTAATGATGAAGAAGCGTTAAAAAGAATTATAAATTATCCTGCAAGAGGTATTGGTGCAACAACAATAGATAAGCTAACAATAGCAGCAAATCATTATAAAAAATCTATTTTCGATATTATTAAATACATAGATAAAATAGATCTTAAAATTAATTCTGGAACAAAGAATAAGCTTCAGAATTTTATGAACATGATGCTACGTTTTCAAATAGAAGCTAAAACTAAAAATGCTTTCGAAATTGCAGAAACTGTTGTAAAACAAACGCAATTAATTAAAGATTTAGAAAAAGATGGTACACCAGAAGCCGTAAGTAAAGTAGAAAACGTACAAGAACTTTTAAACGGAATTAAAGATTTTATTACTGATAAAATAGAAGAAGGGCAAGACGCATCTTTAACTACTTTTTTAGAAGATGTTGCATTAGCCACAGATTTTGATTCAGAAAAAAATGATGACAAACCAACCGTTTCTTTAATGACAATTCACCAATCTAAAGGATTGGAATATTTGTATGTTTATGTAGTAGGATTAGAAGAAAATTTATTTCCGTCTGCGATGAGCATGAATACAAGAAGCGAGTTAGAAGAAGAAAGAAGGTTGTTTTATGTTGCATTAACTAGGGCAGAAAAAGTAGCTTATTTAACGTATGCACAAACTCGTTACAGATGGGGTAAGTTAGTAGATGCAGAACCAAGTAGGTTTTTAGAAGAAATAGACGATCAATATTTAAATTACATAACACCAAAAAGTCCGAGTCCGGCAGTAAATAATTTTTTAGACAAAAGTATTTTTGATGATGCGCCAAAAGGAATTCGTTTTCAGAAACCAATTCAACGTAAAAAAATGGAGCGAGATTTGGTTAAGAAAAAAGAAATAGCAATACCAAAAAACTTAAAAAAAGTTTCTAACGTTTCGCCAAAAATGAATCTTTTTGATGGAGAAATATTAAAAGGAAATATTGTAGAGCACAATAGATTTGGTAAAGGAACAGTTATAGGTATAGAAGGTAAAGGCCCCGACAAAAAAGCAGAAATTCAGTTTGCTACCGCAGGTAAAAAGAAATTACTATTACAATTTGCTAAATTAAAAGTGATTGGGTAAATAACTAAAAATAAATTGCTATTTTGCAACTTTAAAAAACTACAAAATATAACTTGTCAGTTCTAGTGTTTTCTTTTGATAAAATGATAAAGGAAAATGTATCGAGAACACTTCTCAAAAATATATAAATGACATTCGATTTAGAGTACAATTCAGGAAGACCGTTAATGATTATACCAGAATACGGCAGACACATACAAAAATTAGTAGACCATTGTGTAGCTTTAGAAACTAAAGAAGAAAGAGACAAAATGGCCAAAGCAATTGTAGATGTAATGGGTAATTTACAACCTCATTTGCGCGACGTGCCAGATTTTAAACACAAACTTTGGGATCAATTATATATTATGTCTGATTTTAAATTAGATGTAGAATCTCCGTATCCGCAGCCTTCAAAAGAAGAACTTAGAGAAAAACCAGAAGGTTTGGCATACCCTAAATCAGCATCTAGATATCGTTATTATGGCAACAACATACAAACCATGATAGATGTTGCTTTAAGTTGGGAAGAAGGAGAAAAAAAGGAAGCATTGGTTTATACGATTGCCAATCACATGAAAAAATGTTACCTAAATTGGAACAAAGATACAGTGGACGATAAAGTTATTTTTAAACATTTATTCGATCTATCAGATGGTAAAATAGATTTAAGAGAAACAACAGAGCCACTTTCTGAAAGTAAAAACTTACTTAGAAAAAGAAATTCTCAAGGTCAGAATAATTCTAAGAGTAATTATAAGAAACAACACAATAATCAACATAAAAATAGAAAAAGATAAGCATTTATGGCATCATTTAAAATTGAAGGCGGACATAAATTAAACGGAACAATTACACCTCAAGGAGCAAAAAATGAAGTTTTACAAATACTTTGTGCTGTTTTATTAACTCCGGAAAGAGTAGTAGTAAACAACGTTCCAGATATTATTGATGTAAATAAATTAATTTTTATTTTAGGAGAATTAGGTGTAAAAGTAGAGAAGTTAAGTAGTAATGCATATGCTTTTCAAGCAGATGATATTAATTTAGAATACTTAGAATCTGAAGACTTTAAAAGAGATGGAAGCTCTTTAAGAGGTTCTATTATGATTGTTGGTCCATTATTAGCAAGGTTTGGTAAAGGTTATATACCTAGGCCAGGTGGCGATAAAATTGGTAGAAGAAGATTAGACACGCATTTTGAAGGCTTTATTAGATTAGGTGCAAAATTTAGATATAATAAAGAAGAATATTTTTACGGAGTAGAGGCAGATGAACTTCAAGGAACAGAAATGTTGTTAGATGAAGCATCTGTTACAGGTACAGCAAATATTTTAATGGCTGCCGTATTAGCAAAAGGTGTTACAAAAATCTACAACGCAGCTTGTGAACCTTATATTCAACAATTATCTAAAATGTTGAATGCTATGGGTGCCAAAATTTCTGGTGTTGGTTCTAACTTGTTAGTTATTGAAGGAGTAGATTCTTTAGGAGGTTGCGAACATACGGTTTTGCCAGATATGATTGAAATTGGCTCTTGGATTGGTGTTGCAGTTATGACAAGATCAGAATTAACAATTAAAAATGTTAGTTGGAAAGATTTAGGACAAATACCAAGTGTTTTTAGAAAATTAGGAATCACTTTAGAGAAAAAAGGTGATGATATTTATATTCCAGAACAAGAGTCTTACGAAATACAAAACTATATAGATGGTTCTGTATTAACAGTAGCAGATGCACCTTGGCCTGGTTTTACACCAGATTTATTAAGTATTGTTTTGGTAATTGCTACACAAGCAAAAGGAACCGTTTTAATACATCAAAAAATGTTCGAAAGTCGTTTGTTTTTTGTTGATAAATTGATAGATATGGGCGCAAAAGTTATTTTATGTGATCCGCATAGAGCAACAGTAATTGGGCACAATTTCGAGAGTCAATTAAAAGCAACTAAAATGACCTCGCCAGATATTAGAGCAGGAATCTCTCTATTAATTGCAGCACTTTCAGCAAAAGGAACTTCAATAATTAACAACATCGAACAAATAGATCGAGGTTATGAAAACATAGAAGCTAGATTAAAATCTATTGGAGCTAAAATTGAAAGAATAGAAGATTAATTTTAAGTATATAAAATGAAAATAGTGTCAGTTTGACACTATTTTTTTGTTGGCAACATTTTTGCCATTAAGTAGTAGACAATTAAATGATTACAAAGAAATGAGTAAGAAAGAAAATATAAAGGAAGAAGAACTTAAAAACGAGCAAAGTACTTCTCAAGTTGAAGAAAATCAAGAGATTGAAGCAGATGTTGCTAAAGAAGAGCCAACCGCAGAAGAGTTAATTCAAGCTGAAAAAGATAAGTTTTTACGCTTATTTGCAGAGTTTGAAAATTATAAAAAAAGAACATCAAGAGAAAGAATAGAGTTATTTAAAACTGCAGGACAAGAATTAATGACATCTTTACTGCCAATTATTGATGATTTTGAGCGTGCACTGACACATATTGAAGAAGATAAAGAAGCAGAAGAATTAAGAAAAGGTGTATTGCTAATTTATCAAAAATTCTATAACACTTTAGAGCAAAAAGGTTTGTCAAAAGTAGAAACAAAAGCTGGCGATACTTTTGATGCAGAAATTCATGAAGCAATTACGCAAATACCTGCTCCGTCAGAAGATTTAAAAGGTAAAGTAATCGACTGTGTAGAAAAAGGGTATAAATTAGGAGATAAAATTATCCGTTACCCTAAGGTGGTAATCGGACAATAAGTAGTTACAATTAACAATGCACAATTACCATTGATCATTGATTACTGTTAATTGATAATTGAAATAAAAATGGCAAAACAAGATTTTTACGAAATATTAGGTATTTCTAAATCTGCAACTCAAGCAGAAATTAAGAAGGCTTATAGAAAAATGGCTATAAAATATCATCCAGATAAAAATCCTGATGATAAAACTGCAGAAGAAAACTTTAAAAAAGCTGCAGAAGCTTATGAAGTTTTAAGCGATGAAAACAAAAAAGCTAGATACGATCAATACGGTCATGCTGCTTTTGATGGTCCACAAGGTGGCGGCGGTTTTGGTGGCGGTGGTATGAATATGGATGACATATTTAGCCAATTCGGAGACATCTTTGGCGGTGGCGGTTTCGGCGGCGGCTTTGGTGGTGGTTTTGGTGGTGGCGGTGGCCAGCGTCAAGCAAGAGTTAAAGGAAGTAACATGAGAATTCGTGTAAAACTTACTTTAGAAGAAATTGCAAAAGGAGTTGAGAAAAAAGTAAAAGTAAAGCGTAAAGTTCAAGCTGACGGAGTAACCTACAAAACATGTACAACTTGTAATGGATCTGGTCAGCAAATGCGAGTTACAAACACAATATTAGGTAGAATGCAAACCGCAACAACTTGTGGTACTTGTTCTGGTGCAGGAGAAACTATTAGTAGCAAACCAAATGGAGCAGATGCACAAGGTTTAATTGTTGCAGAAGAAACAGTTTCTATTAACATACCTGCTGGTGTAACAGAAGGAGTTCAATTAAAAGTAGGAGGTAAAGGTAATGAAGCTCCTGGTAAAAACTCTATTGCAGGAGATTTATTAGTTTTGATTGAAGAAATTCAGCATGATACTTTAAAAAGAGAAGGAACAAATATTCACTATGATTTGTATGTAAACTTTTCTGAAGCAGTTTTAGGTACAAGTAAAGAAGTAGAAACTGTAACAGGTAAGGTGAAAATTAAAATTGATGCGGGTACACAATCTGGAAAAATTTTAAGATTAAAAGGGAAAGGTTTACCAAGTATCGAAAGATATGGTACAGGAGATTTTTTAATCCATATTAATGTTTGGACACCGCAAGAGTTAAACAAAGAACAAAAGCAGTTTTTTGATAAAATGATGAATGACGATAACTTTGTACCTGCACCAAATAAATCAGATAAATCATTTTTTGAGAAGGTTAAAGATATGTTTTCGTAGACATATGTTAAAAAAATCAGTAAAAAAATGAATATTAAATAAAAAGAATTCATTTTTTAGAAGATTTAATATATATTTGCAGTGTTGTTGGTTCGCCAACAACACTTTTTCTTTTTCATAGCAATTTTTCCCACTCAATTTATTGAGTGGGTTTTTTTTATCAAATAGAAATCGTACAAGATAAATTTAAAGCAGGCTTATCTTATCGTCTTAATTTAATTAAGAAGGAAAGTCCGGACACCAAAGAGTATCATAGCGGATAACATCCGTCCAGCGTAAGTTGAGGACAAGTGCAACAGAAAGCAAGTACAGTTCGGCTGTAGTGAAACCAGGTA
>JAHDHO010000157.1 GCA_020631275.1 Polaribacter sp. | reverse complement strand
TAGAATACGAATTATCTAAAGAATACATTCTATTTTTATGAACAACTGTCTTAAAATTTTTAGTAACTGTGCCTCCTACTCTTTGTGTAGGCGAGTTTGCATCAAAAAAAATAGGGTTTTCTTTTTCTAACTTTTCTAACTCTTTTAATTTAATATCGAAGTCGAAGTCTGAAATTGTAGCATTATCTAATACATAATAATTGTAATTATGATTATTTAATTCTTCTCTAAGGTTTTCTATTTTTTGCTGAACAGTCATTTTAATTTTAAAATTTACTTTCGAATTGAAGTGTGCAAGGATAACATCAAAAATAATATAATAAATAGAACTATAAACAAGGTTGCTATGCAAAATAGGTAATTTACCTATATTCTTTACATAACTACCTAATTAACTTTGTATTAACCAAATAATTATATCTAAAATTGCAGTTATTAAAAATTAGTAAACTTTTTATTTAGGGAAAATCATGCAAAAGAATTATACGATTTATAAATATTATATAAAGAATCGATTAGTTCAAAAGATGAATTTAAATGAATTCCCCCCAAAATCATTTAAACTAAGAATTATGAATGAAAATGTACAAAAACTAAAAAAATTAGAAATCGACAGATCTGGTAATGGATTCTTGACAAATTTTAACCAATGGAATATTGAAGTTGGAGAAATGATAGCGAAAGAACACAATATTAATCTAACAAATACTCATTGGGATATTATTTCTTGGATACAAGAACTTTATAAAGCAAAAAAAGAGGTTACTATTGAAGCAATTACAAAAACTGAAATAGTAAATATAAATGAACTCTTCGATTTATTTAGCGATGATCCGATTTTGGTTTCTACAAAAATAGCGGGATTACCTTGCTTAAATAAACTTAAAAAAACTGCTTGAGATTAAACTTTTGTTGGCAAACAAATTTAGCCCTGATGGAGCTATTTGTTTGAGCTCTTTTTGAAGTATGAAAAAAAGCGAGTAGCGAGAGCAGGAAATAGCTTCTTATAAAAAAATAAAGCCCAAAACTTAAAAGTATTGGGCTTTTACATTTAACTTTCGTTAAATGAATTTGCACTAAGAGTATTTTAATAATATGTAAATCTTCTAACTTTTGCAATGTGTTTTGCTAAACGAATTACTTGATGTGAATAACCGTATTCATTATCATACCACACATATATTACAATTGTATCTTCATCTGTAAGGGTGGCTTTACTATCAAAAATTGATGGTGCAGTTGTACCAATTATATCAGACGAAACTAATTCGTTGTCTATAGAATATTTAATTTGCTCTACTAAATCACCTTCTAAAGCATATTTCTTAATTAAAGAATTAACGCCTTCTTTAGTAACTTTAGTATTTAATTGTAAATTTAAAATAGCTAAAGATCCGTTTGGTACCGGAACTCTAATTGCATTTGAAGTTAATTTTCCTGCTAGTGCTGGTATTGCTTTAGAAACTGCAGCTCCTGCACCAGTTTCTGTAATTACCATATTTAAGGCAGCAGCTCTTCCTCTTCTGTATTTACTATGCATATTGTCTACTAAATTTTGATCGTTAGTATATGCATGTATTGTTTCTAAATGTCCTTTTTTAATACCGTAATTGTCTTCTAAAACTCTTAAAACTGGCGTAATTGCATTGGTTGTACAAGAAGCTGCAGAAAAAATATCTACTTTATCTGGACTGTTTTGTTTGTGATTAACACCATGTACAATATTAGGAACTCCTTTTGCTGGCGCAGTAATTAAAACTTTGCTTGCTCCTTTTGCTTTTAAATGTCTACTTAATGCTGCTTCGTCTCTAAATGCACCTGTGTTATCTATTATTAAAGCATCATTAATATTAAATTTTGTGTAATCTATATCTTCTGGTTGTTTGGCAGAAATCATATAAACTGTTGTACCATTAATAATTAATGCGTTATTTTCTGTATCTACAGTTACAGTTCCTAAAAAATCACCATGTACAGAATCTACACTTAATAATGAGGCTCTTTTTTCTAAAACTGTTTGGTTAATTTCACCACGAGTAACAATTGCTCTTAATCTTAATTGAGAACCTTTACCCATTTTGGTCATTAACTCTCTAGCTAATAAACGACCAATTCTACCAAAACCGTATAAAACAACATCTTTTGGTTGAATGTCTTTAGCAACGGTTGCATCTTTTAATTTATTCTGAACAAAGGCTACTTTATCTTCTCCTTTTTTAGCACCCAAATAACATTCGTATGCCAATTTACCAATATCTAATTTTGATGATGGTAATTCTATTTGCTGAATCGCTTTTGCAATATCTAATGCATCTAAAATTGAAATTGGTTTGCTAACAAATTCTTTAGCGTACTCAATTAAGTTTAAAACTTCACTGGCTCTTTTATCTACTAACGGGTTTCTAAAAAGAACTAATTCTATAGATTTATCATACCATAAATCGTTTACGATATTAATAAATTCTACAGTAGCTCTTCTAGTTTGGGCTTGTGATAAAACTTCTTCGTTGTAATTTACTTTTGTTGACATAGTTGTGTTACTATAATTTAATTTTCGGCAAAAGTATTTCTTTTTTTGACAATACGAAATCGATTTCGTTAAAATTTTTAAAATAAAAAAAATCCCGGTTAAAAACCGGGATTCTTTACATATTTACTTTAATATATTAATACCTAAAAACATATCTTTCTTTTTCTCCTTCTAAATTTATAACCTCTATATATAAAGGTTGTCCTTTACCTAAAGAAGAGTCTAACAATTGTGAAACTTGATCTGCATTGGTTACAGGTTTTTTATTAATTTTTGTAATGATAAAACCCTCTTTTACTCCGTAATAAATTAAGTTCTTATTACCATTCCTAACTATTTTAACACCATTTTCAATATTAAATTTACGTTTTTCGGCTTTTGTTATGTCTTTTAGGATTATGTTAATACTGCTAGAAATAAAAGTATCTTTCTTGGTAAGTTTAACATTTTTATTGATTAATTCCCCATCTCTTTCTACAGTTAAAACAACTTCATCTCCAGGTCTTTTTGCTGTTAATTGACCTCTAAGTTCAGAAAACTTAGAAATTTTTACATTATTAACTTTCTTTATAATATCTCCTTCTTTCAAACCTGCTTTCTTGGCTCCACTTCCATCTGAAACTGCATCAATTCTTACACCTTCTTCTTTATATTCGCCATCAACATTAATTCCTAAAATTGCTTGCTGTACTTGACCAAATTCTAAAATATCATCAATTATTTTTTTTGCAATATTAGATGGCACCGCGAAAGAATACCCAATAAAAGAACCTGTTTTAGATGAAATTGCTGTGTTAATCCCAATTAATTCTCCTCGAGTATTCACCAAAGCTCCTCCACTGTTACCAGGATTAACGGCAGCATCTGTTTGAATAAAAGATTCTATATTTCTGTTACCTTCTAAATCTCTTCCTTTTGCAGATACAATTCCTGCCGTTACAGTAGATGTAAGATTATAGGGGTTACCAACAGCCAATACCCATTCACCTATTTTAATCGTATCAGAATCCGCAAAAGGAACATAAGGTAGATCTATCTCAGCCTCAATCTTTAGTAGCGCAATATCATTAGCGGCATCTGTACCAATTAATTTTGCAGGATATTTTTTTTGGTTGTTTAGGGTGATTTCTAAATTACTAGCACCGTCTATTACGTGATTATTGGTAACAATATATCCATCCGGAGAAATAATTACACCACTACCTGTACCTACTTGCTCAAATTTTCTAGTACCACTTCCGCTACCATAAAATCTTTCAATCCACGGATTTACTTGTGTTCTAACCGCAGTATTTTTTACGTGTACAACTGCGTGTACTGTACTTTCTGCAGCAATAGTAAAATCTGTTGTACTTTCTACAGCACCCGTGCTTTTATATGTTGGTGTATAATTTGTACGAACAGTTTCAATTGGGCTTAAGGTTCTTTCTACAATTTGTTCTTTATCGAATAGCATTTTATAACCACCTAAAGTAAGTGCTCCTCCTAAAATTGCCATACCTAGAAAACTGAATGCTTTTTTCATTTTTATCGATTTATATTAATTTTTAGTATTCAAATATATAATTTTAACATATTCAAAAAATCTGTTTAACTTGTTTTTAACTGACTTTAACCACTTTTTAACATCCCTTATTTAGTACCTAAATTCTTATATTTGCAAAATGAATTTAACTTTTTATAAATACCAAGGCACCGGAAATGATTTTGTGATGATAGATAACAGAACAAAAACCTTTCCAAAACAAAATACTGACATAATTTCACATTTATGCGATAGAAATTTTGGCATCGGTGCAGATGGCGTTATTCTTATTGAAGAGGATGCTAATTCTGATTTTAGAATGATTTATTACAATGCCGATGGTAGCGAAACATTTTGCGGTAACGGCGGTAGATGTGCTGTTGCCTTTGCTAAACAGTTACATATTATTGATAATAAAACAAATTTTGTAGCTGTTGATGGACCTCATTTTGCTGAAATAAAAAATGACATTATTTCAATAAAAATGATTGATGTAGATACAATAGAAGTTAAAGAAAATGCTGTTTTTACATACACAGGAACACAACATCATGTTGAATTAGTTGATAGCTTAAATGATTATCCTGTTTTTGAAAACGGAAAAAAAATCAGATACTCTTATAAGGATCCTGGTAGTAATGTCAATTTTGCAGAAATGATTGATGATGCAACTTTTAGAGTTAGAACATATGAAAAAGGAGTTGAAAATGAAACTTTAGCATGCGGAACCGGTGTAACTGCTGTTGCGATTGCAATGCATAAAATTAAAAAAACTACCAAGAATCATATTTATTTACCTGTAGAAGGTGGTAATTTAGAAGTTTCTTTTAATGAAAACAATGGAGTTTATACAGATGTTTATCTAAAGGGTCCGGCAACTTTTGTGTTTAAAGGAGAAATTGAAATTTAATGGAAACTTTAAAAGGAAATACTCTTTATTTAAGAGCTTTAGAACCAGAAGATTTAATTTTTTTATATGATATAGAAAATAATGAATCTTTTTGGGAAGTTAGTCACACTCAAACTCCGTTCTCCAAATTCATTCTAAAACAATACTTAGAAAACGCACATTTAGATATTTACGAGGCAAAACAACTTCGTTTAGTAATTGTAGAAGCTTCAAGCAACTTACAAATTGGCGCTATTGATTTATTCGATTATAATCCGTTACATAAAAGAGCTGGAGTTGGTATAGTCATCCATCCAGAATATCAACAAAAAGGTTTTGCTCAAGAAAGTTTAGCTATTTTGATAAATTATGCATTTACCCATCTTAATTTACATCAACTTTATGCGAATATAACTTCTAAAAACACCAACAGTCTCAATCTTTTTACTAAAATGAATTTTAAAGAAATGGGACGAAAAAAAGATTGGATTTTATGCAATGGGAAATTTATTGATGAAATTTCATTTCAATTGATAAAACAGTAACTTTGCCCACTAAAACATATTTAATTGAAAAAAATACTATACATTTTATTAGCGCTATTTATAGTTGGCTCTTTATTTGGTTATAATTATTATCAAAAAATTTTTGGAACTGCAATTACAAAAGATTACATTTTATTTATACATTCTGATAATAGCTTGTTAGATGTAAAAAAAGAATTGGAAACTGTTTCTAAAAGTCCGGAAACATTTTTATGGGTAGCTGCCAAAAAGAGTTTTGCAACACCAAAACCAGGAAGATATGTTCTAAAAGAAGGAATGTCTAATAACGACCTTGTAAATATGTTACGAAGTGGCAGGCAAACACCATTCAAGCTTTCTTTCAATAATCAAGATACTTTAGAAAAATTTGCTGGCAGAATTGCAGAACAAGTAGAAACAGATTCTATTTCTTTATTAACTGCTTTTAAAGATAAAACATTTTTAAAAGAAAATAATCTAAACGAAAAATCTGTACTTCAAATTTTTATACCAAATACGTATGAATTTTACTGGACAGTAAGTCCAGAGAAGTTTAGAAATAAAATGTTAATAGCTTATAAACGTTTTTGGACTAAAAGTAGAGAAGCTAAAGCAGCCAAACTAAACCTTACCAAAAGCGAAGTAATTACTCTAGCATCTATTGTTCAAAAAGAAACAGCTCAAA
>JAHDHO010000156.1 GCA_020631275.1 Polaribacter sp. | reverse complement strand
AGGTAACAATTTGTAACATGGGAGCAGAAATAGGAGCTACAACTTCTACATTTGGTTCTGATGAGTCTATGGAGCGTTATTTGCGTGCTACAGATAGAGATGATGTTGCTGATGCTGCAAATGAGGTGAAAGATTATTTAACAGGAGATAAAGAAGTATATGCAAATCCAGAACAATACTTCGATCAAGTAATAGAAATTAATTTATCAGAATTAAGTCCGTTGTTAAACGGTCCTTTTACTCCAGATTTATCTACAAAAGCTGGTGCTGATATGACTAAAGCAGCAAATGCTAACGACTGGCCTTTAAAAGTAGAATGGGGATTAATAGGTTCTTGTACAAACTCTTCATACGAAGATTTATCTAGAGCGTCTTCGATTGCACAACAAGCCATTGATAAAGGTTTAAAAACCAAAGCTGAATTTGGAATCAACCCTGGTTCTGAAAAAGTTAGGTATACTGCAGATAGAGACGGTATTTTAGGAATCTTTGAAAAATTGGATGCTACAATTTTCACAAATGCTTGTGGTCCATGTATAGGGCAATGGGCACGTTATGAAGACCCAAAAAATGCTCCTAAAAACTCAATAATTCATTCATTCAATAGAAATTTTGCAAAACGTGCAGATGGTAATCCTAACACGCATGCTTTTGTAGCTTCGCCAGAAATGGTTGCTGCAGTAGCTATTGCTGGTCGTTTAGATTTTAACCCTATCACAGATAAACTAATAAATGAAAACGGTGAAGAAGTAATGTTAGACGAACCTACAGGATGGGAATTACCTCCAAAAGGTTTCGAAGTTAAAGATGATGGTTATTTGGCACCTGAAGAAGACGGAAGTCACGTTCAAATTGCTGTGAATGAAAATTCTGAAAGATTACAGTTGTTAGAACCTTTTACACCAATTGGAAACGATATTTCTGGAGCAAAATTATTAATTAAAGCTTTTGGTAAATGTACCACAGACCATATTTCTATGGCAGGGCCTTGGTTACGTTTTAGAGGACATCTAGACAATATTTCTAACAATTGTTTAATTGGTGCAGTAAACGCGTTTGGTAAGAAAACAAATTTTGTTAAAAATCAAATTACGGGAGAATTTGGAGGAGTGCCAGATACAGCGAGAGCTTATAAAGCTGCAGGAATTAAAACAGTTGTTGTAGGTGATCATAACTACGGTGAAGGTTCTTCTAGAGAACATGCTGCAATGGAACCAAGACATTTAGGTGTTGCTGCCGTAATCGTAAAATCTTTTGCGAGAATTCACGAAACAAATCTTAAAAAACAAGGAATGTTAGGTTTAACTTTTGCAAATGAAGCAGATTATGATTTAATTCAAGAAGATGATACCTTCAACTTCTTAGATTTAAATGAGTTTGCACCAGATAAGCCTTTAACAATAGAATTAGTGCATGCAGATGGCTCGAAAGACACAATTTTAGTAAACCATACTTATAACCAAAGTCAAATTGAATGGTATAATGAAGGTTCTGCATTAAACTTAATAAAAAAAGAAAATGCTTAATATTTAAGTTTAATTAATATAAAACTCTCGATGAATTTCGAGAGTTTTTTTTTACTTTTATTTTATGAAATTAAATCCTTTTGAATCTTTTTTAGATTGTATATCAAAAACACCTTTACAAGTTATAGATAAAAAATTGCCTTTGTCTGGTTATACTCCGATAGATATTTCTAACACAAATAAAGACTTGTTAAACTTTGATGTTTCTTCTTCTAGTGATTGGGAAAATTACATTGAAGAATTTTTAAAAAAACAAAATAAGCAAGTGGCTTATGGTGGTTATTTAGAAAAAAGAAATTTATATGACAGAAGTGCGTATTTTAAAAATTTAAGTGAAGACGATAAAAGAAATATACATTTAGGTATCGATTTATGGTGTAAAGAAAAAACCAAAGTATTGGCCGTTTTAAAAGGAAAAGTACATAGTTTTAATTTTAATAAAAATCACGGTGATTACGGACCAACAATTATTTTAGAACATAAAATTGCAGATTATAATTTTTATACTTTATATGGACATTTATCTAAAAATTCAATTCAAAATTTAAATGTTGGTGATATATTCAATAAAGGAGAAGTAATTGCAGAATTAGGCGATGCTTCGGTTAATGGAGATTATGCACCACATTTACATTTTCAAATTATAAAAGATTTACAAGATTATAGAGGTGATTATCCCGGGGTTTCTTCATTTAAAGATTTAGGTTTTTATAAACAGAATTGCCCAAACCCTAACTTATTATTAAAAATTATCGATTAATTTAGATTTTTTGTAAGTATACATGTTGTTTTAAGACTTTTATAATAATTGTCTAAAATACTACCTTATGAAAAATATTTGGTTTTTTGATCATGTTAATTTGTTTAATCTTTTATGCCCTCATAAATTTAAAGATTACAAAAAATGCCACAGTTTTGATACTTATCAAAAAAGTGATTACATCTATTTCACAGAAGACGCTGCAAATAAAGTTTTTCTTATTGAAAAAGGAAAAGTTAAAATAGGTTATTACACAGAAGCTGGAGAAGAAATTGTCAATGCCATTTTAACTAAAGGAGAATTGTTTGGTGAAAAGGCTATTTTGGGTGAAGAAAAAAGAAATGAATTTGCGCAATCTATAGATATGAAAACATCTATTTGCCCGATAAGTGTAGAAACAATGCATGATTTAATGCGTGATAATAAAACATTTAGTTTAAAAATTTATAAATTTTTAGGGCTTAGGTTTAAAAAGTTAGAGAGAAGATTACAATTGATTTTATTTAAAGATACTAGAACTCGCTTTTTAGAATTTACAAAAGAATTATGTGAAGAGTATGGTTACGACTGCGAAGCTACAGGAGATAAAATTATAGTTCATCCTTATACTCAAAAAGATATTGCCTCTTTAATTGGTACATCTAGATCTAATTTAAATGTCTTAATGAACGAACTTAAAGATGAAAATATTATAAATTTTAATAGAAAAGAACTTAGAATTTTACAAAAAACGGCGTAAGTGTTCGCTAGCTAACATTTAAAGATTTATTTAGCTTTTAACTTTGTCATCAACATTAACAATAAACATTTAATAAGATGAAAAAAGTTTTAAACTTAGCAATTATTTTTGCTTTAACAACATTATTTGTTGCATGTAGCGACAATGAAAACGAACCAACTACAGGCAATTTAACCGTAAATTTATCAGGATTAGAAGAACTAGGTGCAGATTTTGTATATGAAGGTTGGTTGATTGTAAACGGATCTCCGGTAAGTACAGGTACATTTACTAGTGTTGATTTTCCGCAAACTTATACTGTAGACCTTGCAGACTTACAAGATGCTACTAAGTTTGTGCTATCTATTGAACCAGCAGTAGATTCTGACCCAGCACCTGCTGCAACTAAAATTTTAGCTGGTGATTTTTCAGGAAATTCAGCTAGTGTAAATTCAGATAATATTGTAGTTGATGCTTCTGGAGATTTAAAAACTTTAGCAGAATCTTACGGAAAATACATTTTAGCGACTCCAACAGATAATGATGATACTAATGAAGCAAGCGGAGTTTGGTTTTTAGATAATTCTGATGCGCCAACAGTTACTGCTGGTTTAGGTTTACCTGCTTTAACTGATGGATGGAAATATGAAGGTTGGGTAGTAATAAATGGTACACCTATTAGTACCGGAACATTTTTAACAGGTTCAGGAGCAGATGATAATGCTGCAACATCTTCGTTTAAAGGAACTTTAAATAATGGCCCTGCATATCCAGGAGAAGATTACGTTATGGGCGCTGCAGCTGGTATAGATTTTCCTACAGATTTAAAAGGTGCTACAGTTGTAATTTCGGTAGAGCCAAGTCCAGATAATAGTCCTGCTCCATTTACATTAAAACCACTTGCACATTTAGTGCCATCAGATGCAAAAAATCATACAGTCTTAACAATGGGAGCAGGTCCTGTTATAAATTTATCTGGAACAGTAACTAGATAACTGATAAAATATATCTACTATTTAATTTTGTTAATGGTTGATTATTAAGAGCAATTCAATTTTTTGAATTGCTCTTTCAGTTTTAAACAAAAAAAATGCTCAAATAAAAATAAATTTTTAAATGAGCACCAACTAACCAACCAAGTTGTGTTATTTTATTTCGAATTTTAAAGGCATAAGGTATATTTCTCCTTTTTTAATTCCCTTTAGATTAATTTTTTTATAATTGAATTTACTTTTTAAGTAGGTATTTAATTCTGATACTTTAGAGTCTACAGAAAGAACAACTATTTCATTTTTATTATTAATTAAAAAAGAAACTTCTGCAGCTGTAGTTTGTTTTAATATTACAGGAATATCATTGCCTAAATAAGAAGACATTTCTGTTCTTAAACTAGAATTTTCTTTATTCTTTTTTAATACAGGATCTGTAGCTGTCGCAGTAAATACTGTTGATAAACTGATTGCAAATACTGCGATAATTGTTTTAAAATTTTTCATAATAAGTGTGTTTGAGATTAATGTTATACTGTAAAGACTACACTAATCAAAAAAGGTTTCACACAAACTATCAGTTTAAGATTTAATTAACGCTATTTAACTGAATTTAAGAAAATTAAGATTGTTTTTTAACAAATTTGAACTTGAAATACTTGCAGTTTTAGAAGTAACTTTTTAAAAATAAGTTATTTACAATTCGTATTTAAACTATCTAAAATAATATTGCAACCTAAAATAATTTCTTCATCAGATATATTTAAAGGAGGAGTAACACGAAGTGCGCAATTTTCAAAAAGTAAAAAGAAGAGAATAAGTCCTTTATTTAAACAATCAAAAACTACATTAGCCGTAAGTTCTGGATTTTCTAAAATTACTGCCAGCATTAAACCTTTTCCTCTAATTTCTTTTATGGCTGGATGTTTTAAGTGTTTTCTAATTAAATCTTCTTTAAGTAAACTTTCTTTTAGTAAGTTTTTAGTTAGGATTTCTGTAACCGTTGCATAACCTGCTGCTGCTATAACGGGGTTTCCAGCAAAAGTAGAAATATGACCAAGTTTAGGATTTTCTTTTAAAAGCTCCATATGTTTAAAATCAGCAATAAAAGCACCAATTGGCATTCCGCCACCCAAACCTTTACCCGTAATAATAATATCTGGAATTACATTATAGTTTTCGAAACCCCAAAAAGTACCTGTTCTACCAATTCCTGTTTGTATCTCATCTAAAATTAAAAGAGCACCAACTTTCTTACATCTCGATTTTACTTTAGCTAAATAATTGTTGGTTGGTGTAATAAAACCAGCACCACCTTGTATTGTTTCTAAAATTACCGCTGCTGTTTTGGTTGTAATTTTTTCTAAATCTATCTCATTATTAAACTCAATAAATTTAGAACCAGGAATTAAAGGTCTAAAAGCCTGAATTTGTTCTTCAACACCCGAAACACTCATTGCGCCCATAGTGTTGCCATGATAAGATTTCTTTGCGGCTATAATTTCAGATCTATTTGTAACTCTCTTTGCTAATTTTAAAGCACCTTCGGTAGCTTCTGTCCCAGAATTAGTAAGATAAACTGAGTTTAATCCATCAGGAGAATTTTTAACTAAAATTTTACATAATTCTACTTGTGGTTTCTGTACAAACTCACCATAAACCATTACGTGCGAGTAAGCATCTAACTGTTTTTTAATAGCATTTGTAACTTTAGGATGATTATGACCTAAACTATTAGCAGAAACACCAGCAACAAAATCTAAATATCTTTTTTGATTTATATCAAAAATAAAACTTCCTTTTGCATGAGATATTTCTAAAGCAAATGGATGAGGAGAAGTTTGTGCTTGATATTTAAAGAAATCTTCTTTCATTTATTTATTTTTAGAAGTACTTTCTTTAGTATTATCTTCGGGGTCGTTCATGATTAAAGGTTTGATAAAATCTTTATCACTTTTTAAAGGATTTTTTTGATTGTTATCATCTTTAAAAATATCTTCCTTAGTTTTTGGCTGTTCACTTTCTCGCCAAATAAAACCTTGTAGTTTTTTATCTTCTGATGGAAATAGAGAAGGAGGATATGTTTTTCCTTCGGATTTTTTTAAGTATTTAATAGTTGCTATTTGTCCGTTTTCTAAAGTAAACTCAATATTACTAGATATTTCTTTGGTAATTGTTTCGATAATACCTGTTTCTTCGTTTCTATTATAATATACAGATTCGGCATTTCCTTTAACCAACAACAATTTAAGTTTATTTTCTTT
>JAHDHO010000155.1 GCA_020631275.1 Polaribacter sp. | reverse complement strand
TACAAGATGTTACCAATTTAACCCAAGAAGATTTTATTGATTGGGGTGAAGAAGATAAATATGTAAAAGCAATTGGTATAGGTGAATGTGCAGGTGTTGTTATCGATTTAATAGCTACTTTATTTTTAGAAAGTGAAGAAAAAATTGAAAATGCCAGAGAATCTTATAATAACGAGATTTATTCTGGAGCTATTTATTATGCATATCAATCTTTAGTAAATACTGCTAAGGCAATGTTATTGGCAGAAAGTAAAAAGACAAATACTCACGCAGGAATTATAAAGCAGTTTGATGAGTTATTTGTGGGGTCTGGTAAAATTGAGTTAAATACATCTTTTAGTGAGTTAATTTATCAAATTAATAAAAATTCACCATCTAAAGAGTTTTGTTTTAAATATATCAATGATTCTGAAATTTTATTGAGAAAAGTTAAAGAATTTAGAGTTTTATCTAATAATTTAGCTGAAAGTGTACGCTAAAATGATAAATCAAAAAATACCGAAATTAACAGTTGTAGGGGCAGGTCCTGGAGATGTAGATTTAATCACGTTAAAAGCTATTAAGGCCCTAAAATCTGCAGATGTAGTCTTGTATGATGCATTGGTAAATGAAGAGTTATTAGATTATATCAACCCAAATGCAGAGCAAATTTTTGTAGGTAAACGAAGAGGTTGTTATAGATATCAACAAGAACAAATTAACGATTTAATTGTAACGAGAGCAAAATCTCATGGTCACGTGGTTCGTTTAAAAGGTGGCGATCCCTTTATTTTTGGACGTGGAGCAGAAGAAATGGAATATGCTGCTAGTTTCGGAATTGAAACCGCTATGGTTCCTGGTATTTCATCTTCTTTAGCAGTGCCAGCATATCAAAATATTCCTTTAACAAAACGTGGCAGTGCAGAAAGCTTTTGGGTTATTACAGGTACTACAAAAGAGCATAAATTATCTAATGATGTTGCATTAGCAGCAAAATCAAATGCCACGGTAGTTGTGTTAATGGGAATGGGTAAATTACCAGAAATAATAAAATTGTTTCAACAAGAAAATAAGAATAATTTACCAGTTGCAATCATTCAAAACGGTACAAGAACTAATGAAAAAGTTGGAATCGGAACTGTGGATACAATTGTAGAGATTGTAGAGAAAAACGAATTGAGTAATCCTGCAATTATTATTTTAGGTGAAGTAGTAAAACATAGAACAATTTTAGCCAAAGTTAAACAAGAGTATTCTAAAGCTTTATTGTTATAATTTGTACTGATGGAAAGAAATAATTTATATCCCATTTTTTTAAAAACAAAAAACCTTCAAGTTTTAATTATTGGAGGAGGTTTTGTGGCAGAAGAGAAGCTTACATTTTTGTTAAAATCTAGTCCAGATGCAAATGTTACCATGGTTTCGCCCATGTTTAGGCCAGGTACAATTTCTTTAGCAAAAACCGGAAATGTAAAATTAATTAAGAAAAAATATAGTAAACGATATTTAAAAAAGAAACATATAGTTATTGCTACTACAGATATTCCGAAAGTTAATGAAACAGTTTACAAACATTGCAGAAAGCGAAGTATTTTGGTAAATGTAGCAGACAATCCACCGTTTTGCGATTTTTATATGGGCGGCATTGTAACAAAAGGGAATGTAAAAGTAGCAATTTCCACCAATGGAAAATCACCTACAACAGCTAAAAGATTACGTCAGTTTTTTGAAGAAGTTATTCCAGAAAACATAGATGATTTAGTGAAAAATTTAAACGAGTACAGAAAAACTATCAAAGGAGACTTTGAAGAAAAAGTAGAAAAGCTAAACGAATTCACAAAAAGTTTAGTAGAAAAATAAAATAGCTATTAACCTTTAGCTTTTGTAATAAGCAAAAGGCGAAAAGCGAAAAGTCAAAAGCAAACAATTATGATTACAACAGATATATTAATTATTGGTGCAGGACCAACAGGTTTATTTACAGTTTTTGAAGCAGGATTATTAAAACTAAAATGTCATTTAATTGATGCTTTGCCACAACCAGGTGGTCAATGTTCAGAGATTTATCCTAAAAAACCAATTTATGATATTCCCGCTTATCCAGAAATTTTAGCAGGAGATTTAACAACTAAACTACTAGAACAAACAAAACAGTTTGAGCCAGGTTTTACTTTAGGAGAAAGAGCAGAAACAATAGACAAACAAGAAGATGGTACTTTTATTGTTACTACTAACAAAGGAACAAAACATCACGCTAAAATTGTTGCAATTGCAGGTGGTTTAGGGTCTTTTGAACCTAGAAAACCAAAAATTGATAATTTAGAAAGTTTTGAAGATAAAGGTGTTGAATATATTATAAAAGAACCAGAATTATACAGAAACAAAAAAGTTGTAATTTCTGGAGGAGGAGACTCTGCGTTAGATTGGGCAATTTTCTTATCAGACGTGGCATCAGAAGTAACTTTAATTCATAGAAGAAACGAATTTAGGGGAGCTTTAGATTCTGTAGAAAAAGTACAAGAATTAAAAAATTTAGGTAAAATAAGGTTAATTACTCCGGCAGAGGTAAAAGGTATTTTAGGTAAAGATAAAGTAACAGGTGTTGCTGTAGAAAAGAAAGGAGAAGATGCCTTTATAATTGATACAGATCACTTTATACCTCTATTTGGTTTGTCGCCAAAATTAGGGCCAATTGGCAACTGGGGATTAGAAATAGAGAAAAATGCAATCAAAGTAAATAACGCTTTAGACTATCAAACAAATATTCCGGGTATTTATGCAATTGGAGATGTGAATACTTATCCAGGGAAATTAAAATTAATTTTATGTGGTTTTCACGAAGCAACTTTAATGTGTCAAAGTGCCTATAAAAGAATTTTTCCAGATAAAAAATATGTAATGAAATATACAACTGTTGGTGGTGTAGATGGTTTTGATGGAACAAGGAAAGAGGCCCCAAAAGCAGTTGTAAAAGCAATAGAATAGTCGGTTATCTGTTAGGTTTCCGTAACTTTGCAGACAATATTATTAAAAGTGAAGCAGATGCAAGACATCAACATAAAAATTACAGATAGAAATGGCGTAACACATGATGTTGTTGCACCTACAGATATGGCAATGAATTTAATGGAGGTTGTTCGTTCCTATGAGTTAGCAGAAGAAGGTACAATTGGTATTTGTGGCGGTATGGCAATGTGTGCATCTTGCCAATGTTATGTGAAATCTGAACATGATTTGCCAGAGATGACAGATGATGAAGATGCAATGTTGGCAGAAGCTTTTAATGTAGAAGATAATAGTAGATTGGGTTGTCAAATTCAAATTACGCCAGAAATAGATGGCTTAGAAGTAGAATTAGCACCAGAATCTTAAAATTGTATTTATGAATGAAGTTTCTATAAATATAAAACAGCAAAACTACAGCATGTGTTTAAGAGACGCTGTAGAAGTTTTTACAAAAGAATTAATTAATTGCATATTTGATTCAAATTATAATAGTACTTATGGAGAGGCTACAAAGAATAAATTCTTAAAAATTTTAGATAGATTATCTATAGAAAATGAAGTTTGTTTTTGGGTGGATTTTGAGAAGTCTTTCAAAGAAATTAGAAGAAAATTAGATTTAGATGCATTAGCAGCTTTAAATAGCGATCCTGCAGCTAAAAGTTTAAGAGAAATATATTTAGCGTATCCGGGGTTTTATGCAATTGCAGTGTATAGATTAAGTAACCAATTATTACAACAAAAAATACCTGTGTTACCAAGAATGATGAGTGAATTTGCCCATAGTATAACAGGTACAGATATTCATCCAGGAGCACAAATTGGTGATTCTTTTTTTATTGATCACGCGACCGGAATAGTTATAGGAGAAACAACTGTAATAAAAAACAATGTTAAAATATTTCAAGGCGTAACTTTAGGAGGAATTCAAGTTAAAAAAAGTATGGCGTCTACAAAAAGGCATCCAACCATAGAAAGTAATGTTGTTATTTATGCAAACGCTACAATTTTGGGTGGTGATGTGATTATAGGAGAAAATTCTGTAATTGGAGCAAATGTTTGTATTACAGAAACCGTTTTAGAAAATTCTGTGGTAACCGTACAATCAGAAAATAAAATTTTTCAAAGAAATTAATTAAATGAAAACAAAGAGTATCATAGATTTTGTAGGCAATACACCATTAGTAGAAGCGCAAAATATCTTTAAAAAAGATGGCGTAAAGCTACTTTTAAAATTAGAAGGTAATAACCCTGGCGGTAGTGTAAAAGATAGAGCAGCTTACAATATGATTTCTGAAGCCTTACGAAGAAAGAATATTAAGAAAGGTGATACTTTAGTAGAAGCAACAAGTGGTAATACCGGAATAGCATTGGCGCTTATGGCTAAGGTTTTAGGTGTTAATATGGTGTTGGTTTTGCCAGAAAATTCAACAATAGAAAGAGTAAAAACTATGCGTGCTTATGGTGCCAAAGTTATTTTAACTCCTGCAGATTTAGGCATAGAAGGATCTAGAGATTATGCTTTAAAACTTAAATATAAAAAAGGATATTTTAGATTGAATCAGTTTGATAATACAGACAATTCTAAAGCACATTATAAAACAACCGGACCAGAAATTTGGAGAGATACAGAAGGTGAAGTAACGCATTTTGTATCTGCAATGGGTACAACAGGTACTATAATGGGAGTATCAGATTTCTTAAAAGAGCAAAATAAAGATATTAAAATAGTTGGTGCTCAACCTTTAGATGGTGCTAAAATACCTGGCATAAGAAAATGGCCCCAAGAATATTTACCAGCAATTTTTACAAGATCTAAAGTAGATGAGGTAATAGAGGTTGGCGAAGAGGAAGCTAAAAAAATGACACAAAGATTGGCTGCTGAAGAAGGGATTTTTGCAGGTATGAGTAGTGGTGGTTCTGTTGCAACAGCAATTAAAGTAGCAGAAAGATTAGAAAAAGGAGTAGTAGTTGCAATTGTTTGTGATAGAGGTGATCGATATTTATCTTCAACTTTATTCGAAAAAGAGTAACAATTACTTAAGTAACTTTTGTTATTTGTAAGAATAATAAGGGTAAAAGTTATTTAAATTTTTAATATAATAATTCTGCAAATAAATAAATAATGCGTTTATTTGCAGTACAGTTCATAAACTTATTAATTACGTTATCACGAAAGGTAGAGGGATTAGACCCGATGAAGCCTTGGCAACCTCTCATTTTATGAGAAAGGTGCTACATTCTACAAGTTTTTTTAAACTTGACAGATAACAGCAAAGAATTTTACCTTTCCTGATGACATATATTGATAAAAATATCAAAAAATGTCAGAGATATACAAAGCTTTACAAGAACGAATTTTAGTTTTAGATGGTGCGATGGGCACAATGCTACAAGCTTATAAATTTACAGAAGAAGATTTTAGAGGAGAACGTTTTAAAGAATATCCTTCTCCACTTCAAGGTAACAACGATTTATTATCTATTACACAACCAGAAGCTATCAAAACCATACACGCTAAATATTTTGAAGCGGGTGCAGATATTATAGAAACCAATACTTTTTCTGGTACTACAATAGCAATGGCAGATTATCAAATGGAAGATTTAGTGTACGAGCTAAATTATCAATCTGCAAAAATTGCCAAAGAAGTTGCAAATCAATTTACAGCAAAAGAACCACATAAACCTCGTTTTGTTGCGGGGTCTATAGGGCCTACAAATAGAACTGCAAGTATGTCTCCAGATGTTAATGATCCTGGTTTTAGAGCAGTAACTTTTGATGAGTTAAGAATTGCCTATAAACAGCAAGTAGAAGCTTTATTAGATGGCGGTGCAGATATTTTATTGGTAGAAACCGTTTTTGATACTTTAAATGCAAAAGCAGCTTTATTTGCTATAGAAGAAGTAAAAGCTGCTCGAAATATAGAAGTTCCAATTATGTTAAGTGGAACAATAACCGATGCTTCTGGTAGAACTTTATCAGGGCAAACGGCAGAAGCATTTTTAATTTCTGTTTCTCACATACCATTATTATCTGTAGGGTTTAATTGCGCTTTAGGAGCCAATTTATTGCAACCACATTTAGAGGCAATAGCAAACAAAACAGATTTTGCCATATCTGCGCACCCAAATGCTGGTTTGCCAAATGCTTTTGGAGAGTACGACGAAACTCCTGAAGAAATGGGAGAACAAATAGAAGAATACCTAAAAAAAGACTTGATTAACATTATTGGTGGTTGTTGTGGTACATCACCAGAACATATAAGAGTTATATCAAATTTAGCCTCAAAATATAAGCCACGTAAAGTTTAATAAAGGTAATCTAATGAAGATAAAACAAACAAAATATATGAAATTGTCTGGTTTAGAACCTTTAATTCTAAA
>JAHDHO010000154.1 GCA_020631275.1 Polaribacter sp. | reverse complement strand
AAGAAAAAACATATCATTTTTAATCTTGTTACCTCAATTTTAATAACTGGTTTTA
Source organism: Polaribacter sp. (assembly GCA_020631275.1). GTDB lineage: Bacteria > Bacteroidota > Bacteroidia > Flavobacteriales > Flavobacteriaceae > Polaribacter. The sequence goes on along the minus strand of JAHDHO010000154.1, from coordinate 6,351 downwards.
CACTTTATTTATTATCGTTATTTATTAATTATCCTATATTTTCTAAGGCCTTAAGAGTTACAGAGCCAAGTTTTCATATTGGTCTAATTGCTTTCGGAATTTTATACTCACCAATATCAGAAATAACTAATTTAATAATGAATTTTGTTTCAAGAAAATTTGAATATCAAGCAGATGATTTCGCTAAAAACACCTTTGCAGCAAAACCATTAATAAGTTCTTTAAAAAAACTATCTAAAAATAGCTTAAGTAATTTAACGCCGCATCCTGCTTACGTTTTTATGCATTACTCTCACCCTACTCTTTTACAAAGAGTTTTAAATTTAAAGAATAAAAGTTAGTTTCTCTTTAATACAGATTTTACAATATCAACAATCATTTGTTTGTCTTTTTTTGGTGCATTTACAGGCAGCATTGTAGTTAATGAAATGCATAAATTATCTTGCATACTTATAATATATTCTGACTTTACAAACCGCTTATCAGATTTAATAAGTTCGTAATTGGTTGTATATATAGTTTTGCCATATGCCTTTTTTTCTGCCCAAATCTTATCGTTTTGTACACTTGCTATTTTTAGTTTTTGATCTTCATAAGAGTTCGGTAAATACAACGCTATAACTATGGCATCTTTATTTTTAGAACCGTACATATTTGTTGCAAAACTTTCAAAAATAGCCGTATCTAAATCTATATTTATTTTTCTTTTTTGGATTTCGAAAATTAAATGCTTCTTATTATTTTCTTGAGCATAAAAATTAAGACTACACAATGTTAATAAGGTAACGTAAAGTAAGATTTTCATTCTTCAAAAGTAATAAATTAAAATGCAGATAATTTAGAAAACGAAATGCTTGTTTGTTAAAATTCTTATTCTTAAATTCACTTTAGATTAACACAATATCTACAAAGTAATTTATGCAGTATACAGCAACCATAGAAGAAGAAAATAAGGAAATTGCAAATAGATACAAGGATTTATTAAAAGGTACCTACGAGATTTTATCTGAAGATGATAAAAAGTTAATAAGAAAAGCATTTGAAATAGCAGTAGATGCACATTCTGAACAACGTAGAAAAACCGGAGAACCTTATATATTTCATCCAATTGCCGTAGCAAAAATTGTTGCTATGGAAATTGGTTTGGGCGCAACTTCTATTGCTGCAGCTTTGTTGCACGATGTTGTAGAAGATACAGAGTATACCCTAGATGATATGGAGCAATTGTTTGGAGAAACAATTGCCAGAATTGTAAACGGTTTAACTAAAATTTCTCGCTTAAATAAAGAACAAGATGCTTCTATACAAGCAGAAAATTTTAGAAAAATGCTCTTAACTTTAAACGATGATGTTCGAGTTATTTTAATAAAAATTGCAGATAGATTGCACAATATGCAAACTATGGATGCAATGCCAGCGCACAAACAGGTTAAAATAGCTTCAGAAACTTTATATATTTATGCGCCATTAGCACATAGATTAGGCTTGTACAATATTAAAACAGAACTAGAAGATTTAGGATTAAAATATACAGAACCAGAAGTTTACACAGATATTGTTACCAAAATTAAAGAGAGTAAAGAAGAACAACAAAAATACTTAGAAACTTTTGCCGAAACGTTAAAAAAAGGTTTAGACAAAGAGAATTTTACTTATGAAATAAAAGGTAGGTTTAAGTCCATTTATTCTATCCGTAGAAAAATGAGAAAGCAAAATGTTACTTTCGAAGAAGTTTACGATAAATATGCAATTCGTATTATTTATAAACCCACTTCTGATGATGACAAGTTCGACGCTTGGAAAATTTATACAATTGTTACCGACTATTTTAAACCAAATCCAACCAGATTAAGAGATTGGATTTCTCAGCCAAAATCTACAGGTTATGAGGCTCTTCACATAACTGTTGTGGGGCCAGATGCACAATGGGTAGAAGTGCAAATTCGTTCGAGTAGAATGAATGAAATTGCAGAAAAAGGTTATGCTGCACACTTTAAATACAAACAAGGCAACTCTAATGAAAGTGGTTTAGAAACTTGGCTAAATCGATTAAAAGAATCTTTAGAAAACCAAAGTTTAAATGCGGTAGATTTTGTTGAAGAGTTTAAATTGAATTTATACGCAAAAGAAATTTATGTTTTTACACCTAAAGGAGAATTAAAATCCTTACCAAAAGATGCTTCTGCTTTAGACTTTGCGTTTACCATACATACAGATGTTGGTTTAAAATGTAGAGGGGCAAAAGTAAATGGAAAATTGGTTCCTTTAAGTCATAAATTAAAAAGTGGCGATCAAATTGAAGTAATTACTTCTTCTAATAATAAACCAAACGCAAGATGGTTAGATTTTGTAATTACTGCGAGAGCAAAAACAAAAATTAGAGCAGCTCTAAAAGAAGAAGAAAAGAAAATTGCTGAAGAAGGTAAAGCTATCTTAACAAGAAAATTAAGACATTTAAAAATACCTTTTAACGAAAAAACAATTAACGAACTTGTAAACTTTTTTAAGATTAGAACAAGCTTCGATTTGTTTTTTAGAGTTGGTAATGGTGCAATCGACAATACAAGTTTAAAGGCATATGTAGCTCAAAGAAATAGTACTATTTTAAACTTTTTCAAAACAAAATTAAGAAGATCACCATCTAGCAATAAAGAAATTGTAGATTCTGAAGAAGTTACAAGTAAATACGATGCTTTAGTATTTGGTAAAGAAGAAGAAAAATTAGATTATAAACTATCTAAATGTTGTAACCCAATTCCTGGTGATAATGTTTTTGGCTTTCTAACAATTAACGAAGGTATAAAAGTGCATAAAAAAAATTGTCCTAATGCAATTTCTTTACAATCTAATTATGCTTACAGAATTATGCTTGCTAAGTGGATAGATTCTACAAAACAAGACTTTAAGGTTATTTTACATATTAGCGGTGTAGATAACAGAGGTATTATAAATGATTTAACAAAAATTATTTCTAGTAATATGGGTGTTTTTATTAACAGTATAAATATAGCCGGTAACGAAGGGATTTTTGATGGTAAAATTAGTTTAAGCGTTAAGAATAGCGGGCAATTAAACAAACTAATTAGTAGCATTCAGAAAGTAGAAGGTGTTAAAAAAGTAGACCGTGTTAATAGTTTATAAATATACTCTTCAAAAAAGAAGTTATTTATTCAGAAATAACTGTATTTTTGCTTTTTCGTAAAATTTTAAGATAATGAGTAATTCTCTTGAAAATCAAGAAGTAGTAAAAAAAGTATTTACAGCATATTTAGAAGAAAACAAGCACAGAAAAACACCTGAACGCTACGCAATTCTTCAAGAAATATATGACGCTGACGAACATTTTGATATAGAATCTCTCTATATCAAGATGAAAAACAAGAATTATAGAGTTAGTAGAGCTACACTTTACAATACTATAGAAATTCTGTTAAGTTGCGGTTTGGTAAGAAAACACCAATTCGATGGGCAATCTATGGCCCGTTATGAAAAAAGTTATTTCGACAAAAATCACGATCATGTAATTTTTACAGATACAGGAGATGTAAAAGAGTTCTGTGACCCAAGAATACAAATTATCAAAAAAACTATAGAAGAAATTTTTGATATTGATATTCAAAACCACTCACTTTACTTTTACGGCACAAAAAAGAAAAAATCATAATTAACAATACACAACACAAACAACAAATTACACAACTAATGGCTGTAGATTTATTACTAGGACTGCAATGGGGAGATGAAGGAAAAGGAAAAATCGTAGATGTTTTAACAACAAACTATGATATTATAGCTCGTTTTCAAGGAGGCCCAAACGCAGGACACACTTTAATTTTTGATGGACACAAACACGTTTTACACACAATTCCTTCAGGAATTTTTCATAAAACTGCATTAAATGTAGTTGGTAATGGTGTTGTAATAGACCCCGTAATTTTTAAAAAAGAATTAGAAAATTTAGACAAACATAATATCGATTATACTTCTAAATTATTAATTTCTAGAAAAGCGCACTTAATTTTACCAACACATAGATTGTTAGATGCTGCATCAGAAACCTCTAAAGGCAAGGCTAAAATTGGTTCTACTTTAAAAGGAATTGGTCCAACTTATATGGACAAGACTGGTAGAAACGGAATGCGTGTTGGTGACTTAGAGTTAGACAACTGGAAAGAAAAATACGATGCTTTAACTGAAAAGCATATTAAAATGTTAGAATTCTTTGATGTTCAAATAGAATATGATTTAAAAGAATTAGAAGCAGAATTTATTAAAGGAATCGATAAATTAAAAACATTGGCTTTTATTGATAGCGAAGAATTTTTAAATCAAGCTATTAAAGATAAAAAGACAATTTTAGCAGAAGGTGCACAAGGATCTTTATTAGATATTGATTTTGGTACCTATCCTTTTGTAACATCATCTAATACAACTGCAGCTGGTGCTTGTACTGGTTTAGGTGTTGCACCAAATAGAATTGGTGAAGTTTTCGGAATTTTTAAAGCCTATACTACTCGTGTTGGTTCAGGACCTTTCCCTACAGAACTTTTTGATAAAGATGGTGAAGAAATGGCTAGAGTTGGTCATGAATTCGGAGCTACAACTGGTAGACCAAGAAGATGTGGATGGTTAGATTTAGTTGCTTTAAAATATGCTGTTGATGTTAATGGTGTTACACAATTAATGATGATGAAAGGAGATGTTCTTTCTGGTTTTGATACTTTAAAGGTTTGTACTTCTTACAACTATAAAGGTGAAGAAATCTCTCATTTACCATATAACATCGAACCAGAAAATGTTTCTGTAAACTATTCTGAATTTAAAGGTTGGGATGAAGATTTAACAAAAATGACTTCTGCAGATCAACTACCTAAAAACTTAATGGATTATGTTGCCTTTATAGAAAAAGAAACTGGCGTACCTGTTAAGATTGTATCTGTTGGTCCAGACAGAAAACAAACTATTATGAGATAGTAATCTTACAAACACTTATTATTAAAGCATCTTTTATTCACTTAAAAGATGCTTTTTTATTTTTATTTCACATCAAAAGCCTTAATTATTTTCACTTTTCTTTAGTAATCAACTACTATCTTTTCAGTATTTTTGCCTAAAACAGTAACTTTTGAAAAAAATATTAGTATTTACTTTTCTTTTAATTAGTTTTTTAGGTTTCTCACAATCAAAAAAAATGATTTATTCTGCAGAACAACAATATGTAGATGAAAGCAAATATCCTGGGGCAACCGTTTTAATTGGTAATGTAAAAATGACTCATGAGGGTGCAATTCTTACATGTAAACAAGCGTTATTTTATCAAAAAGAAAACTTTTTTAAAGCTTTAGAAAATGTAACTATTAAACAAGGTGATACTATAACACAAACAAGTGATTACCTAGATTATGATGCAAATTCTAAACAAGCATTGTCTTGGGGAAATGTAGTTTTAAAAGACCCAGAAATGACCTTAACTACAGATACTTTACAGTTTGATAGATTAAATCAAAAATTGTATTATCGAAGTTATGCTACAATTAAAGACCAAACAAATACTTTAAATAGTAAAAACGGAAACTATTACTTAGAAACTAAAAAGTTTACTGCAACTACAAGAGTTACCGTTGTAAACCCAGAACATAACCTAGAATCTAATCATTTAGATTACTACACAAACTCTGGTTTAACCTATTTGTATGGCCCATCTACAATAACAAATACTCAAAATGAAAATAAAATTTATTGCGAAAGAGGATTTTACAACACCAAAACAGATATTTCTTATTTTGTAAAAAATGCAAAACTATTTTTGAAAGAAAGAACCGTAGAAGGTGACAGTTTGTATTATGATAAAAAACAAGGTTTCGCTTCTGCTACCAACAATATTCAGGTGATAGATACAGTTAAAAATTTTGTTACTCGTGGTAATTATGCAGAAATTTTTGAAGAAAAAGATTCGCTTTTTATCATAGAGAAAGCGGTTGCAATATCTATTGTAGACAAAGATTCAACGTTTATTCATGGTGATACACTTTTGATAACAGGTGCTCCAGAAAAACGAATTGTAAGAACCTATCATAATGTAAAAATTTTTAAATCAGATTTACAAGGTAAGTGCGATTCTATCCACACAGATCAAAAAACAGGTGTTACAAAAATGTTTAGAAATCCGGTTTTATGGTCTGATGGCAATCAAATAACAGGAGACACCATTCATTTATTATCTAATGTAGAAACAGAAAAATTAGACTCTTTAAAAGTATTAAATAATGCTTTTATAGTTTCTAAAGATTCGCTTTCGATAGAAGAATACAACCAAATAAAAGGAAGAAACATGTTTGGTAAGTTTAAAGA
>JAHDHO010000002.1 GCA_020631275.1 Polaribacter sp. | reverse complement strand
AGATCCTGGATATAAGAATACAGGTTCTTGTGAAAGTGCTATTACTTTTTTAGATGGTGAAAAAGGAATTTTAAGATATAGAGGTTATTCTATTGAAGATTTAGCAGAAAAAGCAGACTTTTTAGAAGTTGCATACGCTTTAATTTTTGGAGAATTACCAACAAAAGAGCAATTAGATAAATTTCATGCAGATATTAAATCAAAATCAGTTGTAGATGATGATGTTAAGAAAATTTTAGATGCTTTTCCTAAGACTGCGCATCCGATGGGAATATTATCTTCATTAACAAGTGCTTTAACTGCTTTTAACCCTTCTTCAGTAAATGTAAATTCAGAAGAAGAAATGTACAATGCAATTGTAAAAATATTAGGAAAATTTCCGGTATTAGTTGCTTGGACAATGCGTAAGAAAACAGGTTTGCCTTTAAATTATGGTTCTAAATCTTTAGGATATGTAGAAAACATTATGAAAATGATGTTTGAAGAGCCAAACGAAGAATACGTAATCAATCCTATAATTAAAGATGCTATCGATAAATTATTAATTTTACATGCAGATCACGAGCAAAATTGTTCTACGTCTACAGTAAGAATAGTTGGTTCTTCACATGCAGGTTTATTTGCTTCTTTATCTGCAGGAATTTCTGCACTTTGGGGACCATTACATGGTGGTGCTAATCAAGCTGTTTTAGAAATGTTAGAAGCTATTAAAGAAGATGGAGGAGATACTAAGAAATATATGGCTAAAGCAAAGGATAAAAATGATCCTTTCCGTTTAATGGGATTTGGTCACAGAGTTTATAAAAACTTTGATCCTCGAGCAACAATTATTAAAAAAGCGGCTGATGAAGTTTTAAAAGATTTAGGTATAGAAGATCCTATTTTAGATATTGCTAGAGGATTAGAACAAGAAGCACTTAACGATCCTTACTTTGTAGATAGAAAATTATATCCTAACGTAGATTTCTATTCAGGTATTATATACAGAGCAATGGGTATACCAGTAGAAATGTTTACAGTAATGTTTGCATTAGGTAGATTACCAGGATGGATTGCACAATGGAAAGAAATGCGCTTAAATAAAGAGCCAATAGGTAGACCACGTCAAATCTATACTGGTGAAAACTTAAGAGCTTTTACATCTATAGAAAATAGATAATAAAAACACTAACAATAAAAAGCTTCATAATTATATGAGGCTTTTTTTTTACATTTTTTATATGTTAAAATTAAATATCAAAAATGAAACAGCTAAACTTAAAGCTGTTGTATTAGGAATAGCAAATAGTGTTGGTCCTACACCTAAAGTAGAAGATTGTTACGACCCTAAAAGTAAACAACATGTTCTTGCGGGCACTTACCCAAAAGAAGTAGATATGGTTGCCGAAATAGATGCAGTTGCAACTATTTTAGAAAAATATCATGTAAAAGTTTTTAGACCAAAAGTAATTGAGAATTACAATCAAATTTTTGCTAGAGACATAGCATTTGTGATAGAAGATAAATTGGTAAAAGCAAATATTTTACCAGATAGAGACCAAGAAATTGAGGCGATTAATCATGTATTAACTCAAATTGATGCCAATGATATTATAAAATTACCAGAAGAATGTCATGTAGAAGGTGGTGATGTAATGCCTTGGAATGATTATATTTTTGTGGGAACTTACTCAGGAGAAGATTACCCAGATTTTATTACTGCAAGAACTAATACAGACGCTGTAATTGCGTTGCAAGAATTGTTTCCAGAAAAAACTGTAAAATCTTTTGAATTAAGAAAAGATAATGTAAATCCTAAAGAGAATGCGTTGCATTTAGATTGTTGCTTTCAACCAATAGGTAAAGACAAAGCTATACTTCATAAAAACGGATTTCTAATTGAAAAAGAATATCAATGGTTGGTAGATTTCTTCGGAAAAGAAAATATATTCGAAATTGATAAGAAAGAAATGTATAACATGAATAGTAATATTTTTTCGATTTCGGAAGATGTTATTATTTCAGAAAAAAACTTTACTCGCTTAAATACATGGCTTAGAAGTAAAGGTTTTATAGTTGAAGAAGTTGCTTACTCAGAAATTGCAAAACAAGAAGGCTTACTAAGGTGTTCTACAATGCCATTAATAAGAGAATAAAGACTACAATAAATTTATTAAAAACCGTTTTCAAAAAAAGAAAACGGTTTTTAAATTTAATACGTATTCTATAATAATATGTGTTTATATTTGTACTTTATTTAAAATTTATGCAACAAACTACAAATACCATATTAATGATTCGTCCTATAAATTTTAGGATGAATGAACAAACCGCCGTAAACAACTATTTTCAGGAAGACATTGATTTAAAAAATGCTGAAATAAATAAAAAAGCTCAACAAGAATTTGATGCCTATGTTTTTAAATTAAAAAGTTTTGGAGTTAATGTTGTAGTAGTTTCTGATACTGATAAATTTGACACTCCAGATTCAATTTTTCCTAATAACTGGATTTCTTTTCATTCTGATGGAACCGTTGGGCTGTATCCAATGTTTGCAGAAAACAGACGTTTAGAAAGAAGAGATGATATTTTAAATGAACTAGAAAAAAATGGTTTTTTAATCGAAAATATTGTTGATTATACTTCTGCAGAAGAAGAAGATTTATTTTTAGAAGGTACAGGAAGTATAATTTTAGATAGAGTAAATCGAAAAGCATATTGTGCTCTTTCAGCTAGAGCAGACGAAGATTTATTTATAGAGTTTTGTGAAGATTTTGAATATACACCTGTAGTTTTTGTTGCTAATCAGACTGTAAAAGGAGAGAGAGCAGCTATTTATCACACAAATGTTATGATGTGTGTGGCAGAAACTTTTGCTGTAATCTGTCTTGAAACTATAGATAATAAGGCAGAAAAGAAAAATGTTTTAAAACATCTAAAGGAAGATGGTAAACAGGTAATTGAAATTACCGAAGCACAGATGCATAATTTTGCGGGAAACATGTTACAAGTTAGAGGTGCTAACGATGAGCTATTTCTTGTAATGAGCAAAACTGCTCACGATTCCTTAACTCAAAGCCAAATAGCTAAAATAAACAATCATTGCAAAATTATTTCTAGTTCTTTAGAAACGATAGAAACATGCGGTGGTGGTAGTGCACGTTGTATGATGGCAGAAGTATTCTTGCCACAAAATTAAGCTCAAGTCTAAAATTGCTATGGAAACATGAATTTACTACTCTTGGCCATTGCGCCCGTAACAATCATAATATTATATATTTATTTTAAAGATAAATATGAAAAAGAACCAGTAGCAATTTTAGCAAAATCATTTGTACTGGGTGCAACTATAAGTGTAATTCTAACATTTGCTATTGGTTATGCTGCTACTTTATTATTTCCTGTATTAAATTCTAAAGATATATTTCATCAGTTTTTAAAAGCTTTTATAGTAGTTGCTTTGGTAGAAGAGTTTTCTAAATATTTAATCGTTAGATTTTACGCACAGAAACATAAAGAATTTAATGAACCTTTTGATGGTATTGTTTATGCAGTAATGGTTTCTATGGGGTTTGCTGCTTTAGAAAATGTAATTTATACTTTTCAATATGGTGCTGGTACAGGTTTAATAAGAGCTTTTACGGCTGTTCCTGCACACGCAACTTTTGGTATTTTGATGGGATATTTTATGGGAAAAGCTAAATTTTCTAAGAATAGAGTTCAATTGAATTTAATAGGTTTATTATTAGCAACATTATTTCATGGTGCTTATGATTTTTTTCTATTTATAAACTTTATTCCAGGAATTTCAATTGGTGCTTTTATATCACTTATCATAGGAGTTGTTCTCTCTAAAAAAGCAATAAAAAAACACCAAAATAATTCAGTCTTTAAGAGGTAATTATTTTTTTAGAACTTCTTCTATAATTTTTCCAGAAGTTCCGTTTGGAGCTTCGATTTTAAGTAAATTAGAAATTGTGGGTGCAATATCTATAATGTCATATTTTTTAGTAGATCTTCCTTTATTTATTCCGTTGCCATAAAAGATAATTGGCACATGAGTATCATAAGAATAACCAGAACCATGACTTGTACCTTTTCTACTGCTAATTAATGTTGCTGGATAAGGAATCATTAAAACATCTCCAGAAAATTTCTGATTATATCCATTTTGTAAAGAGCTTAATATTCCGGTAGAAAACTGAGTAGTTTGCAGTGTTCTTGCGGTTACAGCTTTATATATTTTATCAAAATTTACAACTTCATCAGCAATTCTCTGCGCAACATCATTTTTATTTAAACCTAAAGATTCAATTTTATTTTTATCTAAAAAGATTTGATAATTAGAAACATTTTCAATCAATTCTTTAGAATTAAAATATTTTTGAGTAATACCTAATAAGAAGTCACTAAAATCTTTTGTACTCATATAATGAGCAGGAATTTTTAAGGATTGTAGATAAGAAGGAACATGAACAGCTGCATGATCTGCTGTTAAAAATAATGTATAATTTCCTTTTCCAACTTCAGAATCTAAGAAATTAAAAAAATCTTCTAAATCTTTGTCTAGTCTTAAATATGTATCTTCAGTTTCTACAGCAGCAACACCGTATCTGTGCCCAACATAATCGGTAGAAGAAAAACTTACACTTAAAAAATCTGTAAATTTAGTAGTACCTAATTTTTCTCCTTTAATAACTGCTTTTGCAAAGTCTACAGTGTAAGTATTACCCGCAGGAATTGTTTTTATCAAACTATAATTTCCATTTTTACTTCTTAGTTCTTTTAAATTTTTAGGGAAATCTGGTTTTTCTTTTCCATTTAAATTATTTTCGTAGATGTTATTATCAGTTCTACTTTGCGTATATGTTTCAATGTCATATAAAGTTTCCCAAGTAGTATTTAAATAAGAATCTGCATTGTTATTTTTATTGAAATCTTTTACCCAATTCGGTAATTCATCCATATAAAAAGAACTTGTTATCCATTGATTTTTATCGCCGCCATCGTACCAATATGCAGCGTTAGCTGTATGGCCAACTGGTAAAATTGCAGATCTATCTTTAATAGAAATACCAATTGTTTTTCCTTGCATATTTTGAGCTAATTGTAATTGATCGGTTATCGTTGTTGTATACAACCTATGTGGAGATTTTTTTCCAACATAACCATCATTTCCAACTGTATTATAATTGTTATCATCTACACAATATATTGTTTCTTTTAATTTTTTATCATACCAATTGTTAGAAATAATTCCATGGTTATTGGGTGTTGTACCTGTAAATATTGATGTATGGCCTACTGCAGTATATGTTGGTATATAATTAAAATGGGCATTTTCAAGGGAGAACCCATTTTTTAAAATTCTATTAAATCCGCCATCAGAATACCTGTCAGCATATCTCGTTAAATAATCATATCTCATTTGATCTATTACAATACCAATAACTAACTTTGGTTTTTCTGATGTTTTTGTAGTACTTTTAGTACAACTAGAGACTAAAATAATTGATGTTAATAGGTAGAAAATAGCTTTCTTCATTAGTTGAAAAATATTATAAATTTCATCAAAAGTAATTATTTTTTATTTTGAAGTTGTATAATTAACATTCAATTAATCATATTTTAATACTTTAGCCTAAAATTAGTTTAAATGACGTATTTAGAACATGTGGGTAAATATTTTATGATGTTAAAGCGTGTTTTTAGAAAACCGCAGAAACGTCGTGTTTTTTACCAAGCATTAATGAAAGAAATTGAAGATTTAGGTATTAAATCTTTGGGTATTATTATGTTTATTTCTTTTTTTATAGGTGGTGTAATTGCATTGCAAACTGCCTTAAATTTAGATAGCCCATTTATACCAGACTCTTTAATTGGTTTTGCTGCTAAGAGATCTATAATTTTAGAGTTTGCACCTACTTTTTGTTGTATTATTTTAGCAGGTAAGGTAGGCTCTTACATAACATCTAGTATAGGAACAATGCGTGTTACAGAGCAAATAGATGCTTTAGAAGTTATGGGAATTAATTCACTTAATTTTTTAGTATTGCCAAAAATTATTGCGGCACTTTTTTTCTACCCTTTTTTGATAACTTTAGCAATGGCACTTGGTATTTTTGGAGGTTGGATTGCCGGTGTACTCTCTGGACTGTTTGCGGGTTCTGATTATATTACTGGTATTCAAACAGACTTTAAACCTTTTTTAATAGTATATGCATTAATTAAAACGGTAATTTTCTCTTTTTTAATTGCAACTGTGCCTTCTTATCATGGTTATTATGTAAAAGGAGGATCGATTGCTGTTGGTAGAGCAAGTACACAAGCTGTAGTTTGGACAACCATTTTAATAGTTATTGCAAATTATTTTTTAACTCAAATGCTATTAACTTAATACATGATAGAAGTAAAGAATTTACATAAAGGATTTAATGGTACAGAAGTTTTAAAAGGCATTACAACAACTTTTTTACCTGGAAAAACAAATTTAATTATTGGACAAAGTGGTTCTGGTAAAACAGTATTTTTAAAGTCTTTAATTGGTTTGCATATTCCAGAGAAAGGAACGGTTGCTTTTGACGGAAGATTAAACACTGAATTTACTCAAGAACAAAAAATGCAGTGGAGACAAGAAATTGGTATGGTTTTTCAAGGAAGTGCTTTGTTTGACTCTCAAACAGTAGAAGAAAATGTAATGTTCCCCTTAAAAATGTTTACCAGAAAATCGAGAGCAGAAATGTTAGATCGCGTAAACGTTGTTTTAAATCGTGTTAATTTAGAAAATTCGAATAAAAAATTACCTGCAGAATTATCTGGTGGAATGCAAAAAAGAGTTGCCATTGCAAGAGCAATTGTTATGAATCCTAAATATTTGTTTTGTGATGAGCCAAACTCTGGTTTAGATCCTCAAACAGCAATTGTTATTGATAATTTAATTCAGGAAATTACCGATGAATATAAAATCACAACAGTAATTAATACACATGATATGAATTCTGTAATAGAAATTGGAGAAAAAATTATTTTTTTAAATAAAGGTAAAAAAGAATGGGAAGGATCTAGTGAAGATATATTTTCTACTGATAATGAAGCTGTTGTAGGATTTGTTTATTCTTCTAATTTATTGAAAAAAGTAAGGCAAGTTTATTTAAATGAAACAAAATAGTAAAGAAGTTTGTTTTTTATAAAATAACTTCTATATTTGCACCCGCTAAAACGGAAAAGAATGACCTGGTAGCTCAGTTGGTAGAGCATCTCCCTTTTAAGGAGAGGGTCCTGGGTTCGAGCCCCAGCCCGGTCACTAAAAACTTCATACATTGTATGAAGTTTTTTTTATTTTAACACTATTTCAACAGTAAATTAGTTCTTAAATAAATAGTTTTGTTTAGTAATTCACTTTTTATTATGAACAAAATTAAATTATTATTTATAACGATCTTTTTTATGAGCAATTTTCAAAATATTATTTTCGACTTTAATTCTAATTCAAATACTTCTTCTTGGAGAATTGTTGATGATGTTGTTATGGGAGGAAAATCGAATGGAAACTTCAAATTGAACGAAAATGGTTTTGGAGAGTTTTTTGGAAATATTTCTTTAGAAAATAATGGAGGATTCTCTTCGTTACGTTATCGTTTTCCTTCTATTAACGTTAAAAACTTTATGAGGGTTTGTTTAAAAGTTAAAGGTGATGGAAAGAAATACCAATTTAGAATAAAAGACAAATCTGGTAATTATTATTCGTTTATTTCAACTTTTGAAACAAATGGAGAATGGCAAACTATAGAAATATTATTGTCTGATATGTATATTTAGAGGTAGAAAATTAAATATGGATAATTTTTCGTCAGAAAACATAGAAGAACTTGCTTTTTTAATTGGAAATAAAAAAGAACAAAATTTTAAATTAGAAATTGATAAAATCTACCTACAGTAAACTCTATTTATTCGTTATCAGTAAACTTTTTTTGTATCTTTCCAACGTTCTAAACAATAGAATATGGAAGAAGATATAGAGAAGAATATAAAACCACATCCGCCGGAAGAAAATTCTACAAACGAAGATTCTAAACAGAGTGTGAAAAATGAGGCAAAAGGTTTATTTGAAAGTATAAAGAAGTTTTTAATTGAACTTTTTGACTTTAGACATGATACAGACCATGAGGCTACTTTAGAAGCTATAAAAGCAGATATTCCTTTTAAAGGTGCAACTGCTTGGATTCTTATTTTTGCTGTTTTTGTGGCTTCTATAGGGTTAAATGCAGACTCTACCGCTGTAGTTATTGGAGCCATGTTAATATCGCCTTTAATGGGGCCAATTTTAGGTATAGGAATGTCTTTTGCTTTAAATGATATTAACACGTTCAAAAAATCATTAGTAAACTTAGGTACAATGATTGGCTTAAGTTTATTTGCTTCTTTTTTATTCTTTTATTTCTTTCCGTTAAGTCAAGATAATTCAGAATTATTAGGACGTGTAAGTCCAGACATTCGTGATGTTTTAATCGCATTTTTTGGTGGTTTAGCTTTAATGGTTGCCAGAACAAAAAGAGGTACAATTGCTTCTGTAATTTTTGGAGTAGCTATTGCTACAGCACTAATGCCTCCTCTCTGTACAGCTGGTTATGGTTTAGCTAAAGGAAATTTTCCTTACTTTTTTGGAGCAATGTACTTGTTTACAATAAATACTATTTTTATTGCTTTGGCAACATTTTTAGTATTGAAGTTATTGCGTTTTCCAATGCACAAATATGCCAATGCTGCTAAAAGAAAACGTTATTCTACAATAGCAACTATTGTTGGTTTAGCAGTTATGATACCGGCCATATTCACTTTTATAAATGTCTTTAAAGAAAACCAAATTTCTACTCAGATAAATACTTTTATTAAAAATGAGATAAAAACAGTAGATAATTATCAGTTAATAGATGATGACGTAGAGGAAATTTATGAGAAAAACACCAAAATCTTAAATTTAAATTTTTTTAATGAAGTAAGTTCTGCTGAAAAAAACATGTTAGAAAGTAGGTTGTTAAATGATCCAAGATATGACTATTTAAGAGAGGTTAAGATTAAAGTTAAAGGGAGTGATACCAAGAGTTTTGAGTTAATAACAACTGCTTACAAAGAGAAAAGAGAAGAGTTGCAAGAAAGTAAAAATATAATTGCTGGCTTGCAAAAGCAAATTACAGCTTTACAAGAAACGATATCTTCATTAAATACGAGAATAGAACAAGACGCATTGAATAAAAACCAGAATATAATTGCTTTTAGCAGAATAGCTAAAGATGCAAAAATTAGATATGCAGATATTAAAGAAATTGGTTTTGCAAGTGTTTTATCTTCTAAAGATTTTATAAAAATAGATACTATACCAGTAGCAATAATAAGGTGGAATTTAAAACTGCCAGATAGTATCATTTCACCAAAAGAACGAGAGTTAAGAACTTGGTTGCAGAAAGAAATGAAGTTAGATACCTTATTTGTGAGAAGAGATAAATAAATATTTTAGCTACTATATTTAAATTACAGAATTAAAAATGAATGTTTTTTTTCAAAAAATTACAGAATTAAAAGATGAGAGTATTAGATCTAAACATGAGCAACTGGTTACCGGTATTATCAATGCCATTAACGAGAAAATAATTAAGAAAGGAGATAAATTGCCTTCTATTAATGTAATGGTTAGTGAAATAGGCTTTGCTAGAAAAACGATTGTGAAAGCTTATGAAGAACTAAAAAATAGAGGTATTGTTGAGTCGAAAAACTTTAAGGGTTATTATATAGCTAGTGCTAATACAAAATCTAAACTTAAGGTAGCATTGTTGCTATTTGCTTTTCAATCTTTTCATGAAGATTTTTACAACGTACTTAGAAAGTCTTTAGGAAAAAAATATCAAATAGATATTTTTTTTCATCATAATAATAAAGACGTATTTAAAAATATTTTAGACACAATTTATGGTAAGTATGGTATGTATGTAATTGCGCCTATTCCTAGTAAAGAATCACCAAGTCTAATTAAAAAGTTCCCTTCAGAAAAGACCTTGATAGTAGATAGATATATCGATTTACCTAATGATTATTCTTATATTTCACAAGAGTTTGAACTTTCAACTTACCAAAAATTAGAGGCCTTATATTCAGGTTTAATTAAATATAATAAAGTCGTTCTTTTCTATAGAGATGATTCAGATTATCCTGTAGGTATTAAAAAAGGGTTTAATAAGTTTATAAAAGACTTCAATATTAATGGGGTTATTCAAAAAACATATAAACCCGGTGATGTGAAGTTAAATACCTTGTATTTTTTTATTAGTGATACAAATTTATGGCAAGTTCTTAAAGATTGTAAGGATTTGGAATATACGATTGGGAAAGATGTTGGAATTTTGACCCATAATGATAATCCTTTTAAAGAAATAATTTTAAATGGTATTACAACTATTTCCGCAGATTTTAAAAAAATGGCTCAAGAAGCTGCTACTTTTGTGAAGTATAGAGCAACTGTTCATAAGATTATTCCTTTTGAGATAAAAAGAAAAGAGTCCCTTTAATTTATCGATATAACACTTTGTTAACCTTGTTTTTGTTATAATCTTAATTTTCTTTGAAAAAAATTTGGATATAACAAATTTATATATTTATATTTGCAAGTAGCATAGAGTATCATAGTTTTTGTTTTTTTATCATAAAAAAACATTAAGATATATGTAGCCTTTATGTTAAACAATAAAAATAAAATCAACTTTAACTTTCATTTTATGAAAAAAAAATTATTCAAAAAAATATTTTTTACAGCCATTTTTCTTCTTGGCTTAGTAATCAATGCGCAGACTACTTCAGTTTCAGGGGTTGTTACAGATGGAGAGCAACCACTCTCTGGAGTAAACATTTCAATTAAAGGGACAGCTAAAGGTGTAACTTCTGATTTTGATGGAAACTTTACTTTTAAAAACATTTCAAAAGGAGATGTCTTGGTGTTTAGCTATTTAGGTTTTAAGACATTGGAAGTAACCGTTAGTAATCAAAAAAAGGTAACCGTAGTATTATTAGAAGATGCTGCTTCTTTAGATGAAGTGGTAATAGTCGGTTATGGTACTTCAAGCAAAAGACAGGCAACAAGTGCAATATCTACAATAAAAGGTAAAGATATTGTAAATACAGTTGCAAGTAACCCAACAACTGCTTTACAAGGTAGATTGTCTGGTATACAGGTTGAAGCTCCAGGTGGTCAACCAGGAGGGTCTCCAAATGTGTTTATACGTGGTGTAAATTCTTTAAGTAATGCAAACCCTTTATATATCATTGATGGCTTATTCGTAACAAATATGGATTATGTAAATCCTAACGATATAGAGGATATCTCAGTTCTTAAAGATGCAGCAGCAGCAGCAATTTATGGTTCTAGAGCAGCAAATGGAGTAGTACTAATTAAAACAAATCATGGTAAGAAAAATAGAGATTTACAGATAGATTTTTCAACTAGAATAGGTTTTGATACACCAAGTAAAAAGTTAGATTTTATAGATGGTCAGCAATATACAGATTATTTAAATCAACGTTTTGTTAATGAAGGTTCAGCAACTAGGGTAAATTATAATAACGTAAATACAGATTGGCAAGAAAAATCTTTAAAGTCTGGTTTAATTGAAGATTATGGTGTAGGTATTTCTGGAGGTGGAGAAAACTCTTCTTATTTTGCGTCTTTAAATTATTTTAATCAAGATGGTATTTTAATTGGTTCTGGCTTTAGAAGATTAAATGCGAGATTTAATAGTCAACACCAATTTAATAAATTAAAAATTACACACTCCTTAGGTTTAGCAGAAGGTAAATTGCAAAACAATAATTGGTATGGTTTCGATGCTGTAACTGCGCCAACAATTGCATTCTCTAACTCAAATAACGATGGTGGTTTCGCTGGTCCAACAACAGATATTCATGGTCCTGGAGGTTTAAACCAATATGGTCTTGCTTCTTTAGAAGATAATTTAGAGACTACAAGAACCTTATTTACTAGTTTAAAATTGGACTACGAAATAAACGATAACTTTACAGCTTCTGTTAACCTTGGTGCAGATTATAGAACAAGAAATAGTTACCAGTTTACACCAACTTTTCTAATGACTAACCCAGTTGCAAGTGGAAATAGTATAGATCCTGTAAGAAATGTTAATGAGTTAAATGACTTAACAAACTTTAATAGAAACGATATAAACTTATTATTTGAGCCTACTATTACTTATAATAAAACGTTTAATGATATTCATAAATTAAATGTAGTTTTAGGACATACTAGATTTACAGAATCACAAGAAAGCAATGGTTTGTATGGTGAGGATACAGGTGATAATTTAATTAGAGTTCCAGAAAAATTAAATAACTTAACCCAAGCATTAGGAAACAACACAAAAGCGGTGTTATTATCTTATTTTGGTAGAGCAAATTATGCATATGATGGTAAGTATTTATTTTCTGCAACACTAAGAAGAGATGCTTCATCAAGATTTTCAGAAGCTAATAGAGTAGGTTATTTTCCAGCGTTTTCAGGAGCCTGGAATTTAAGTAGTGAAGACTTTTGGAAGTCTGAGACAATTAATTTTTTTAAATTAAGAGCTTCTTATGGTGAGTTAGGTTCTTACCCAGATGCTGTTTATCCAACACAAGGTGTATATGGAAATAGTTCTGCAACTAGTTTTGGTGGTAACGTATCTAACGGTTTAGCGCAAACAGTTTTAGTAGATGAAAATTTAGTTTGGGAAACTACAAAAACATTTGATATTGGTTTAGATATGTCTTTATTTGACAGCAAAGTGAAAATTACGGCAGATTATTATACTAAAAATGTAGAAGATGCTATAGTACCAATTAACGTTCCTTCTACTGCAGGTGTAAGTCAGGCAGTTATTAGAAATGCAGGGTCTTTAGTAAACAATGGTTTTGAGTTTGATGTAAGTTATAATAAATCTGAAGGTGATTTTACATATACAGTTGCTACTAACGTATCATTTAATCTAAAAAATGAAGCAAAAGATATACCAGCAAAAATACAAGGTCCTGGTATAGATGAAGATTTAAGAGTTGTTAATGAAACAAGAGCAAATGCACCAGTTGGCGCCTTTTATGGTTGGGTTGTAGAGGACAAAGTAAATCCTGCAACAGGTAATTTTGTAAGAGTAGATACAGATGGAAATGGAGTAGTAGATGAAAATGATATTACTCAAATAGGTGATCCAACTCCAGATTTTACATACGGTATTAATTTTAATGCAAATTACAAGAAATTTGATTTTTCTCTTGCATTTAATGGAGTGCAAGGAAACGAAATCTATAATGTAGGTCGTTACTATAATATTTTGTGGCAAGATGGTGGTAAATTAACAGAAGTTTTAAATGCTTGGACACCAACAAATACAGATACCAATATACCTGTGGCTTTAGTGGGTGATCCTGATGGAAATAGAGCTCCTTCATCTTTCTTTGTAGAAGATGGATCTTATTTTAGGTTAAAAAACTTAGAAGTTGGTTATAATTTCGATACGAAAGACAAATCTAATTTAGAATGGATTAAAGAATTAAGAATTTCTTTTAATGTGCAAAACGTTTTTGTTTTAACAAACTATAGCGGTTACGATCCAGATGTAGCATCTGCCAATGGAGGGCGTTCTAATATTAATTCAGGAGTACCTGGAGTAAGAAATACAGTAAATCCTTTATTATCAAGAGGTTTAGATTTAAGAGCATATCCAAATGCACGCACATTTACTTTAGGTGTAAAGGCAAGTTTCTAATAAATAAAAAATAATAAAATGAAAAAAATAATAAAAACAAAATCATTTATAAGCTTAGCTATAATTGTAATTATTATATCTCTATTAGGATGTTCGGAAGATATTTTAAATCAGAAAAATAATAACGCAATTTCTACAGGTAACTTTGGCTCAACTATAGAACAAGTCGAAGCAGCTGTTAATGGAGCATTTCACCCAATAACAGGTACTTTTTTCTGGGGAAGAATTGTGCATACTGGGGCAATGTTACGTTCAGATGAATTTAACGTGATACCCAATGATGGTAATACAGTAATGTCTACTTTTCAAGGTGGACCAGGAAATGGAAGATGGGCAACAGAGCCTTGGCAAGAATTATACAAATCTATTGCAAGGTGTAATAACATAATTATTAACACACCAGATACATTTGAAAGCGGTGATGTAAATCCATTATTGGGGCAAGCATATTTTTTGAGAGCTTTCGATTATTGGTATTTATTAAATCTTTATGGTAATGTACCTTTAATTACAGATTTACCAGATTTTGATAATCTATTAGTAGATCAGGCAGCACAAGCAGATGTTTGGGCTCAAATTATAGCAGATTTAGAAATGGCAGAAACTATGTTGCCTGCAACTTGGTCTGGAGATAATGCTGGTAGACCAACTTCTGGAGCAGCAACGGCCTTAAAAGGTAAAAGCTATTTATTTATGAAAGAATGGAATAAAGCACATACAACTTTAAGTACTTTAGTAGGTAGATATAGTTTATTGCCTGCATCTCAATTTGGTGATAATTTTGGCGTTAATAATGAAAACAATTCTGAATCTGTTTTTGAATTACAGTTTTTAGGGCAATCTAATTTTGTTTGGGGTTCAGATGTTCCGCAAACAGGAACGATGGGGAATTATCATATAGATTATGCTCCACCAAGTAAATCACCAGATTTTAGCCATATTGTAAACCCTTGGTTAAAGGAGCTTTTTGAAAATAATGGAGATACTTTTAGAAGAAATGAGACTTTAGCATATAATTATGTTGGAGCAACAGGTTATGGAGGAGCTGATTATATGACAGATTTTGTAGATGATATTCAAGTAGCTAATGCTAATAGTTTAGAGCCAATATTTTCAAAAAAATATACAGGAATGGATATAGGTTCAAGAGGAGAAGTAGATTTTTTAGGAACAAATGTTGGTAATAATTGGAGAATAATTAGATATTCAGATGTTTTATTAATGTTAGCAGAAGCTTTAAATGAAGACAACCAAACAGCTACTGCAATTACAAATCTTAATATGGTTAGACAAAGACCTGGTTCTGGTTTAGCAATAACAACAGCAGTTTCTCAAGCAGATGTTAGGCAAGCAATTATAGAAGAAAGAGCAATGGAATTGGCAGGAGAAGGACATCGTTTCTTTGATTTAGTTCGTTGGGGTTTAGCAGATGATTATATGGGAGCAACTTCTTTACATGTTACGAATGGTTCTCAAACATATCACCCTAAATCTTTAAGTGGTGGAGTTTTTCAATCAGATAAGCATGAATTAGTTTGGATACCAGTATCAGAAAGAGGTTCTAATGAAAATTTAAAACAAAATCAAGGATATAATTAAGAAGTTCCTTTTTAAGAAATAAAACTTTATTAAATTTGAGTTGGTTAATTGAATGATAAAAGTCAAGTTTTAAAAAACTTGACTTTTATTTACTAAAAAGATATTTATATTGGAGCGTAATAAAATTCTCATTTATTTTACTGTACTATTTTTTTTAGGATGTTCCTATAACAGCAAAAAGACAGTTTTTACATACGTAGATTCTTCCAAAAGCAATATCAATTTTAAAAATACAATTACTGAAAATGATACTATAAACGTAGTTAATTTCCAATATGTATATAATGGTGGAGGTGTAGGGATTGGAGATTTTAACAACGATGGTTTTTCTGATTTTGTTTTTACAGGAAACCAAGTATCATCAAAAGTATACTTAAATCAAAAAGATTTAAAATTTAAAGATGTTTCTGAAGAAGCTGGTTTTATTACTGATTCTTGGGTTACAGGAATATCTATTGTAGATATAAATGCAGATGGTTGGGATGATATTTATTTAAGTGTAGCAGGTTTAAATTGTAAAAATAATTGTGAAAACTTATTATTTATAAATCAAAAATTAAATCAAAACGGAATTCCTACTTTTAAAGAGCAAGCTGCAGAGTACAACTTAAATGATTCGAATTATAGTCAGCAAGCAGTTTTTTTAGATTACGATTCAGATGGAGATTTAGATGTCTTTATAGCGCATAATGGAAATGTGAAATTTGACAAAAACTCTCCTGTTCCAAAACACTATATGCCTAAAAATTTATCAGATTATTTGTTAAGAAACGATACTAAAGAAGGTATAAATCATCCTGTTTTCACAAATGTTTCTGATTCTTTGGGTATTACTTACAAAGGTTTTTCTTTAGGAGTAAATGTACAAGATTTTAATAATGACAATTTACCAGATATTTATATTTCTAATGATTTTATTACTGAAGATCTACTCTATATAAATAAAGGTTTAGATGTTAAAACAAATAAACATTTAGGTTTCAAAGAATCGAATAAGAAATTTTTTAATCACCTTACATACAATGCAATGGGTGTAGATATTGCAGATGTTAATAATGATGCTTTGCCAGATGTTATGGTGGTAGATATGTTGCCACAAAGTTATAAAAGGCAAAAAAGTATGTTGGGTTCTATGAATTTTGATAAATATTTAATATCAAAAACAAACAATTATACGCCACAATTTATGCACAACACGTTACAACTTCATAATGGATTTGTAAATGATTCAATTTTAAAATCAAGTGAAATAGCAAACTTCTCTGGCATTTCTTCAACAGATTGGAGTTGGGCGCCAATTTTGGCAGATTTTGATAATGATGGAGATAAAGATATGTATATCACAAACGGATATGTAAAAGATATTACTGATTTAGATTTTATTAATTATTCTAATCAAAGTACATTATTTGGTACAGAAGAAGCCAAAAATAAAAAATTATTTAAGTTGATAGAAAAAGCACCAAGTGTGTCTATTCCTAATTATTTTTATGAAAATAATACCAGCTTAAAATTTAAAGATGTTAGCACAAATTGGATTAATGAGAAAAAATCGTTGTCTAATGGAGCTGCTTATGCAGATTTAGATAATGATGGAGATTTAGATCTTGTTGTAAACAATATAAATCAAGAAGCTTTTTTAATCAAAAACAATACAACAGAGAATGCACCTAAAAAGAAATATTTAAGAGTTCAATTAGAAGGAAGCATAAAAAACAAAGAAGCAATTGGTGCAAAAGTTACCATTTGGTCTAATAACAAAATACAACAACATTATCAATCTAAAACAAGAGGTTATTTGTCTTCTGTAGAAGCTACAGTCCACTTTGGTTTAAAAGATAGTTTGGTAGATTCTCTGCAAGTTATTTGGCCTAATAAAATGGTTTCTAAACTGTATAAAATCAAAAGAGGTTCAACTATAAAAGTTGCCATTTCCTCAGCAAAACATCAATATAAAAAAGAGAAAAAGAAAGATTATCTTTTTAATGTAAAAGAAGAATTTTTGTCTTTTGAACATAAAGAAAACCAAGGGCATGATTTTGTTTCTCAACATTTATTAATGCGTCAGTTTTCTAAATTAGGTCCTTGTATTACTGCTGCAAACATAGATAATAATACAGGTGATGAATTATTTATAGGAGGAAGCAAAGGACAAGCATCAACAATTTGGAGACAAAACAAAAAGGGTGTTTTTGAAATTCAGCAAGAATTAGATAAAGAATTTGAAGACACAAATGCTGTTTTTGTTGATGTTGATAACGATAAAGATTTAGATTTATATGTGGCAAGTGGAGGTTCTGAATTTTCAAAAAAATCTAAATTTTTACAAGATAGAATCTACATAAATAATGGAAAAGGTAATTTTTCTAAACAAGAAAATACGTTACCAAACAATTTAGAAGTTAGCTCTTGTGTAAAACCTTTCGATTTTGATAAAGATGGTGATGTAGACTTTTTTGTTGGAACTAGAATGATAAAAGGCAGCTATCCATTAACACCCAAAAGTCAACTTTTAGTAAATAATAAAGGTGTTTTTACTGATGTAAATAATGAAGATTTGCAAAATCTTGGAATGATTACAGATGCTGTTTGGAGCGATGTAAATAATGATGGTTGGCAAGATTTAGTGGTGGTTGGAGATTGGATGGCAATAACAATTTTTATCAATAATAAAGGAACATTAGAAAAATCATCAACAAAATGGATGAATAATTCTGATGAAATTATGGAGACTTCTGGTTGGTGGAATACTGTAAAAGCAGGAGATTTTGACAATGATGGGGACATCGATTTTATAGCAGGAAATCAAGGAGAAAACAGTTTTGTTCTTCCTCAAAAAGACAAACCAGTTTATATTTATAAAAAAGATTTCGATTCAAATGGAAGTATAGATCCAATTATGGGGCAATATTTTAAGGATCCATTAAGAAGTTCAGATATTTTGCCAGTTCATACCAGAGATGATGTTATGAAGCAACTTGTAAAATTAAAGGTTACATATATTAGTTATCAAGATTTTTCTAATACAACTTTTAAAGAACTCCTAAACATTAAAAATCTTGATAAGGAGACTTTAAAAGCAACGACTTTTTCAAGCTCTTATATAGAAAATTTAGGTGATAATTCATTTAAAATAAGCAAGTTGCCAGAAATTTGCCAAACTGCACCTATTAATACTATTTTAGTTGAAGACTTTAATAAAGATGGGTATTTAGATGCCTTATTAGTAGGGAATGATAAAAACTCTGAAATCAATTATGGTTTTTCAGATGCATTAACAGGCGTGTTTTTAGAAGGAAGTAAAACAGGATTTATTGCGAAAAAATCCAACGAATCAGGATTTTATGTTCCTGAACAATCTCATCATATTGTAAAATTAAATACAATAAATGATGAAATCATTATTGTTGTAACGCAAAACAGTAATAAAGCTAAAACGTTTAAAATCAATTTAGAAAAATAGAATGATTAAAGAAAATTATACAATTTCGGAAAAGGCTATTCAAATTTTGGGAGGTTCAACTAATTTCTCATCAACATTAAAAGTAGTATCAAATGAAAATAATATCATTATTTGTGATATTAATATTGAAGGAAAACAAGCAGAAGTTCCTAAACCTACTACCATACAATGGAAAATTCCTGCGCATAATGTAAAAGGTGTTTGGAAACCAACAACAGATTTTGCGAAGAGAATCCAAGCAGATTGGGAATTAGATCATATGGAATCTCGTGTTTCTATTGATGCGCCAATTATTAATCTTTTTGGTCACGATGATAGTAATAGCTTAACCTTTGCGTGTTCTAATGCCATTAATAAATTAGAATTAAACGCAAGGTATAGAGAAGAAGACGATTATTTTTATTGCTTTATTAACCTTTTTACAGAGACCAATTATCCTATTAAAAAATTTAATATTCAATTAAGAATAGATTCAAGAAATATTCATTTTTCAGAAACCATCAAAGATGTTTCTAAATGGTGGGAAACTTTTGATAATTTACAGCCAACATCTGTTCCCGAAAGTGCTTTAGTTCCTCTGTATTCAACTTGGTACAATTTTCATCAAAATTTAGATGAAGATGTTTTGGAAGAAGAATGCAAACTGGCTTACGATTTGGGGTATAAAGCAATTATTATTGATGATGGTTGGCAGACTAATGATGACAATAGAGGTTATGATTTTACAGGAGATTGGTTACCAGAAAGATTGTCTAAAACTAAAGAATTTGTTGCCAAGATTCATAAAATAGGAATGAAAGTTGGTTTTTGGTACTCTGTACCTTTTTGTGGAGAAAAATCTGAAGCTTACAAACGTTTTGAAGGGAAATTCTTAACAAAAACACATAGATGGGCACCCGTTTTTGACCCAAGATATCCAGATGTTAGAGCGTATTTAATCAATATTTACAAATCGGCTTTAGTAGATTGGAATTTAGACGGATTTAAACTCGATTTTATTGATGATTTTAAATGGTATCCAGAAACAAAACCCAAAAATGATGAAATGGATTTTTATTCCATTAACGATGCTGTAGATAGATTGTTAACAGATGTAATTACCACATTAAAAGCAATTAAACCTAATGTTTTTATTGAGTTTAGGCAAAAATATGTAGGGCCAGCAATGCGTAAATATGGTAATATGTTTCGTGCTTTTGATTGTCCTGGAGATGCTACAATGAATAGAATTAGAATTGCAGATATTAAAATGTTAGCAGGTAATACAGCTGTGCATTCAGATATGATTACTTGGCACAAAGACGAGGCTGTAGAAGTTGCAGCATTACAAATGGTAAATACGTTGTTTGGCGTGCCACAAATATCAATTTTGTTAAAAGAAGCACCAAAAAATCATTTAACAATGATTCAATTTTATACCAATTATTGGAATGAAAATAAGGTGTTATTAACAGAAGGAATCTTTACACCTTTTAACCCTTTGGCAAATTATCCTCAAAAACAAATTGTAAATGCTAACAAAATGATTGTTGGAGTTTATGATAATTATGTTTCAGAAATAAATGAAAAAGTAGAGGAATTAGACATTTTAAATGCAAAATTAACAGATGCAATTATTCTAAATTCTAAAATTGACTTGGGTGAATTTACAGGAGTAATTTTTAATTGTGAAGGAGAAATTGTAAGAAAAGAAATATTTAAACTTCATAAAGGAATTTTAAGTATTACAGTTCCTGCTTGCGGAATTATTCAACTAACAAAAAACAATAAATAAGATGGACATACTTTCTATAATATCATTTTTAGGCTTTACATTATTAGTAGCATTTATTGCTTGGTATGCAACACGCAAAACAGATGAAAAATCTGCAGATGGTTATTATTTAGGAGGTAGAAGTTTAGGTGCAATTACTATTGCAGGCTCTTTATTATTAACAAACCTTTCTGCAGAACAAATTGTTGGTTTAAACGGACAGTCTTTTGCGCAAGGAATTTTAGTAATGGCTTGGGAAACATTGGCTGCCATTTCTATGATTGTAACAGCAATATATTTGTTGCCAAAATATATGCGTTCAGGTATCACAACAATACCTCAATTTGTACACGAACGTTTTGATGCACAAACAAAATCTATTTTATCTATTTTATTTTTAGTGGCTTTTGGTGCTGTATTATTACCAACCATTTTATATTCGGGTTCTTTAGCGTTTAGTACAATGTTTGACTTGCCTGAAACTTTAGGTATGTCTCAATCTGGTGTTATTTGGATTTGTGTTTTATCTATTGGTGTTATTGGTTCTATTTATGCCATTTTTGGTGGCTTAAAGGCTGTAGCGGTTTCAGATTTGGTAAATGCTATTGGATTGTTAATTGGTGGGCTTTTAATTCCTGTTTTTGGTTTAATGCTTATTGGAGATGGTAGTGTTTCTGATGGATTGAATGAATTATGGACAGAAAACCCAGAAAAATTTAATGCAAAAGGAGAAATAGATTCGTTTATACCTTTTAGTACTATTTTTACAGGAATGATGATTGCTCAAATGTATTATTGGGGTACAAATCAATCAATCTTACAACGTGTTTTTGGTGCAAAAAGTTTAGCAGATGGTCAAAAAGGGATGATTTTAGCTGGATTTGTAAAGTTTTTAATTCCCATTATTGTAGTGCTACCAGGTGTAATTGCGTGGCATATTTTTGGAAACGATTTAGTAAATCCAGATCAAGCATATCCTGCTTTGGTAAAAAAGGTTTTACCAGGAGCATTTTTAGGTTTCTTTGCAGCGGTTTTATTTGGTGCAGTTTTAAGTTCATTCAATAGCTTATTAAATAGTAGTTCTACATTGTTTGGTATCGATTTATATCGTCAATATTTCAATAAAAATGCTTCTGAACTAAAAATGGTAAAAGCAGGTAAATTATTTGGAATCTTATTAGCAATTATCTCAATGAGTATTGCTCCTTTTATAGCAAATGCTCCAGATGGTTTGTTTTCTTACATACAAGAATCTTTAGGTAGTTTAAGTGTGCCAATTTTAGCAGTTGTAGCTGTTGGTATGGCTACTAAAAATGTACCAGCTTTAGCAGCAAAATTGGTGCTTACTATAGGTGTGTTATTGTATTTGGTTAGTCAATTTGTGTTAAGCCCTTATTTTATTGAAGCTGCTTTATCAGAAGCCGCAATAAATGGTATCACAAATGTGAAAGAATTAGGTATTATAAAGGCAAAAGCATATCCACATTTTTTACATATTATGGGAATTCTATTTGTTCTTAATGTTGGATTTATGTTAGTTATGGGGAAATTATATCCAAATAAAAACATTTACAAACCAAAAGTAACAGAAGAAATAGATGTTACGCCTTGGAAATATGCTAAAATTATTGGATTAGCAATTACCATTTTAGTATTAAGTACGTACTTAATTTTTTAATAATACAATAGATTTATAAAGATGAAAAAGAAATATGTAGTTGCTTTCGATCAAGGTACCACAAGTACCAGAACTATTATTTTTGATCAGAAAGGAGAAATAGTGAACATCTCTCAAAAAGAGTTGACACAACATTACCCACAATCTGGTTGGGTAGAACATAATGCAGAAGATATTTATAACGATCAGTTAGAAACTTTTCAAAATGTATTAGAAGATTCTAAAATTAATCCTGAAGAAATAGCATCAATAGGGATTACAAATCAAAGAGAAACAACTGTTGTTTGGGATAGAAAAACAGGAAAACCAATATATAATGCAATTGTTTGGTTAGATAAAAGAACATCAGAAATTTGTGATGATTTAAAACAAAAAGGGCTAACCAATTATGTAAGAGAAAACACAGGTTTAGTGATTGATGCCTATTTTTCTGGAACAAAATTAAAATGGATTTTAGACAATGTTGAAGGCGCAAGAGAAAGAGCAGAAGCAGGCGAATTGTGTTTTGGAACGATTGATAGCTGGTTAATTTACAAATTTACAAACGGAGAAAAACATGTTACAGATCATACAAATGCATCTCGTACATTAATTTACAATATCAAAGAATTAAAGTGGGATGAAACGCTTTTAAAAGCGTTAGACATTCCAGAAAGTGTATTACCTTCTGTTCAAAAATCATCTTCAGATTTTGGAAACGTTACCTATAAAGATATTCAAATTCCTATTTATGGAGTTGCAGGAGACCAACAGGCTTCTTTATTTGGACAAGGAGGATTCAAGTCTGGTATCGCAAAAAATACTTATGGTACAGGATGTTTTATGTTATTGAATATTGGAAAAAAGCAAGTAGTTTCTAAAAACGGATTATTAACAACACTAACTTGTAGTTTAGAATCTGAACCTGTAAAATACGCTTTAGAAGGAAGTATATTTGTTGGAGGTGCATCTATTCAATGGTTAAGAGATCAAATGCAATTGATTGAAAAAGCATCTGAAACGGAAGCTATTTGTAAAAGTATTCCGCCTTTAAAAGATATTTATGTAGTGCCAGCTTTTGCAGGATTAGGTGCACCTTATTGGGATGCAAAAGCCAAAGGAAGCATTTACGGAATGACTTTAGATACTGGCAGAAAAGAACTAATCAAAGCAACTGTAGAAGCGTTAGCATATCAAACAAAAGATGTAATTGACGCAATGATTCAAGATTCTGGCAAAGAAATGACCACTTTAAAAGTTGATGGAGGAGCAAGTGCAAATAATTACTTAATGCAATTTCAATCAGATTTATTAAATGTTGAGGTTGATAGACCAAAAATGATTGAAGTAACCGCTTTTGGAGCTGCTCTTTTGGCTGGTATTAAAGCAGATTTTTGGAAGAAAGAAAGTATTGCCGATTTACGTAAAGTAGAAACTGTTTTTAAATCTGAGATGAAACCAAAACAACGTAATAAAAAGTACAATGGTTGGTTAAAAGCAGTTGAAAAAACAAAAACCACCAATAAGATTAAAGAGAAAGAAACTTCGCTTCGTTTTTCAATTTTAGATAGAAAAAGACAACTTAAAAAAATAACATCTAAAAAGTTCGATTTAATTGTAATAGGTGGTGGAGTTACAGGAGCAGGAATTGCTTTAGACGCTTCTTCAAGAGGGATGAATGTTTGTTTGGTTGAGAAAAACGATTTTGCTTCTGGAACCAGTAATAAATCGACAAAATTAATTCATGGAGGTTTACGTTATTTAAAACAATTAGAAATTGGTTTGGTTAGAGAATCTGGTTCAGAAAGAGCAATTGTGCATAAATTGGCGCCACATTTAGTAATTCCAGAAAAGATGTTGTTGCCTTTAATTGAAGATGGAACGTATGGTAAAATGATGACTTCCATTGGTCTAAAAGTCTACGATATGTTGGCAAATGTTGGTGGCGATGACAGAAGAAGAATGTTAGACAAAAAAGAGACTTTTGAAAAAGAACCTTTATTAGATGAAAACGCAGTTTTAGGAAGTGGTTATTATGCAGAATACAGAACAGATGATGCAAGATTAACGATAGAATTACTAAAAAAAGCAGCAGAATTTGGCGCAACAATTATTAACTATTGCGAAATGGAATCTTTGGTTTATGATAGTAATAATAAAATTGAAAGTTTAAATTGTATCGATTATAATACAGGTAAAAAATTAAATTTAACAGCAAGAAATTATGTTTCAGCAGCAGGGCCTTGGGTAGATAAAATTAGAAAGAAAGATCATTCTATGAATAATAAATATTTACACCTAACCAAAGGTGTCCATATTGTTTTTCCGCATGAAAAATTACCTATAAAACAATCTGTTTATTTTGATGTTGAAGATGGTAGAATGATTTTTGCAATTCCAAGAGGAAGATGTACTTATGTTGGTACAACAGATACCAATTATAATGGAGATTTAAATAGAGTTGTAGCAACAAAAGAAGACGCAGAATATTTAATAAAAGCAGCTAATAATACGTTTCCTACTGTAAACTTAACTTTAGAAGATGTAGAATCTAATTGGGCAGGTTTACGTCCTTTGGTGCATGAAGAAGAAAAAGATCCATCAGAAATATCAAGAAAAGATGAAATATTTATTTCTGAAAGTGGTTTAATTTCAATTGCTGGTGGAAAATTAACGGGCTATCGAAAAATGGCACATAGAGTTATAGATGCTGTATATAAAACACTGCCAGAAAAAAGAAAAAAGAAGTTAAAAAAGTCTTCTACAGAAAATATATCTTTGGTAACACCAACGTTGCATTCTTCTAAAGAAGTAGAAGTTTATCAAAAAGAAGTAGAAAAAGAATTATTTAAAAAAGGAATTACAGAGTCTTATTACGCTTGGTATTTAACAACTACTTATGGTAAAAATACTTCTTTTATACTTGAGAAATTCGATTTCTTTATGAATGGCACACCGTTAGAAAATTTAATTAGAGCAGAACTTTGGTATTGTATTCAATATGAAATGACCAATAGTTTAGCA
Source organism: Polaribacter sp. (assembly GCA_020631275.1). Classification (GTDB taxonomy): domain Bacteria; phylum Bacteroidota; class Bacteroidia; order Flavobacteriales; family Flavobacteriaceae; genus Polaribacter. Next base: position 21,304 of record JAHDHO010000002.1, on the reverse strand, counting down.
GACTTCTTTGTGCGTAGAACCGGAAGATTGTATTTTAACATTCCAAGTATTTCTAAATATTTAGAAATTATTTTAGAAGATTTTAAAAAATATTTAGATTGGGATGATAAAAGAATTTTATTCGAAAAAGAAAAAATGGAGTTATTATTAGCAGATGCAAAAACATATTATTTAGAAGAATTCAAATAGTTTTTTTATGAAAAGAAGCGTATTTTTATTAGTAATGAGCGTATTTATTTTAATGTTACAATCTTGTGAAAAGGAAGTCTTTCCAATAGAAGTAACAGTAAATAATTACTTTAATGTTGTTGATAAGATTACAGAAACAATGATTCACGATATCTTTTCACCACCAGTTGCAAGTAGAATTTATGTGTATCCAAATGTTGCTGCTTATGAGATTATTGCTCAAAAAGACAGTAATTATGTTTCACTTTCATCAAAAATAAAGTCGTTAAAACCAATTCCTAAAGCTTCTAAGGAAGTAAATATAAAAGTTGCTGCTATAATTGCCTACATAGAAGTGAGTAAAGACCTTGTTTTTAAGGATGATATTATTACAAATTATGCAGATAATTTGTTTACTAATTGGAAAAAAATAAACGAAAAAGAATTTCAATCTTCAAAAGAATATGGGATTCAAGTAGCGAATCATATTAAAAAATGGTCGAGTAAAGACAATTATAAAGAAACAAGAACGTATCCAAAATTCGAACTTTATTCTGATGATCCATCAAGATGGCAACCAACCCCACCTGCTTATATGGATGGAATAGAACCATATTGGATGAAAATAAGACCAATGGTTTTAGATACTTCTTCACAATTTAAACCAAAAAAACATCCAAAATTTTCTATGGATGAAGGCAGTGATTTTCACAAAGAATTGCAAGAAGTGTACACAGTAACCAATGCTATTAGAAAAAATGGAGATTCTTCCGAAGAAGTAGAAATTGCCAAGTTTTGGGATTGTAATCCTTACGTTACAACAAGTAAAGGGCATTTAATGATTGCTACTAAAAAAATTACACCAGGAGCGCATTGGATTGGAATTACCAAAATAGCAAGTAAAAAAAGTAATTTTAATTTTGAAGAATCTATTTATGCAAATACAATTACATCCATTGGAATTTTTGATGCATTTATTAGTTGTTGGGACGAAAAATATAGAAGTAATTTAATAAGACCAGAAACTTTAATTAATAAAACCATAGATAAAAATTGGACACCGTTATTACAAACACCTCCATTTCCAGAATATACAAGTGGGCATTCTGTAGTTTCTGGTGCTTCTGCAACTATTTTAACAGCCGTTTTTGGAGACGATTTTAGTTTTTCTGATACTACAGAAACTCCTTATGGTTTGCCGGTTAGAAATTTCACATCCTTTAACGCTGCAGCAAATGAAGCTGCTATAAGTAGATTGTATGGTGGGATTCACTATAGAGCAGCTATAGATAATGGTTTAGATCAAGGAATTAATTTAGGTAATTATATTATTTTTAACTTAAAATTGAAGAGGTAAGTGAAATCAAAAAGCTCCTTTTCAGGAGCTTTTTGATTTTATAAATGTGATAATTTAAACAAATTCTTCACCAAAGTTATCTCTAACATCGGCCGTAATTTGTTTGATATCTTGTTCGTCTTTTTTAGGACAAATTAGCAGTACATCTTCTTTTTCAACAATAATAAAATCGCTTAAACCTTGTATTACAACTCTCTTACCAGACTGTGTTCTAATCATATTTCCATTAGCATCTCTAAAGATTGTATTAGCGCCAACAACTGCATTATTAGTTTCGTCTTTTTCCAATTTATTATACAAAGAACCCCAAGTACCCAAATCGTTCCAGCCAAAATCTACAGGTAAAACATGTACATTCTCTGCTTTTTCCATAATTCCAAAATCAATTGAAATATTTTCACATTTGGTATAGTTTGTCTTTATAAAATCGTCCTCGAAATCTGTGTTGTATACATTATTTCCATCATCTAAAGTATCTATCATTTCTGGCAGAGAACCTTTAAAAGCTTTGATTATACTTTTTGCAGACCAAACAAAAATACCAGCATTCCAAAGATAATCTCCACTTTTAATAAATTTCTCAGCGGTTTTTAAATCTGGTTTTTCAGTAAAATTCTTCACTTTTTTTATTTCTGAAGCATCTTTTTCAAACTGAATATAACCATAACCAGTATTTGGTGAATCTGGTTGAATACCTAAAGTCATTAAAATATCTTTCTCGGAACAGGCATCAAAAGATGTTTTTATGTTTTTGGTGAATTCACTTTCATCATCAATCCAATGATCTGAAGGCGCAACCAGCATAACACCATCTGGGTTTTGATCATATATTTTTAGAGCAGCATACAAAATACAAGGTGCCGTATTTCTCATTGCTGGCTCTAATAACAATTGCTTTCTTTTTGCTTTTGGTAATTGTTCCAAAACCAAACCTTCATAACGTTCATTGGTAGCAATTAAAATGTTTTTTGATGGAACTAAATCGTTAATTCTTTCGAAAGTTCGCTGAATTAAACTTTATCCAACACCTAACATGTCATGAAATTGTTTTGGATAATTAGAGGTGCTCATTGGCCAAAAGCGAGAACCAACTCCACCAGCCATAATTACTGCGTAATAATTTTTATTGTCTGTCATATTCTTTTACTTCTACATTTTGATTAAAGAGATACACTTTTTTATTGCTCATATTTAAGCATTCAAAACGCGTTCTTCTTCTGTTTCCTCTTTTATAAATTACGTCTTTAAAAATAAAAAGAGCGCCAAAAGGAATGGCAAAGATAAAACTCTTTCCTAATTTTGCAACATTACCTCTTAAAGCTAAAGATAAATTAACATCTGAATCTGTACTTGCTTTAGGGTTTTTTAAATAATTTGCAAGATATGGTAGTATTTCTTTCGGATAAATTTCAGGATTTAAAAAAGGTAACATTAAATGTTGAAAAACAGCTTTCCATTCTTGTCCATGAGGTTGAACCCTTCCAAATTTCTGATGCGTTACATGATGTGCAATTTCATGAACTAACGTTAATAAAAACTGATATTTGTTGAGGTTATTATTCACTGTAATTTGAAATTTGCCATTTGGTAAACTTCTAAAATCACCATGTTTTGTTTGTCTTTGATTTACAATTTTAAGCGTAAAATTATGTTCTTCAATTAGAAACTGAAGAAAAGGTATTGCTTTAGCTGGAACGAAATTTTGGTAGTCTGAATTCAATTTTTAGTTTTGCTTACTGCTTACTGCTTACTGCTTACTGCTTACTGCTTACTGCTTACTTTTAAGGCGTTGAAGAAGAAACCTGCAAAACTTTGCCGTTATAAAATTTATTTCCTGTTAAAGCAAAATTAAATAAATAATCTGCCATTTCTTTTGCAGAAAGTGGCGCTTCATAACCAGGAAAAGCTTCTTCTAACATTTCTGTTTGTACAGCTCCCAAGGCTAATACATTAAAAGCAATTTGTTGTTCTTTATATTCTTCTGCTAACAATTCAGAAAGTGTAATAACAGCTCCTTTTGCAGATGAATATGCTGCTAAACCAGGAAATTTCATGCTTCCTTGAATTCCTCCCATAGAACTTATGGTAACTACATGACTTCCTTTTTGTAAAAACGGAATCATTAATTTTGTGATTTCTGCAACCGCAAAAACGTTCACTTTATAAACTTCCATAAAATCTTCCGAAGAAATTTCTGTAAAAGGTTTATTTACTAATTTACCTGCATTATTTATTAGAATATCAACTTTTTTCCAATTATTTTTTACAAAATCTGTTACTTTTTTTAAATCTTCAGGTTTAGAAATATCAACAGAAAGTACAGAAATATTTTTATGATTTACAGTTTCTAAAGGTTTAGAGTTTCTGGAAATAGCTAAAACTTGGTGTCCTTCATTCGCAAATTGTTTTGCTAATTCGAATCCAATCCCTCTACTTGTTCCAGTTATAACAACGTTTTTCATTATTTTAATTTTGAACAAGCAAATTAGTTAATTTTTCATACATTTAAAGACAAAACTTAGACAAATGAAGAAATTATTTTTATTCTTTTTAATGGTATTTATGATACAAATTTCAAATGCACAAACTACGTATATTTTATGCGGAAAATTGTTAGACACTAAATCTGGAACAATTTCAAGCAAAAAAACCATTATTGTAAAAGATAATAAAATTTCTAAAGTTATGGATGGTTACGTCTCACCCAAAAGTGCAACTGCAATTACTGTAGATTTAAGAGATAAAGTTGTAATGCCTGGTTTAATTGATTTTCATGTGCATATAGAACAGGAATTCGACAGAAATACAAGATTGAATAAATATATTTTAAATGAAGCAGATGTTGCTTTTAATTCAGTTGGTTTTGCAAAAACTACTTTATTAAACGGATTTACCACTGTAAGAGATTTAGGAGGAACAGGGGTAAATATATCTGTAAGAAATGCAATAAATGCTGGTAAAATTCCAGGCCCAAGAGTTTTTACTGCTGGTAAATCTTTAGCAACAACAGGTGGTCATGCAGACCCTACAAATGGGAGTAGTAGAGTTTTAATTGGAAATCCTGGGCCTAAAGAAGGTGTTGTAAATTCTGTTGAAGATGCCAAAAAAGCAGTTAGACAACGTTATAAAAATGGTGCAGATTGTATTAAAATAACTGCAACCGGAGGAGTTTTAAGTGTTGCCAAATCTGGCGATAATCCGCAGTTTACAATAGAAGAGATAAAAGCTATTTGTGAAACGGCTAAAGATTATGGTATGCATGTTGCTGCTCACGCCCATGGAGATGAAGGTATGAAAAGAGCAATAATAGGAGGTGTTAAAACAATAGAACATGGTACTTATATGAGTGAAGGAACTATGGAGTTAATGAAAAAATACGATGCTTATTTGGTGCCAACAATTACGGCAGGTAAAGAGGTAGAAGAGAAAGCTAAAATAGAAGGGTTTTATCCAGAAATAGTTGTTCCGAAAGCATTAAAAGTTGGTCCACAGATTCAAGGAACTTTTGCAAAAGCTTATAAAAAAGGTGTTGGAATTGCATTTGGTACAGATGCAGGTGTATTTAAGCATGGTAACAATGGTAAAGAATTTGGTTTTATGGTAGAGGCAGGTATGCCAGCTATAGAAGCAATACAATCTGCAACAATTACAAATGCGATGTTATTAAAGATGTCTGATGAAATTGGACAAATTCAAAAAGGATTTTATGCTGATATAATTGCTGTAGATGAAGATCCTACTAAAAATATCAATACAATGGAAAATGTAGTTTTTGTGATGAAAAATGGTGTTGTTTACAAAAAGTAATTCTTTAAAATTATTCAAAAATAATATGCTGATAAGCACCAATATCAGGATTTGAAGTTCTATCTACACCTAAGAGATCAATATTAAAAGGAGTAGATAAAGCTTTATTTATAGCATCACTATTCTCACCAATTATAAAATTACTCTTTTGAGTATCTTTAAAATTAGGATTACCGTTTAAAATAAAATTGCTAAAGTTAGGGTTATTTTCAAAATCTAATTCAGTAACACCTTCAAAAGAATTGTTGGTATCATTAAAACGAATCATACAATTTTTAATAGTATAATTAAACAAACCACCGGCATTTAAATTATCTAAAATAAATTCGATGCTGTTGTTTCCCTCAAAAATACAATTGGTAAAATTTGCAGCTTTTAAATCTCTAGTTTCAGCGATTTCTTCACCAGTTTCATTTGTATAAGTGAAAAAATTATTTATTAAAACAGCAGGTAATTGTCTTATACCATTGTTCCAATAATTAGCAAATGTACTGTGCGTAAAATTATAAGTTCCTCCAATTGTAGCAGCTAAAGAGGCTTGACCTGCAGAACCAATAACAACATTGTTTCCTTCAATATTTGTTTCTCTAGCTAAAATTCCGAAGTTAGAATGGTTGTAAATTTCGGTGTTTTCTAACTTTAAAGTTGGCGATGTGCTGCTGCCTATACTATCAATTAAAATTCCGATGATACCATTTTTTATAATTGCGTTTTTTATTTCATTTTCTCTACTTCCGGCTCGCATCCATAGAGTTCCCCATTGTCCTGGAATTTTACTAAAACTATTTTCTAGTCTATCTCCTTTAAAAATAACTTTTTCATTAAGAGTTCCGTTTACTTTTAAGGTAGCTTTATTGTCTACAATTAAACCCGAGTTATCATGAAAATGGACTCTAGCACCAGGTTCTATAGTAAGTGTTTTATTTGCCGGAACCGCTGCGTAACCATAAATTACAGTTGGTTTTGTCTTATTAAAAATAAGTTCGCTATCGTTTAAAAAACGTCCTTTAATTGTGGTCGGTTCTCCGTCTAAAGTTAAACTATCAATTTTCATTGAAATAGCGTCTTTACCTGGATATATAAAGTTTGCATCTTCAACCAAAGTAACTAAATCTACATTTTGTTCTTTATCTCCATTGTCAAATAAAATTCTGTCTGTATACAACGGATTAGTTTCCGCAGCAACATCTACTGTAGTTTCTATAAATAAATAAATACTGTCCTTAGCAAGAATATCTATATTATTAAATGTTTTACCTGCAATGCCATCTACATTTAATCTATAATTAGAACTGTTTCCTTTTTCTAAAGTAATATACGGAATAGTGATTGCGTTATTACTTCTATTATATACTTTTAAATTATAAGTTGCAGAACCAATATTTGTAAAGACGGTATCTAAAAAAACGGTGTCTTTAGAAAATTCTAAAGCACCAAAACTTTCAATTGTAGAGAAATCCTTTCTGCAAGAACTTACAGAAATTAGAGTAATACAAATTATGAAAGAAATAAAATTACGCATAAATTAATGTTTTTAAAGTATAGGTTCTGGTATACGTAAAAATAGTACTAATTATTGCTTAATCAATTCTATTTCAAATAATTTACCCCAATGTTTACCTGTAACAAATAATCTGTTATTTTCTGCATCGTATGCAATACCATTTAAAACCTCATCGTTTTCAACTAATTTTTGGGTTTTAGACATCACCTTCTCTAAACCTCTTAAATCTCCTAAACCTTCTACAATACCAGTTTCTGGATTAATAATGGCAATGGTGTTTTTTTGATATTTATTGGCGTAAATTTTACCATTAACCAATTCTAATTCATTTAAATAATTTACAGAACGATCATTGGTGTATACCTGTATAAAACGCTTTTCTTCAAGTGTGTTTGGGTCTAAAAACCAGATTTTATCAGAACCATCAGATTTTATAAGCTCTTTATCGCTATGAGTTAAACCCCAACCTTCTTTACTTTTATTGTAAGCAAATTCTTTTTCTAATTCAAAAGTCTCTAAGTCATAAACAAAACCTTTGTTATTTTCCCAAGTAAGCCAAATAATTTTTCCGTTAACAATAGTTAAACCCTCACCAAAATACTTATTATCTAAATCTATTTTTTGTAAAACTTTACCTGTTTTAATATCCACTTTTCTTAGAGTAGACTGCCCTCTACGACCCGTAGTTTCATATAAATAACCATTATAAAATTCTAAGCCTTGTGTGTAAGCTTTTGCATCATGCGGGTATTCGTTAATAATTTTAAACTTATAAATAGCTGGTTTTGAATTGGCAAAAACTTCAATAAATCCGTTTGTTTTTTTAGTTTTTCCATTAAAAAAAGCTATTGCATTTACAGCGTGCTTACCAACACCTAAATCTTTGGTGTCAATTGTAGCTATGTTATTGTTGCTATTTACTTGTTTACCATTTACGTAAAATTGAACTTTTTCTATTTCTTTGCTATTTTTTTCTGTAAGTTTTAAGGTAACAGATTCGTTTAAAACAGCTTTATTTGGTTTCTCTAAAATAAATTTATAATCGTTAGAACAAGATATTGTTAAAAATAAGGTGGTTAAGAGTGATACTAAAGTAGAAAATTTCTTCATTATTTATATAGATTTCAATATATTAGAACGTAAAGATTCAAAAAAATCAGCATAAAAAACAACTTTTAAGTACTAAAAGAAGCATAAAAAAAAACATTATTAAAATAAAAGCAATTTATTTATTTGTAAATTAAAAAATAAGGTTAAATTTGCATCCTCAAAATAGTTAATAACAGCTATTTAGAAATTTGAGTAAAACTTTACCAACTTTACTCTTACAAACATAACATTAAAGTATTAAATATATTAAAAATGAAAAAAGGAATTCATCCAGAAAATTATAGACTGATTGCTTTTAAAGACATGTCTAACGGAGACGTATTTTTAACACGTTCTACTGCTGATACAAAAGAAACTTTAGAAGTTGATGGTGTAGAGTATCCTTTAGTAAAATTAGAGATTTCTAGAACTTCTCACCCATTTTACACTGGTAAATCTAAACTTATCGATGCTGCAGGACGTATTGACAAGTTCAAAAACAAATATGCAAAATTTAAGAAATAATTCTCTTAAGTTTTTATCCATACAAAAAGCTCTAGCATTAATTTGTTAGAGTTTTTTTTTGGCGTTACCTTAAAGGTCGGGCTTTACTTTTCAATCTTTTTATTCATTCTTCATAAAAAGGATTTCCAATTCAATCCCTAACGCAAACTATTTGCTACAGTAAGTTTAATTTTCGTACTAATTTCATTATTTTTAAGCCTTTTAAAATATACTTTATATAATGAGAAATACCATACTCGCAATATTATTAGGAATCACAATTTTGGCTGGTCTTTTAGTTTATTTTATACCTCAAACAGGTACAATAATATTACTATCAATATCTGGTTTGTTAAGTTTAATTGCTATTTACGATAGTTTACAGACCAAACATTCTTTACTAAGAGCATTTCCTTTAGTTGCAAGATTGCGTTGGTTTTTCGAAGAAGAAAGAGATAAAATACAGCAATACTTCATAGAAGACAATTTAAACGGAACACCTATAAATAGAGAAAAAAGAAGTATTGTTTATCAAAGATCAAAGCTAGAAAAAGAAACAATTCCGTTTGGTACGCAACATAATGTTTACAAAAAAGGATATGAGTTTGTAAAACATTCGCTTTTTCCTACTGCACATCACGATATAACTGGCGATAAAATTACTTTCGGGTCAGATAAATGTACACAAAAATATAAAAGTTCAATCATAAATATATCTGCAATGTCTTTTGGTTCGCTCAGTAAAAATGCGATTATGGCATTAAATCAAGGAGCAAAAATGGGCGATTTTGCTCACAATACTGGTGAAGGCGGAATTTCTCCGTATCATTTACAAGGCGGCGATTTAATTTTTCAAGTAGGTACAGGTTATTTTGGTGCAGGAAAATCTATAAATGGTAAACGTGTTTTTGATGATGAAATATTTAAAAAAAATGCGATTAGACCAGAAGTTAAAATGATTGAAATTAAGTTTTCGCAAGGTGCAAAACCAGGTCATGGCGGAATTTTACCTGCTAAAAAAAACACACAAGAAATTGCAGAAATTAGATCTGTAACTCCAGGAACTCAAGTAGATTCTCCTCCAGGACATTCTGCATTTTCAAATTATGAAGAGTTAATTCAATTTTTACAAAAGGTAAGAGAATTAGCTAATGGTAAACCCGTCGGAATTAAATTATGTGTTGGTAATAATGAAGAGATTGCAGAAATGATTACTGCATTTGCAACGCATAATAATTATCCAGATTTTATTTCTGTTGATGGTGGAGAAGGAGGTACAGGTTCTGCTCCTTTAGAATTTACAAACTATATTGGTACGCCATTAATTGAAGGCTTAGTTTTTATTAATAAACAATTAAAAAAGCACAATTTAAAAGATCAAATTAAAATAATTGCAAGTGGTAAAGCTGTAGATGCTTTTGATGTGGTAAAATATTTAGCTTTAGGCGCAGATGCAGTTGGTATGGCAAGAAGTTTTATGTTAAGCTTAGGTTGTATTCAAGCAAGAGAATGTAATTTAGACACTTGCCCAGTTGGTGTTGCAACACAAGATGAAGATTTGGTTAAAGCACTTGTTGTAGAGAAAAAGAATGTTCGTGTAAAAAATTATCATTCAAAAACTGTTGTAGCTATTAAAGAAATTATTGCGGCTTTAGGTTTGCATTCTATTTCCGAATTAGCACCAAGCCATATTTTTAGAAGAAGAAAAGAAGAAGAGGTTGTTAGTTTAGAAGAAGTTTATTACAAGTAAAAATAGTTTTATGGATGTATTTGATGTTATTATTGTTGGTGGTGGACCAATAGGAATAGCTTGTGGATTAGAAGCAAAAAAGAAAGATCTAAAATATCTAATTATAGAAAAAGGACCTATTGTAAATTCTTTATACAATTATCCGGTAAATATGCAGTTCTTTTCTTCTTCAGAAAAATTAGAAATAGATAATATTCCCTTTATTAGTAAAGAGGCTAAACCAAGAAGAAACGAAGCTTTAGAGTATTATAGAAGAATTGTAACTTCAAATAAATTAGCATTGCATTTATTTGAAACGGTAAATTCTATAAAGAAAATTGAAACGGATTTTACAGTTAACACTTCTAAAAATACATATAAAACAAATAATGTTATAATTGCAACTGGTTTTTACGATTTGCCAAACTTAATAGATGTTAAAGGAGAAACATTGCCTAAGGTTTCTCATTATTATAATGATCCTCATTTCTATGCAGGTCAAAAATTAGCTGTAATCGGAGCAAGTAATTCTTCTGTTGATGCCGCATTAGAGTGTTACAGAAAAGGTGCTGAGGTAACTTTAATTGTTAGAGGAGAAGAAATTGGGCAACGTGTAAAATATTGGGTTAGACCAGATATTATTAATAGAATTGAAGAAGGAAGTATCAAGGTTTTTTACAATACTACAGTGAAAGAAATTACAGATAAAAATGTAATTCTAAATACTAAAAATGGCGTTAAAACGATAGAAAATGATTTTGTACTAGCTTTAACTGGTTACAAACCAAATTTTAGTTTTCTAGAAGATGTTGGTGTTCAGTTTTCTAACGATGATAAGAAAATACCAGTTTATAATGAAGAAACAATGGAAACAAATGTAAATGGTGTTTATTTGGCAGGTGTAATTTGCGGAGGTTTAGAAACCCATAAATGGTTTATAGAAAACTCTAGAATTCATGCTAAAATGATTGTAAGAGATATTGTTAAATAAAATAATTATATTAAAAAACCACCTAAATTTTAGGTGGTTTTTTATATGATTATTTAATCAATTATTACATATAATCCTCTATAGGATTACAAGAACAAATTAAATTTCTATCTCCAAATGCATCATCTACTCTTCTTACAGTTGGCCAAAATTTATTATCAGCGATATAGTCTAAAGGAAATGCAGCTTGCTTTCTAGTGTATGGTAATTCCCATTCATCTGAAGTTAACATTTCTTGCGTATGAGGTGCATTTTTTAAAGGATTGTTTGCTTCTTCTTTAGAGGCATTTTTAATTTCTTCTCTAATAGAAATCATTGCATCGCAAAAACGATCTAATTCTGCTAAACTTTCAGATTCTGTAGGCTCAATCATCATTGTTCCTCCTACTGGAAAAGAAACTGTTGGTGCATGAAAACCATAATCCATTAAACGTTTTGCTATATCTACCACTTCGATTCCATTTTGTTTAAAATCTCTACAATCAATAATCATTTCATGAGCCGCACGTCCTTTTTCGCCAGTATATAAAGTTTGGTAATGTCCTTCTAAACGCTCTTTAATATAGTTAGCATTTAAGATAGCATTTTTAGTAGAATTAGTTAATCCTTCTGCACCTAACATTGTTATATATCCGTAAGAAATTAAACACGCTAAAGCAGAACCCCAAGGAGCCGCAGAAATTGCTGTAATAGCGCTTTCTCCACCTGTTTTAATTACTGGATTTGTTGGTAAAAACGGAACTAATTGTGGAGCAACACAAATTGGGCCAACCCCAGGACCACCACCACCATGAGGAATGGCAAAAGTTTTATGCAAGTTAAGGTGACAAACATCTGCACCAATTGTAGCAGGATTTGTCAAACCAACTTGAGCGTTCATATTTGCTCCATCCATATAAACTTGTCCACCGTTATCGTGAATAATTTTAGTGATTTCTTTAATCTCTTTTTCATAAACACCATGTGTAGAAGGGTACGTTACCATTAAGGCAGCTAAATTATCTTTATGTAACGTTGCTTTTTCTCTTAAATCTTCTACATCAATGTTACCATTTTCTGCCGTTTTAGTTACAACAACTTTCATACCTGCCATTACAGCAGAAGCAGGGTTTGTACCATGAGCAGAAGCAGGAATTAAACAAATATTTCTATGTGCATCATTGTTTGCTTGGTGATAAGCTCTAATGGTCATTAAACCGGCAAATTCACCTTGCGCACCAGAATTTGGCTGTAAAGATGTACCTGCAAAACCTGTAATAATATTTAATTGATGTTCTAAGTTTTTTAAAACTTCTTGATAACCCTCTGCTTGATTTAATGGAACAAATGGATGTATGTTTCCCCATTGAGGATTGCTTAAAGGCAACATTTCTGATGCCGCATTCAGTTTCATTGTACAAGATCCTAAAGAAATCATAGAGTGGTTTAATGCTAAATCTTTACGCTCTAATTTCTTTATATATCGCATCATATCTGTTTCTGATTGATACGTGTTAAAAACTTCATTTTCTAAGAAAGTGGTATTTCTTGTTAAAGTTTCGTCTAAAATAGTTGTAGCTTCTGGTAAAGATTGTGGTTTTAAATTAAAAGCCTCTTCAAAACAAGAAATGATTCCTTTTAAGGCAGTTTCATCTACAGTTTCATTTATAGAGATAGAAACATGGTTTGTATCTACATAATTAAAGTTTATCTCTTTAGATTCTGCTACGGGTTTTAATTTGTCTGCTTCAACTTCAATTAAAAGTGTATCAAAATAAGATTTATTAAGTTGTTTAAAACCTAAGTTTTCTAAAGCATTTGCTAATATATTTGTGTTTTTATGAACTGTATTTGCAATGTATTGTAAACCATTTTTACCATGATAAACAGCATACATACCAGCCATTACAGCTAATAAAACTTGTGCAGTACAAATATTTGAAGTAGCTCTTTCTCTTTTGATGTGTTGCTCTCTGGTTTGCAATGCCATTCTTAAGGCACGTTTACCATTCATGTCTTTTGTAACACCAATTATTCTACCAGGAATACTTCTTTTGTAAGCTTCTTTTGTAGCAAAATAAGCTGCATGTGGACCACCATAACCCAACGGAATACCGAAACGCTGTGTAGTACCAACAACAACAGATGCACCAAAGTCTCCAGGAGCTTTTAATTTAACTAAAGATAAAATATCAGCAGCAACAGCTATTTTAATATCGTTATTATTCGCTTTTTCAACAAAAGATTCATAATCAAATATTTGACCGAATTTACCAGGATATTGCAATATTGCTCCGAAAAAGTCATCATCAAAATTAAACTCTTCATGATTTCCAACAACTAATTCTATACCAATTGGTGTAGCTCTAGTTTCTAATAAAGAAAGTGTTTGCGGTAAAATTTCATCAGAAACAAAAAATTTATTTGCTTTTGCTTTTTTCTTAGCTCTTTCTCTTACATCAAACAATAAAGCCATTGCTTCTGCTGCAGCTGTAGATTCGTCTAATAAAGAGGCGTTTGCAAGCTCCATACCTGTTAAATCACAAACCATTGTTTGGTAATTTAATAAAGCTTCTAATCTACCTTGCGCAATTTCTGCTTGGTATGGTGTGTAAGCTGTATACCAACCCGGATTTTCTAAAATGTTTCTTTGAATAACACTTGGTACAATTGCTTCGTTATAACCTAAACCTATATAACTTTTAAATACTTTATTTTTTTCTGATAAAGCTTTTATATGTGCTAAGTATTTATACTCGCTCATAGATTCTTCTAAATCTAGTTTGTTTTTTAAAAGAATGTTGTCTGGCACAGTTTCATTAATTAACTGTTCTAAACTATCTGCATTAATAGCTTTTAACATTTTTTCTTGCTCCATTTTATTAGGACCAATATGTCTAAGTTGAAACGAATTTGTATTCATTAATTAAGTTTTGTGAACGATTGATTTCAATCGATTTAGTGTTGTTTTTTAGTCTTCAAAAAAACGTATTTTTTTGACCGCTCAAAAATAGGGATTTAATAAATTATTTTCTAACCGAAAACGTATAAAATGATGTTAATTATTAACTAAAAATTAATGTTATGAACAGAAGTGTTATTTTTGTTTAATGAAGTTTTTTAAAATATTTTTAAATTTTTACCTAAATGCCAGTATTCATGTGGCTTTGGCTGTTTTTTCGCTTGTAAAAATTACTGAACAATATTTTGAACTTTCTGTACATCATAATTTAGCCTTATTTATATTTTTTAGTACTATAACGGGTTACAATTTTGTAAAATATGCAGGTGTTGCTAAGTTGCATCATAGAAGTTTAACAAAGAACTTAAAGGTAATTCAGATTTTTTCTTTTTTTTGCTTTTTAGCAATGTGTTTTTTCGCATTAAAACTTCAAAAAGACACATTATTATTTACTATTCCTTTTAATCTTTTAACCTTATTGTATGCGATACCTTTTCTTAGTGGTTTCGATAAAACATTAAGAGAAGTAAGTTATTTAAAGATTATAGTAGTCGCAATTGTGTGGGCAGGTTTTACGGTTTTAATTCCATGTGTAGAAGTAGGTTTTCAATTAAATATTAAACTATATCTATTAATGTTTCAACGGTTTTTAATTGTTATTGTTTTAATACTTCCTTTTGATATTAGAGATGTAAAATATGATGCAATTTCTTTACAAACATTTCCTAAAAAAATAGGAATTCAAAAAACAAAGAGATTAGGTTTATCATTAATGATTATAGCTCTTGTTTTAGAATATGCCATAAATAATAACGGAGTTTCTAGAAACGCCTTTATGATTTTCTTTTTTTTAGTTTTAATTTTCTTGATGCGATCTAAAATTAAGCAATCTAAATACTACAGTTCTTTTTGGGTAGAATCTTTACCCATAATTTGGTGGCTAATTCTTTTAGGATTCTGTAATTTATAAGTTTTTTTTTTAGCTTTTTTATGAACTTTAATATTATTGATGTTAATAACAAAGGATATCATAAAACTTTAATTGGGCTTTCTATTAACCCACTATATTTGTAGATTTACCAAGAATAATTAATCAATATTTTATAATGATTACCACGAAAAGAAACTATATTTTCGATTTTGACAGTACATTAACTAAAGTAGAGGCTTTAGATGTCTTGGCGGAAATTACCTTAACAGACAATCCTAGAAAAGAAGCTATAATTCAAGAAATAATAGATATAACCAATTTAGGTATTGATGGCGAAATTTCTTTTACCGAGTCTTTAGAAAGAAGAATTAAATTATTAAAAGCCAATAAAGCAGATTTAAGTAATTTAGTAGCAGCTTTAAAAAAGCAAGTTTCTAAATCTATAGAAAGTAATAAAGAGTTTTTTGAAAACTTTGCAGACGATATTTATGTAATTTCCTGTGGTTTCAAAGAATTTATAGATCCTATTGTTAAAGAATACAATATTCCTTCTGAACGTGTATATGCAAATACATTTACATTTGCAGAAGATGGAGAGATAATTGGTTTTGATGACGAAAATCCTTTATCAAAACACAACGGAAAAATTCAATGTTTAAAAGACATGAATTTAGACGGAGAAATACAAGTGATTGGCGATGGTTATAGCGATTATGTAACTAGAGAAGCAGGTATTGCTGATAAGTTTTTTGCTTACACAGAAAATGTTTCTAGAGAAAAGACAACAGAAAATGCAGACCATATTGCCCCAAATTTAGATGAATTTTTATACGTAAACGATTTGCCAAGAAATATTAGTTACCCAAAAAACAGAATTAAAATATTATTATTAGAAAACGTACATCCAGATGCTTTTAAAAAGTTATCAAAAGATGGTTTTTCTGTAGAAACTGTATCTAAAAGTTTGTCTGAAGACGAATTGATAGAAAAAATTAAAGATGTACATGTTTTAGGTATTCGATCTAAAACAAATGTTACACAAAAAGTTGTAGATGCAGCAGAAAAGTTGATGGTTGTTAGTGCTTTTTGTATTGGTACAAAACAAATCGATTTAGAAGCTTGTAAAGAAAAAGGAATTGTTGTTTTTAACGCACCTTATAGTAATACACGTTCTGTTGTAGAATTAGCAATAGGAGAAATTATTATGTTAATGCGTAGTGTTTTTCAAAGAAGTACAGAAATTCATAATGGTCAATGGAACAAAACAGCAGAAGGTTCTAAAGAAGTTCGTGGTAAAAAATTAGGTATTGTTGGTTATGGTAATATTGGTAAACAATTATCTGTATTAGCAGAAGCTTTAGGTATGGATGTTTATTATTATGATGTAGAAGATAAATTAGCTTTAGGAAATGCAACAAAAATGAGCACTTTAGAAGAGTTATTGGCAATTTCTGATGTTGTTACTTTACATGTAGATGATAATGCTGCAAATAAAAATTTCTTTGGCGAAAAAGAAATTTCTCAAATGAAAGATGGCGCACATTTAGTAAACTTATCAAGAGGTTTTGTTGTAGATATAGAGGCTTTAGTTACTGCTTTAAAAAGCGGTAAAATTGCAGGTACAGCAGTTGATGTTTATCCGTCAGAACCAAGAAAGAATGGAGAGTTTTATACTGAATTAAAAGGCTTGCCAAATGTTATATTAACTCCGCATGTTGGTGGAAGTACAGAAGAAGCACAAAGAGATATTGCAGATTTTGTACCTAGTAAAATAATGGCGTACATAAACTCTGGTAATACTGTAGACGCCGTAAATTTTCCAAACATTCGTTTACCAAGACAAACAAATGCTCATAGATTTTTACATATTCATAAAAATGTACCTGGTGTAATGGCTAAAATTAATAAGGTTTTAGCAGAGTACGAATTAAATATAAACGGTCAATATTTATCTACCGACCCAAAGGTAGGTTATGTAATTACAGATTTAGATAAAGAGTATAACAAAGAAGTTATAGAAGAGTTAAGAAAAATTGAAGGAACAATTAGATTTAGAGTTCTTTATTAATAACAATCAAAATCACAATCAACACAACAAAAAAGCCTTTCAATTTTATATTGAAAGGCTTTTTAAAATTTAAACTATTTTTTAATATTTTAATTTCTTTTTAAGATTGATAATCTCTTTATCTTTTATTCCTAAATAACGTTTGCTTCCTAAGTACCTTTTTTTATTAAATAGGTCAAAATTAGGTTGTAAAGAATCCATAGAACTTATATGTACATTGCCAGATGCATGAATAAATTCTTGCTTATTATTACCCAACCAAATACCAACATGTACAACCCGTCTTTTTTTAGTTTCTGTAGCTTCAGTTCCAAAAAAGAGTAAGTCGCCTTTTTCTAGATTCTCGAAATTTAGTTTTTCGTCAACCTCTTTACCTGCATTAATTTGTTGTGAAGCATCTCTAGGAATTACATAACCATTCATTAAATACACCATTTTAGTAAAACCACTACAATCAATTCCTTTAGAAGAAGTTCCGCCCCATAAATAAGGGAAACCTTCTAGGTTTTTTGCAACTTTTTCTACATTTTCTTTTGACGGTTGCAGGTTTGTTAACCAATTTTCATAAACAACAGCTTCACTTTTTTTAATAAATCCGGTTCTATTATCAGGATATTTAACTTCATAGAAAGTAGCATCTTCAGAAAGGTATTTTAAAAGTCCGCCCAAAGTAATATCAGAAATAATTTCAGAATTTTTATTTTTAGAGGCATAAACGTAGCCAAAATTCTTTGTAAAAATTATTTTTTTAGAGGCGTTCCAAGAATCAAATTCACCTTTATTCATTTTCTGAATTCCACCTTTATCAACCCAAGAAATATAATTATCTGGTGTTTGAATTCTGTAGAAATCACCTTCTTTATCTAAAATTTTTAAAGACATGCCCAATAAACCCTGCGTACCTAATTCTGCAGAATGTTTTGGCGCAGATCTAATATTGATAACAGAATTTCTTGCTACGGCAAACATTTTGTTACCTACAACAGTATCTGGTAAAACACGTATATTATTTATATAAGAAACATCTAAAGATGTTAAACTATCTACTAATTTTTGATAAGCCTCTTTAGAATTTGTCATTCCTGTGGCTATTATTTTATTATCAGAATTATCAAAACTAATATCAAAAATTGCGACTCTTTTATCAGGAGCGTATTGTGCTTTAATACTTTTACTAACACCTTCTAGACCTGTAACCAAAAGTGCGTTTTTGCCACTGCAAGAAACAATAAGAATACCAATAAATATGAACAGAGTTTTATAAAATTTCATTGTAAATTTTTGATTAAAAATAAAAAATAAAGGTAGTAATTTATTCAGATTAATTTAATTCTAAAATTAGATTGTTTTATATTTGAAGACACTCATTTTTTTATAATTGATGAAATATCAAAACAACTTAGCATTTGCAAAAGAGCAAGATAAAGAAGACAAACTTTCTTATTTACGCAATCGATTTCTTATACCAAAAGATAAAAATGGTAATAACTGGCTTTATTTTACAGGGAATTCATTGGGTTTACAACCAAAATCTACCAAAGAATACATTAATCAAGAGTTAGAAGATTGGGAAAATTTAGGAGTAGAAGGGCATTTTGAGGCAAAGAATCCGTGGTTAAATTATCATGAATTGCTAACAGATAAAATGGCTAAAATTGTTGGCGCAAAACCAGTAGAGGTAGTTGTAATGAACACGCTTACAACAAATTTACATTTGCTAATGGTTTCATTTTATAAACCAACAAAATCAAAATATAAAATTGTTATAGAATCAGATGCATTTCCTTCAGATAGATATGCTGTGCAATCGCAATTAAAATTTCATGGTTTTTCTGAAGAAGATGTTATAGAATGGAAACCAAGAAAAGGAGAAGAATTATTAAATATAGACGATTTAAAAACTATTGTTGAAGAACAAGGAGATGAAATTGCTTTGTTACTAATTGGAGGTGTAAATTATTACACAGGTCAGTTTTTAGATTTGAAAAGAATTGCAGAAATTGGACATGCAAAAAATTGTGTTGTAGGAATAGATTTAGCACATGGTGCAGGAAATATTTCTCCAGATTTACATAACTCTGGTGTAGATTTTGCAGCTTGGTGTACTTATAAATATTTAAATTCTGGACCAGGAAGTTTAGCAGGTTTATTTGTGCACGAAAAACATGCTAAAAATAAAGATTTACCTCGTTTTGCAGGTTGGTGGAATCATAACAAAGCAACACGTTTTAATATGAGACAACCTTTTGATGTAATGGAAGGTGCAGAAGGTTGGCAATTATCAAATCCGCCAATATTATCTATGGCAGCCATAAAAGCATCTTTAGATATGTTTGATGAAGTTGGAATGGAAGCTTTACGAGACAAATCAGAAAAACTAACAGGTTATTTCGAGTTTTTAATTAATGAAATTAATTCTGAAGATATTAAAATTATTACACCTACAAATCCTAAAGAAAGAGGTTGTCAATTATCTATACAAGTTAAAAATGCAGATAAAAGTTTGCATAAAAAATTAACAGAAAATAATATTATTACAGATTGGAGAGAGCCAGATGTTATACGTTGTGCACCAACACCAATGTATAATTCTTTTGAAGATGTTTTTAGAATGGTAACTATATTAAAAGGACTGTTGTAATATGAATATGCTTAACAAACATATTAAAGGAGAAGATATTCTAGTTAAAATAAAAACTAAAAGTGATATTGGTTTTTGGCAATATCAAGTATTAGGTATTTTAAGTTTATTTATGGAAAAAAGTAACGATTATTTTATAATTACTGATAAAAGAATTTTAGTTTCCATAAAAGAAAACATAAAAGTTAATTTTATATATAAAGATTTTTCTAAAATAAAATTCAATACAAAAACGGATCTATTAAGTTTTGTAAATCAAGATAATCAGATAGAAAAAATATCATTGTCTAAGTTAAAATTAGAATATGATGATTATCAATTTTTAAAGGATAAATTAAATTAGAGCAATAGATATATGATGAAAGAAAATGTTTTAATTATTGGTGCAGGTTTATGTGGAAGTTTATTAGCATTAAGACTAGCACAAAGAGGTTTTAAAGTAGAGGTTTTTGAAAGCAGACCAGATTTAAGAACAGTAGATATTTCTGCCGGAAGATCTATAAATTTAGCATTATCAGACAGAGGTTTAAAAGCATTACGTTTATGCGGAATGGAAGAAAAAGCTAGAGAAATCTGTATACCAATGTATGGTAGGTTAATGCACGACAGAGAAGGAAATACATTTTCTTCTAATTATTCAGGAAGAGAAAACGAATACATAAACTCTATTTCTAGAGGAGATTTAAATGCAATTTTATTAGATGAAGCAGAAAAGCATGAAAATGTTATCATTCACTTTAATAAAAAATGTAAAAATGTAGATATAGAAAATAATATTGCTCATTTTAAAGATTACAAAACTCAAGAAGAATTTTCTGTAGAATCAGCAGTTATTTTTGGTGCAGATGGCGCAGGTTCTTCTTTAAGAAAAAGCTACATCTCAGAACGAAAATTCTTGTTTAGCTATTCTCAAAACTATCTAAATCATGGTTATAAAGAATTAGAAATTCCTGCAGATTCATCTGGAAAGCATCAAATAAGCAAAGCACATTTACATATTTGGCCTCGTGGAGATTTTATGTTAATTGCCCTACCAAATATGGATGGAAGCTTTACTGTAACTTTATTTTTAAGTTATAACGAAGGTGAATTTAATTTCGAAAATTTAACTTCCGAAGAAAAGATTACAGAATTTTTCGAGAAAGAATTCCCAGATGCTTTGGCACTAATTCCTAATATTAAACAAGAATTTATAAACAACCCAACTGGCCCTTTAGGAACTATAAAATGTTCGCCTTGGAGTTATAAAAATAAAACATTGTTAATTGGCGATTCTTCCCATGCAATTGTGCCGTTTTACGGACAAGGAATGAACGCATCTTTTGAAGATGTTTTTGTATTAGATGAAATTTTAAATCAAGATTTAGGCGATTGGGAAACAGTTTTTAAAACTTATCAAAAGGCAAGAAAAAAAGACACAGATGCCATTGCAGACTTGGCTATAGATAATTTTCACGAGATGAAAGACCATGTTGCAAATCCGCTTTTTAAAGAAAAAAGAAAAATAGAAATGGATTTGGAAAAAACGTTTCCAACACAATATTCTTCTAAATATTCTTTAGTAACTTTTAATG
>JAHDHO010000153.1 GCA_020631275.1 Polaribacter sp. | reverse complement strand
TTTTATCATTTAAACGTTCATTACAATATTTAGAAGAAAAAGAATCTAACTGCTCTACATCATTTCTTTCTAAGACCCACTCTTCTCTAATTCTTTCTAAGCCGTTGTGAATATTAATTTCTTTAGCAGGATCTGTATATGGCCCAGAAGTATCATAAACAGTAACTGGCTCATTTGCAGTTCTTTTTTTAGTCATAGAATCTACCGTATCACTAAGCTCTATTTCACGCATTGCTACTTTAATTTTTGGATACAGTTTACCTTTTACATAAACTTTTTTTGAGTTAGGAAAAGGATTTCTAGTAATTCCTTTACTTGGTGCCGTGTCTTTATTCTTCATTTTTTTTATTGTAAGTTTTATCCGCCTTGAGTAGATTTTATGATTAAAACTTTATCATTATTATGAAGTAAATTAGAAGACCAATTTTCTTTTTTTACAACATTAGAGTTTACGGCAATAGCAATTCCGTTTGTTTTTATTTTTAAAAAACAAATTAACTCTTCTATTGATATTTCTTTAGAAAACTGTTGATTTTCTTGGTTTACATTTATAGTAATCATAAGTATAAATATTACTGTAAACCAAAGAGAGGTAGTTATACAACTAAATCTAGGTAACTTTTTCCTACGTTGGTATTAACCAAATCAGGTTCTAAGGATGTTTCTCAAACTAATTTAATAGCTACTCCTAAAGTTTACAAGACAAATATATCTTTTATTTTTTTTAAAATTATATTTTTTTAAAATTATTTTACATCATCTTTAAATGCTGATGGTAAAATATCTGGTATTAATTTTATTAATAATGGTAATAACAATGCGCCACCAGGAAGCATAAAAACAGTAAAAGCAGGTATTGCTTTACAAATATCTAATAGATGTACTTTTATTTTTAACCTCTCTTCTTCTGTTAATTGCGAATGTGTAGATTTTCTTATTAAATGCATTGCCTCTTTACTCTGCAACAATTCTTGGTGCAGTCTTAGTTTATTTCTGTGCAACAACATTTTTATTTCCTCTATCGTTTGCATTATATTTTTCTGCGTTTGCGTTCTGCTTTAATTAAGTTTAACTCTCTACTCGTTTGTCCTGCAACAGAAGTGTTTTCTTCTGCCCTTCTTATTAAGTATGGCATTACATCTCTAACCGGGCCAAAAGGTACATATTTAGCAACATTATACCCTAATTCTGCTAAATTAAAACTAATATGATCGCTCATACCATATAATTGACCAAACCACAAACGCTTATCATCTTTAGGTATTTTATATTGTTCTGCTAATTTCAAAAGTAAATAAGAACTTTCTTCATTATGTGTACCTGCAAATAAAGCCATTTTTTTATGCTCCATCATGTACAAAATAGCGGCATCATAATTTTTATCTGTAGCTTGTTTATCTGCACAAATAGGAGATTCATATCCTTTTTCTTCTGCTCTACTTCTTTCCTTTTCCATGTAAGCACCACGAACTACTTTCATTCCTATATGAAAATCTTTCTGATATGCTCTTTCATACAAACCTTTTAAATAGTCTAAACGATCATGCCTATACATTTGTAACGTATTAAAAACAATAGCTTTGTCCTTATTGTATTTTTCCATTAATTCTTCAACTAAATCGTCTGCTGCATCTTGCATCCAACTTTCTTCAGCATCTATCAATAAAGGCACATCTTGTTTTACTGCTGCTTTACACACAGTATGAAAACGGTCTTTTACACGAAGCCATTCAGATTTTTCTTCTACTGTTAAGGGTTGTTTTTCGGTTATTTTTTGAAAAAGCGCAAATCTACCAAATCCAGAAGGTTTAAAAACCGCAAACGGTATTGATTTCTTTTCTTCACCAAAATTTATAATCTTTAAAATAGTCTTTAGAGTTAAATCAAAAACCTCTTCTCCTTCTTTACCTTCTACAGAATAATCTAATACAGAAGATACTCCTTTCGTATACAACTTTTCTATGTTTGGTAAACAGTCTTCTTCTGTTACACCACCACAAAAATGATCGAATACAGTAGAACGAATTAATCCCTCTACAGGTAAATGTGCTTTTAAAGCAAAATTTGTTACAGCTGTACCTATTCTAACCATTGGTTGGTTCTGTATCATCTTAAAAAGAAAGTATGCTCTTTCTAATTCTGAGTCTGTCTTTAATGAAAATGCAATTTCAGTATTATCAAAAAATTTCATTCGTTAGATTTTAATTTTAAACAAAGATAGTCTAAGACTATAAATAATTCAATAATTTCTATTTAATTTGCACATTCAATATTAAAATGATGAAATCTATAAAAGCCGTAAGTTATCCTGTTCATTTTCAAGAAAAAGGATACGAAGAATTATCGAACTTAATTATTAACAAGAACTATTCTACGCTATTCATTTTAGCTGATGAAAATACTTTTGAATGCTGTTACCCTAAATTTATTCCAAATTTAAAAACAGATGTTCGTGTTGAAGTTATAGAAATAGAATCTGGAGAAATAAATAAAAATTTAGAAACCTGTGCTGGTGTTTGGAATGCTATAACAGAACTTGGCGGAGATAGAAAAAGTTTAGTAATTACTTTAGGCGGTGGCGTTATTACAGATTTAGGTGGTTTTGTTGCCTCTTGTTTTAAAAGAGGTATCGACTTTGTTAACATACCAACAACACTACTTTCGATGGTAGATGCCTCTGTTGGTGGTAAAACAGGTGTAGATTTAGGTGTTTTAAAGAACCAAATAGGCTTATTTGCAAACCCAGAAATGGTAATAATAGACACTAATTATTTAGAAACTGTAACAGAAAGAGAAATAAAATCTGGTACAGCAGAAATTATTAAATACGGTATTACTTACGATAGTAAACTGTTTTATGAAATTAAAAACAATAAAGGATTAGATATTAAAGACTTAATTTTTAGATCTATAGAAATTAAGAACGAGGTGGTTTTACAAGATCCTAAAGAACAAAACTTGCGTAAAATTTTAAATTTTGGACATACATTAGGGCATGCCATAGAATCTTTTTACTTAGAATCTGCAGACAAAGAAACGTTAACACATGGTGAAGCTATTGCTATTGGTATGGTTTGCGAAAGTTATATGTCTGAAAAACTTCTAGGTTTTCCTTCTGAGAAAGTTTTTGAGGTTAAAGATGTTGTACTTTCTATTTACAATAAAATTAACTTATTAAAAGAAGATTTTACTGCAATTTTAGAATTACTTAAACACGATAAGAAAAACGTTAACGGACAGGTTAACTTTGTGCTTTTAAATGATTTTGAAGACTATAAACTTGATTGCAAAGTGCCTGTAGATTTAATTATTGAAAGTATGGAATTTTACAATAATTAATTTAAATTTAACTCATATAAAAAAAGCCTTTTCAAATTGAAAAGGCTTTTTTTATATTTTGTAAAAATGAAATTATACTTTTTTAACTTTTACCGCATTCATACCACGCATACCTCTTTCTAATTCGAAAGAAACTTTATCGTTTTCTGCAATTTGATCTATTAAACCACTTACGTGTGTAAAATACTTTTCGTTATTTTCTGTATCAATAATAAATCCGAAACCTTTAGAAGTATCAAAGAAAGAAACTTTACCTTTTCTTACAGGATCTTCTTCTGGTAAATCTTCTTTTTTAGTTACAGAAATTTGAATATCTTCTAACTCATACTCTACTTTTAATTCTGGATCTGGCGGAGTATCTGTTAAATTACCATTGTGATCTACGTATGCAAATTGAATACCTGTAGACCCATTTTCTTCTTTGGCAGCTTTTCTAGCTTCCATCTTTTTAATCTTATCCTGACGTTTTTTTAAACGTTTCTTTTCTTTTTCACTTTTACTAAATGTTTGTTGCGATTTTGCCATTAAAATACAAAAGGTTTTTTTATTAATATTTCTAGAAAGATAAAATACGTTACAAGAAAATCTAATTAAAGCTAACTAGTATGTTGAAGGAATTGTATTCTGTCTTACAGCTACAAAGGTACAAAATATAAAGGAATAATTCATACTTTTTAATTGTTGATTACCAAGTATTGAGTAAAAATCAACATTTTTCAAAAAAAAACCAATTTTTAAAAACCGTACATCAAATTATTACGTATATAATCCTGAAAACTAAAAATAAACAGAATGAAATCTATTAAAATTATAGCGCTAGTATGTGCTACTACACTTGGTTTAACTTCTTGCTCTAACAATGATACAGACTTAGACCTACAAACTGAAACAAAAATTTTATTTACTTCAAATAATTCTGATGGTAATGTAAATATGTACAATGTTTCTGATATCAATAATATCTTAACCTCTACAATAACAACTAACACTACAAAAGCAGACGGTATTTATTATGATGGTTCTCAAGATTTGGTTGTACAAGCTTCTAGAAGCACATTTGGTTTAGAAGGTTATACAGGTATTGATGTTTCTAGTACTTCATTAACAGCTAATGTTGGTGTTACTGGTTCTTTAGATATGACAAGCCCGAGAGAATTGGCAGTAAGTGGTAACTTTTATGTAGTTGCAGATAATGCAGATGTAGACGGAGACGATACTACTAAAGACGGTAGATTATTTATCTACTCTAAAAATGGTAATTCTTTTACTTTAAGAAACACAATCACAACTAATTTTAAACTTTGGGGAATTGTATTTAAAGGAAACGATTTATTTGCTATTGTAGACACTACTAATGAATTGGCTGTATTCTCTAACTTTTTAAGTAATACAAGTACAGCAACTGTAGAAGCTACAAAAACAATTGCAATCGAAGGAATTGTTAGAACGCATGGTTTAACGTATGATGCTACAACCGATGTTATGATATTAACAGATATTGGTGAAGCTTCTAACGGACAAGATGATGGTGGTTTTCATATAATTGAAGATTTTACATCAAAATTTAACGCTACAGCAAACGATGCAACTTTAGCCGTTTCTCAGCAAACAAGAGTTTCTGGTGCTAGTACTCTATTAGGAAACCCTGTGGATGTTGCTTACGATAGCGATACTAAAACTGTATTTATTGCTGAAGCTGGAAACGGCGGAGGAAGAATATTAGCTTTTAATAATATAAATAACGGAGGCAACTTAACTCCGTCTTATAATACCACATTAGCTTCTGCTTCTGCTGTGTATTTACATAAAGAGTAAAAATTATACAAAAACATTTTTGGTTGAATGTTTTATGTTAATGTTGAGCCTTCCGTTTTTTCGGAAGGCTTTTTTTATGTATTAATATATTGTTAAAAAAACACCAAGTTTTAGTAAAACTTCCTTTTTTAATAGTAATACTATTATATTTGCAACCTAAAATAGTTTCAACATGAAAAACTTATTATCAATATTAAAAATTACAGTACCCGATAAGATTTTTATTAAAGATCCAGAAACCTCGAACTTAGGTAAAAAAATAATAGAAAATAGTATTCTACTAATAGACGAAATTGGATTCGAAAACTTTACCTTTAAAAAATTAGGAACTAAGATAAAATCTAATGAAAGTTCTATTTACAGATATTTTGAAAGTAAACATAAATTACTATTGTATTTATCTTCTTGGTATTGGGCTTGGTTAGAATATCAATTAGTTATAGAAACATTTAGTATATCAGACAAAGAATTAAAACTAGATAAAGCTATAGAAGTAATTACTAGAACGGTATCTATAGATAGCAATTATTCTCATATAAATGAAGCCATTTTATATAAGATAATTGTAAATGAAAGTTCTAAATCTTTCTTAACAAAAGAAGTAGACACAGATAATAAAGAAGGATATTTTGAAGTCTACAAAGGGTTAATAATAAGAATAAAAGAGATGATATTAGCTTTAAAACCAGATTATGAATTTGCACTTAGTCTCTCAAGCACAATTTTAGAAGGTGGCTTACACCAACATTTTTTAAAAGAACATTTTCCATCCATTACAAATAGTAAAAAAGGTGCTACGCCTACTCGTTTCTTTACGCAACTTGTTAAAAACACACTAAAATAAAATGAATACTACAAATAAAATAACACCATGGAGACGTTTTGTGGGGCTTTTAAAATTAGAAAAAAAAGATATTTTTCAAATTTTCTATTATGCCATATTTGGTGGTGTTGTAGCACTATCATTACCTTTAGGAATACAGGCAATTATTAATTTAATACAAGGAGCTCAAATATCTACTTCTTGGGTAATTTTAGTTATTGTTGTTACAATTGGTGTTATATTTTCAGGCGCTTTACAATTAATGCAACTAAGAATAATAGAAACAATTCAACAAAGAATTTTTACAAGAGCTTCTTTTGAGTTAAGCTACAGGTTTCCCAAAATTAAAATGAATGAGCTACGTAATAATTATCCGCCAGAATTGGCAAATAGATTTTTTGATACCTTAACGATACAGAAAGGATTGTCTAAAATTTTAATTGATGTACCTACAGCTTTATTACAAATAGTTTTTGCTTTAATATTGCTTTCTTTTTATCATCCCTTTTTTATAATTTTTGGTATTCTTTTATTACTTCTAATATATATCGTTTTTAAATTTACCGCACA
>JAHDHO010000152.1 GCA_020631275.1 Polaribacter sp. | reverse complement strand
ATCAGAAATCCTTTAAATGTTATTTTAGGTTATTCTGAAATGATTTCTAATGAAACTATAAATAATAGCGTTAAAGAGTATGCCAACCTTTTGTCTTTGTCAGGTAAAAATCTTAAAGTAATAGTAAATGATATACTAGATTTATCTAGAATAGAGGCAGGAAAACTAGATTTGGTAAATGCGCAATTAAACATTCATGAAATTGCTAAAAATGCCATTGATAATTACAGGTTTCAGAATAAAAATCCAAATGTTACTTTAGTTGTAGAGGTTAATAAAAATGTACCAAAAATTTTGATAGGTGACGATGTTCGGATCAATCAAATCTTATCCAACTTATTATCAAATGCTTTAAAGTTTACAGAAAAAGGAGTAATTTCTTTAAAGTTAAATGTAGATTCGGATGAAAAAGATAAAGTTATTTTAAATTTCCTTATAGAAGATTCTGGTAGAGGAATGACGGCAGAACAAGCCTCTAAGATTTTTAATGAATATCAGCAAAATAATAAAGATGATAATCGTGTTTATGGTGGCGCTGGTCTTGGTTTGTCTATTGTTAAAAAGTTACTTTTGGCAATGGCCGGAGAAATCTCTGTGATAAGCAAACTTAATTCTGGTACAATTTTTAAGGTAAAAATCCCATTTACTAAATCACAGAAAAATAAGCATTCTCAAAATGAAATTTTAGAGAAAGTTCAAAATTTAGATCTTACAGGAAAAAGAGTATTAGTAGCAGATGACGATGTGTTAAATCAATCAATTGTTTCTCATATTTTAAAATCTGAAAACGTGGCTTTAACTTTAGCAAAAGATGGTTTTGAGGCTTTAGAAATGTTAAAAACCACCATATTTGATATCGTTTTATTAGATATACATATGCCTAATATTACAGGCGAAAAACTAATTCAAATGTCTAACGAATTTGCAAATGATAACTCTAATATTCCTTTTTTAGCGCTAACAGCAAATACCACAGAAGAAGATATTTTACGTTATAAAAGTATTGGTTTTAAAGATGTAATTGGTAAACCTTATACAGCAAAACAGTTTAAAGAGCAGATTTATAAAGCTTTAATTTAAAATTAATACCAGCGTTTTTTCTTCTTTTTAGAAGCTTCCGATTTTCTACCTTTTTTATTTTTACTAATTGTATTAGGTTGTTTTTTTGTATGTTTTGGTTTGTTGATTATATATGGATGCTCGGTAACCACTTTTATAGGTCTTTCGATTAAATTTTCTATTAATTTTATATAACCATTTTCGTCTGGAGAACAAAATGAAAATGCTATTCCAGATTTACCAGCTCTACCAGTTCTACCAATTCTATGTACATAAGTTTCTGGTACATTTGGCATGTCAAAATTAATAATACAATCAACATTTGTAATATCAATTCCCCTAGAAGCAACGTCTGTTGCTATTAAAATATGTGCTTTTTTATTTTTAAAATCTTCAATAGCTTTATTCCTATTTGCTTGAGTTTTATCACCATGAATACTTACAACCTTATATTCGTTTTTTAATAGAGAATTTTCTAGTTTGTCAACGCCAAATTTTGTGCGTCTAAAAATAATAATTCTTCCGTTTATTGTATTTCTTAATAGGTTTAAACAAAGGTCTGTTTTGTTTTTCTTTGGAAGATAATACAGTAATTGCCCAATATTTTTAGATGTTGTTTCTTCAGGATGTATTTCTACTTTAATTGGGTTTTTTAAGGTAGAATTTGCTAATTCAACTATTTTTTCTGGCATAGTTGCAGAAAATAGTAGAGTTTGTTTTTTCTTAGGACAAAGGTTTTCAATCTTTTTGATATCATTAATAAAACCCATGTCTAGCATTAAATCTGCTTCGTCTAAAACAAAAATTTCAACACTACTCAAATCTATATTTCCTTGTATTTGCAAGTCAATTAATCTACCAGGAGTTGCAATTAATATATCTATACCAGTAGCTAGTTTTGTTTTCTGCAGATCTAAAGAAACTCCACCATAAACAGCAGTTGCAGTAATATCTGTGTATTTACCAAAACTTTCAAAATTCTCTAGAATTTGTATCGCTAACTCTCTTGTAGGTGTTAGAATAATAGATTTTATTTTCTTTTTTTCAGTTTCTAATTTTTTTTGGTCTTTAGTGATGAGTTCTAAAATTGGCAATGCAAAAGCGGCTGTTTTACCTGTACCTGTATTTGCAGAAACGATTACATTTTTCCTATCTAAAATTAACGGAATAGCTTTTTCTTGAACTAAGGTTGCGGTATGAAACCTTTCTTCTGAAACTGCCTTTAAAATTGAATTATTAAGTGAAAATTTAGAAAATTGCATGTAATATTTTTTTTGCAAAGGTAGCTTAAAAGAAAATATATTTTTATCATTTTACTTTAATAGTATTTTTAAATAGTATAAATATGCAATTAGAATTAATTTCAAATACTTATTATAATTTAAAATGAATAAAAAATATAAACAACCATGGCCAACAAAAGCAGCTATGGCTCAGGTTTATGACAAGAACCTTTGGGGAAAAGGGGAGGATTTGTTTTATTCTGGTGAGGGTTCTCATTTAAAATATATTGTAAAACCTTATGTTGATAATGTTCGTTTTTTTCTAAAATCATTTAAATTACCTGTTTCTGTGTGCGATTTAGGTTGCGGAGATTTTAATATTGGTAAACATCTTGTAGATTTTACGTCTGAATATATTGCCGTAGATATAGTAGACAATTTAATTAATTATAATAAAGAAAAATTTAAATTCAAAAATTTAAGTTTTTTATCTTTGGATATCGCCAAGGATGATTTGCCAAAAGCAGATTGTGTATTTATTAGGCAAGTTCTACAGCATTTATCTAATAAGGAGGTAGAAGCTGTAGTTAAAAAGTTATACAGATATAAATATATAATTTTAACGGAGCATTTGCCAGTAGAAGATTTTGAACCTAATATAGATATTATTTCTGGTCAAGGAATTCGGTTGAAAAAGAAGAGTGGAATAAATTTATTAGCACCACCGTTTAATTTAGAGGTAAAATCAGAAAAGCAATTAGTTTCCGTAAATTTAAATGATAATAAAGGTGTGTTAGTTACAACTTTATATCAACTATTTTAAACATCATTATTTATTTCGATCCAATAACCATCAGGATCTTCAAAATAAATTTGTTTTATGCCGTCTTTTCTTAAATAATCTTTTGTAGGTGTGTCTTTCCAATCAGAATATTCAATATTTAAATCATTTAAATGTGAAATAAAAGAACCAAATTGTGCTGTAGACAAAGCAAAATGAACTGCTTTATTTGTTTTTACCTCTAAATTTGGTCTTGGAATTATATGTAATTGTTTACCTTCATTTAAAGAAAGCCATCTCGTTTTAGAGTTAGATGCAGTGTTTTTAATTTCTTTTAAACTTAGAACTTTTTGATAAAATTCTATAGATGTAGTAACATTTTGTACCGAAATCGCAATATGATTAAAAATAAAAGTGTGCATAAAATTTTTAGTTAGATAAATTACAAGCGATCTTCAATCCATTTTTTAAAACTAAAAAAGTTTTGAGGAGCAACACCATGACCTACGTTGTATTCAGAATAAACATTGTTAAAACCTAAATTATCTAAAAAGGGTTTCGATTTTCTAGCCCATTCTACTGGTAAAACTTGGTCTACAGAACCATGAGAGCAATAGTAGTCCGTTTTAATTTCAGAAGAAATTGTTTCTGGCAACAACTCTGTATTTATATATCCGCTTAAAGCAATAACGTGTTGAACTTTATTAGGGAAAAAGAAACTTAAAGAGTAACTTAAAATAGCACCTTGACTAAAACCTAATAAAAATGTTTTCTGCGGATTAGTGTTGTATTTTAATTTGATTTCATCGATAAAAACAGCAATTTTGTCTATTGATTCTTTAGCTTCTTTTAAATCAGAAAATTTACCATTTTTATCATCAAAATTAATAGAATACCAAGCGTAACCACCAAATCCCATAGATAAAGGTGCTTGCGCACTAACAATTAATAAATTATCTGGCAACTCATTTGCAAAAGAAAATAAATCTTGTTCGTTACTGCCGTAACCGTGCAGTAAAATTAAAAGAGAAGGATTTTTTATGTTAGTTTTTGGTTCTCTAACAACGTAGTGTAAATTACTCATTTGGTCAACTTTTTTAAATATTTTGAAACCATTCTTGAAACTTATCACCAATAAAAGGTACAAGTTTTTCTTCTCCTTTAATAGCGCCAATTAGAGAAATCACCCAAAAAATAAAAAGGATAAAACCAAGTATTGCGCCAGCAGTAGCGCCAACAAATTCATATACAATCCATCCATTAAAAGCCTGAATTAAGTTTAAACCTAAACTTTGTCTAATGTAAAAACTTGTAAAAAAGTTTTTATTGTTGTTGTTTACAAAGAAAGCAATTAATAATCCTATTATCCATAAATGGCTAACAATAGCCATTGTTTTTCCTTCTTTTACTGTATAATTTTCCATTATTTGTTTAAAATTAGTTGGTTGTTAGAAAAGACTCCGTATACTTTTCCCGTTAAATTTTTATTTAAAAAAGCACTGTTTTTAGAGGTTGATAAAATTAAATCTTTAGTAAATATATTTTTCTCTTCTGGATTAAAAAATGAGAGGTCTGCCGTTTCTCCTATAGCAATAGAAGTTGGTTTAATTCCGAAAATTTTTCTTGGTTTCGAAGTGATGTTTTCAATAAAGTCTGTGATGTTTAAAACTGAATTTAAAGCACCAAATAAACTTTCTAAACCAATTGTGCCATCTTTTGCTTCACTAAATTCTACTTTTTTATGTTCGATATCAATAGGATTGTGGTCGGAGGTTATAGTATCTATAATTCCGGTTTTTATTCCTTTTTGTAAAGCTTTGCAGTCTTGTTTGGTTCTTAACGGCGGATTCGTTTTAAAGTTACTATCAAAACCATGTAATTCGTCATCAGAGAGTACTAAATGATGCGCGGAGACACTACAAGTAACCTGCAGGCCTTTCTTTTTTGCTTCTTTTATTAATTGCAACGATTTTGCTGTTGAAATTGTAGGAATATGAAGTTTACCGCCAGTATATTCCAATAAAAATAAATCTCTAGCAATTTGTAACTCTTCTGCTAATGCCGGAATTCCTTTCAACCCTAATTTAGTACTGTTTATACCTTCGTTTGCAATACCTTCTCCTGCAATGGCTATGTTTTTAGGAAAACTTAAAACCAAACCATCAAAATTTTGAGCATATAATAATGCCACTTTCATTAGATTATCATTAGCTATCGGTTTTTTGTAATCACCAAACGCAATTGCTCCAGATTGTTGCATGTCATATAATTCTGCCATTTCAATACCTTTACTCTTAGCAGTTAAAGCAGCAATAGGATATAATTTAGTTGCAGAACCGTTTGCTTTATTAATTAAAAACTCTACGGAAGATATAGTATCTATGACAGGATTTGAATTGGCGTTAACTGCAACTGCAGTAAAACCACTTTTT
The DNA here is from genome assembly GCA_020631275.1 of Polaribacter sp. GTDB lineage: Bacteria > Bacteroidota > Bacteroidia > Flavobacteriales > Flavobacteriaceae > Polaribacter. Next base: position 1,082 of record JAHDHO010000152.1, on the reverse strand, counting down.
GCCGCAACTTTTAAACCATTTTCTATGGTTTCTCTTTCTTCGAATCCAGGTTCTCCAAAAGAAACACTTGTGTCAAACCATCCGCAAGAAATATGCAAATTATCCTCATTTACAATAGTGTAATCGTCTTTAGAATTAATAGTGTCTTCTATTTCTTTGATAACTCCGTTTTCGATTAAAACATCCTTTTTTTGATTATGAAAAGAACTCGAAGCATCAATAATCGTTGCCGATTTTATAAGCGTAATCATGGTTTATAAAATTTTAGAATAAAAATTTCTAATAACAAAGATACAATTGCCAAGGCTAAAAACCATTTCCAAAGCCATTGAACTTCGTTATTTTTATTAATTTCTGTAAAAACATCTTTAATAGATTTAGAAGTATTGATGTTTTTTAATTCTTTTAAATCATTAAGATTTAAAAATTGTAAAGAACTTTCTTCTTTAGGATAATTAAAAGCAAGTTCTTTAATTATAGAATCTTGTTTTTTTATTTGATAAAAACCAGCTTCTTGTGGTTGTTCTGTAGTGTTGATGATCACTTTATTTTGATAAGCTAGCTGTAAAGGTATAAAAGAAGATTTATCGTTTGAAATTGATAAAATTTCATCTTTACCTGCTTTCGTCTGAACTTCAATTTTATTTTCTTTATCTAAAATATATGCTAATTCTGGATATGAAAAACTAAATTTTGCAATGTTGTAAAATATTGGGACAACCAACGGAGAATTTGTGAAGTTACTACTATTTTTATCAAGGGAGCTAGCAACAAAATAAATGTTTTTATTAACAAATTTAGCTATAAACGGACTGTTGTTTTCGAATGAAATTATCGAAGAAATATTTCCAGAAATAGGGTGGTGGTTGTTTACTGATGGATATTGAAAATTAGAAATATTTTTTGAAAAAACATTTTCGAATATTGGGTGTTTAAAATTAATCGATGTTATTTTTAATGTGTCTTTTTTTACATTTCTAATCTCGCCAATTTTTAAGCTTTTTAGAAATAGATTATAAGAAGAGGTGTCAGTATTTTTATTTGGAATGATGACAAGGTTTCCTCCGTTTTTTAGAAAATCT
>JAHDHO010000151.1 GCA_020631275.1 Polaribacter sp. | reverse complement strand
AAAAGAAACTGGTGGCGGTAGAGAATCTGGCTCTGATGCTTGGAAAGTGTATATGCGTAGACAGACAAATACTATTAATTATTCTGATGAATTACCTTTAGCCCAAGGTATTAAATTTGACTTGTAAAAGAAATTCAAATCATTGTATTTAACAAACCCAAATCAATATGATTTGGGTTTTTTCAATTCTGAAAATTAAACTATCTTTAATTGTTTTAGTCTAAAGTTCATGAAATCAGCACATATCCAACATTTATATAACAGAATTGGTTTTGGTATTTCACCAAAAGAATTGGCTCGTTTATCAAAAAAAAGTAAAAAAAATGTTATTAACGAACTTTTTAAAGCTTCAGAAAACACTACTATTTTACAAGGTGATACTACTTTTTTAAATGGTAAAAGCTATAAAGAATTAAAAAAAGAGCGAAAAAAACTTCAAAAAATAAGTAGAAAAAAAGTAAAAGAATTTTCTATTGCTTGGTTTACAAGATTAAATAACCCTACAGAAATTTTACGTGAAAAAATGACCTTGTTTTGGGCAAATCATTTTGTATGTGAAAGTAAAAATATATTGTATGCAGAGAGTTACAACAATGTACTTCGTAAAAATGCCTTAGGCAATTTTAGAGATTTTGTAAAACAAGTTTCTAAAGAGGCTGCAATGCTTGGTTACTTAAACAATAAACAAAACAAGAAAAAAAGTCCGAATGAGAATTTTGCACGAGAATTAATGGAGCTTTTTACGTTAGGTCAAGATCATTACACAGAAAAAGATATTAAAGAATCTGCACGTTCTTTTACAGGTTATAATCATAAGTTTAAAGGAGAGTTTATCTTTAGAGAAAAACACCATGATAATAAAGAAAAAATATTTTTTGGTAAAAAAGGTAATTTTAATGGTGATGATATTATAGATATTATTTTAGAACAAAAACAATGTGCTAAATTTATTTCAGAAAAAATTTACCGACATTTTGTTAATGAAAACATCAAAACAAAACATATTGATGAGATGGTTGATGTATTTTACAAAGATTATAATATCGAAAGTTTAATGCGTTTTGTATTACTTTCTAAATGGTTTTATGAGGAAGAAAATATTGGTACTAAAATAAAATCGCCCATAGAACTCTTAGTTGGTATAAATACCATTGTACCTTATAAAATTGAAAAAAAGAACCAAATACTGTTGGTTCAAAAATTGTTGGGACAAATATTATTGAGTCCGCCTAATGTTGCTGGTTGGAAAACTGGACGAAATTGGATTGACAGTAATAGCATTGTATTTACGTTTGCCTTCTATCTTGTTAAACAATGCAGAAATAGCTTATTCTGAAAAAGGAGATGAAGAAACAATGATTACTAATTTTAAGAAAAGAAAATTAAGAAAAAAAACTTTTATAAAAGTAAGTGCAGACTGGAGTTCTTTTGAAGAAAATTTTAAAAATAAATCTAATAAAGACTTGGTGCATCTAATAATTACATCAAAAATAAATAAAGGAACAGCAGCAATGTTAGATAGAAATGAAAAGCTCTATAAACATGATTTTGTTGTACAATTAATGAGTTTGCCAGAATATCAACTTTGTTAAAATAGTAACACATGAAACGTAGAGATTTTTTAAAACAATCAACCTTTGCCTCTGGAATGTTTTTTGTGCCTCAATTTTTAAAAGCTTTTGAGCACAATACTAACGCAATATTTAGCAATAAAAAGGTAGTAATTATTCAGTTAAAAGGTGGTAACGATGGTTTAAACACCGTTGTACCTTTTAATAACGATATTTACTATCAACAAAGAAATAATATCGCCTTAAAACAAGCAGATTTATTTAAAATTTCTAATGAAATAGGTCTTCATAAAAGCTTACAACCTTTGCAAAAATTATATGATAAGGGTTTTGTAAGTATTATTAATAATGTAGGATATCCTAACCCTAACTTATCACACTTTAGATCTACAGATATTTGGCAAACTGCTAGTGATAGTAATGAGTTTTTACAAAATGGTTGGGTTGGCCGTTATATAGATTTTATTAAAGGAAATCCGTACACTGCTATCGAAGTTGATGAAAGTTTATCTTTAATGATGAAAGGAAAAACACAAAACGGATTAGCAATTACAGATTCTAAAGTGTTTTACAATTCTATGGAAAATCCGTTTTTTAATAACGTTATTTCTAACTACCATGATGCTCACCTAAGTGAACATAATTTAGGGTATTTGTATAACACCATGATTGATGCAAAATCGTCTGCAAAATATATTTATGAAAAAACGAAAACAAAAAACTCTTCTGCAGAATATCCAAAAAATTTATTTGGCAAACAGTTAAAAAACATTTCTCAGTTTATTAATTCCGGATTAGAAACGCAAGTATATTATGCAGGTTTAAGTGGCTTTGATACGCACGCTAACCAAACAAATACTCAAGCAAGATTATTAAATTTGTATGCAGAAACTATGGATGTTTTTATAAATGATTTAGATAAAAATAACACTTTTGATGATGTACTTATTCTTACATTTTCAGAATTTGGTAGGCGTGTAAAACAAAACGAATCTAAAGGAACAGATCACGGCACCGCAAATAATGTTTTCTTGATGGGTAAAAATCTAAAGAAACAAGGTCTATATAATAATTTACCAAATTTAGCGAACTTAGATAAAAACGGAAATTTAAAATACGAAATAGATTTTAGAGAAATTTACGCTACTATTTTAGACAAATGGTTAAATGTTGATGATACGGCTATTTTAAACAAATCATTTTCTAAATTAGGATTTATATAAAACTTGATATTTTAAAAATAATCTGCTAAATTCGTTCGACTTGTATTTGTATAACTAACAAGGTATTATAAATTATATCTTTAAGACATAAATATTACTGTAAAGAAGAATGATTTCACTGAATAAAACGATAGCATATACTCAAAAATGGAAACCTACTTTTTTGATTGCATTATTGTTAGGTACAGTAATTCCGGTTTTGTTAATTACCTTAGAACCTTTTGATAATAGTAATAGTTTTTCATATAAATATTTAATTCTTTCTGGTTATGCCGTTTGTATAATAATACCGATTCTAATATTTCACCCCATAGAAAATTACGTTTACAAAATTCAAACAAAACGATGGTTTATAGTAAACGAATCCATTTATATTATTAGCACACTATTTGTAATCTTTGTGTTTTCTTTCTTTTATCACTTCTTTGTAATTAGCGGTTTAACTTCTTTTACCTATAAATTAATTTGGAGTTTTATAAAATCTTTTTGTGTACCTTTTACACCTATTGTAGTGCCTTTTTGGCTTTATTTACGTTCGAAATACGGTCAAATAGAAGTTCCTAATTATGATGAATCAAACACTAAAAAGGTTAAAAAAATTACTATTAATGGAACCAATAAATCTGAAACCTTAACCATTTTTGAATCGGATTTTATTTTTGCAAAAGCGCAGCAGAATTATGTAGATATTTATTTTAACACAGATAAAGGCATGCAACAAAAAACTTTAAGAAGCACGCTTTCTAATATTATAAAACAACTACCTAAAGCTTGGCAAGTACATCGTTCTTACTTGGTAAATTTAGATTATCTTAAAACTGTAGAAGGCAATGCTAGAAAACGTTTTATAAGAATTACAAAAACAGAAGAGGTTATTCCAATTTCACAAGTTTACTATAAGGCGCTTAATAAAAGACTTTCAAATTCGTCACAAGAACTTCAAAAATAGCCCGTGTATTTCAATTTTAACCCAAAAACCTCAGGTTAATCACACTCTTTTATTTGTTTTAATGTGTTCTATTTGTTGTGAACTTAAAAAACTAACAAATGAAAACTCTTAATTTTTTTATCGCAGTATGTTTATTACTACTTCTAACAAGTTGTTCTTCTAGTAAATATGTTAACTATTTAGAAAATTATACAGAAGTTGTTAAAATGACAGATTCTCTTCAATTTAATTCACTAGATGATAACTTCTATAACAACAATCTATTTTTAGTAGGCGAAGTTCATGAAGTTGAAACATCGCCAAGAATAGATTTCGCAATGTTCACACAACTAAACCAGAAAATACATATTGATACTTATTTAGCCGAAATGGATATTGCACAAGGTTATTATCTTCAAGAATATATAGAAGGGTCAAACGAAATTACATTGAAAGAAATATTAAAAAAATGGCCAGTTTACATAGGTAGATTATCAGAACAACATAGAAATAAATGGGTAAAAATGAGAGCCTATTATGCGCAACTTCCTCAAGACAAAAAGTTTAATCTCGTTGGAATTGATAGAATTGCAGATTTCGATTTGATTAGAAAACTATTAAAGGAAAAACTACCTGTAAAATATCATAATGATATTGATAGTAAAAATGAGTATTTAATTTCATGGTCTAGGAATAAACTAGATATTATTATAGAAAAAGAAAAAATTAATTTGAGTATAAATACTATCAATTTACTAAAAAATATAGCTTACAATTTAAACGATTATAAGATTACTAGAAGTAGAGACAAGTTCATGTATCTAAACTTTAAAAGATTCTACACCCAAAAGAACTGGGAAAATAAAAAACTTTATAGCGGATTAGGGTTTTCACATACATTACAAGCTTATACCTACACTTTTGCTGGTCGAATTAAAAAAGACATGCATTTGCCTTATTCAAATAAAATGGTTAGCTTAAATACGCTGTATGTAGATTCTAGATTAACGGTTGATAGTAAAGCATTACCAAAGTTTATGCAAGATAAAGGCAAAGCATTTACTAAATTTAAGTATTCTCAAGATAATAGGTTATTTATGTATATTGAGGGTATAGCCGATTATAAAAAAGTTACAAAACCAAACTCGATTAGCTTACTTAAATTAGATGCGAAAGATTCTCCTTATCTAAACTCATCTAGAGGTACTAAAGTAAAAAAACTAATAACTATTTGGGATGCTTACGATATTATAGATGGCACTTCTACTACAGACTATGCACAATATATTTTGTTTGTTAGAAATGCAGATTGGATTAAGCCTGACGAAAATTAGATAAATAAAAAAGAGCTTATCATAAATGATAAGCTCTTTTAATATTTTATAAAACTAAAATTAGTTGTTTAAAGCTTCTGCTCCACCAACAATTTCAAGAATTTCATTTGTAATTGCTGCCTGACGTGCTTTGTTATAAGTTAATAACAATTCGTCTCTTAAATCTTTAGCATTGTCTGTTGCTTTATGCATTGCAGTCATTCTTGCTCCGTGTTCAGATGCAAAACTATCTCTTAATGCTTTATACAATTGCGTTTTTAAAGATTTTGGTATCAAAGCCTCTATAATTTCTTCTTTAGAAGGCTCAAAAATGTAATCAGAGTTTACTGCACTTGCATCTCCACCTTCAATAGGTTTAATTGGTAAAAATTGCTCTACCTGTGTAATTTGTGTAGCGGCATTCTTAAATTGATTGTAAACAATTTCAATTTTATCATACGTACCGTTAACAAATAACTGCATTAAGTTTTCTGCAAGAGAAGCTACATTACTAAAAGTTAAATCATCATAGATATCACTTCTATTAGCTGTAACGTTATATCCTTTAGATAAAACATCATTTCCTTTTTTACCTATTGTAAATAAATCTACAGAAGTATTGCTATATTTTTCGTTTATAGTTTTTACTACTTCTTTTGTAATAGAAGAGTTAAAACCACCACATAAACCTCTATTAGAAGTAATAACAACCAATAAAACTTTAGAAACATCTCTCTGCTTAGAGTATTCTCCGCTTGCATCACTTTCTAATGTTGCACTTAAATTTTGCAACAATTCTGTAAGTTTAGAAGAATATGGGCGCATAGCCGTAATGGCATCTTGTGCTTTTTTCAACTTTGCAGCAGATACCATTTTCATGGCAGATGTAATCTGCATTGTAGATTTAATAGAAGTAATTCTATTACGTATTTCTTTTAAGTTAGCCATACTATGAGTATTTTATTATTCCCGCGAAAACGGGAATAATAACTATATGTTATGAAAATTGCTTAGAAATCTCTTTAGCTGCTGCCTCTAAAACATCAGTAGCTTCGCCTGTTAATTTACCAGACTTTAAAACATCTAAAGTATCTCTATGCTTTGCGTTTAAATAATCGATATAATCTTTTTCGAATTTCTTTACTTTTTCTACAGGAACATCTTTTAGTAAGTTCTTAGAACCTGCATAAATAATTGCAATTTGATCTTCTACAGAAAAAGGATCGTTTTGAGCTTGCTTTAAAATTTCAACATTACGTTGTCCTTTAGAAATTACACTCATTGTTGCAGCATCTAAATCTGAACCAAATTTAGCAAAAGCTTCTAATTCTCTAAACTGAGCTTGATCTAATTTTAAAGTACCAGATACTTTTTTCATGGCTTTAATCTGTGCGTTACCACCAACACGAGATACAGAAATACCTACGTTAATTGCTGGACGAACACCAGAGTTAAATAAATCTCCATCTAAGAAAATCTGTCCATCAGTAATCGAAATTACGTTTGTTGGAATATAAGCAGAAACGTCACCTGCTTGCGTTTCGATAATTGGTAATGCAGTTAAAGAACCTCCACCTTTTACAATTCCTTTTA
>JAHDHO010000150.1 GCA_020631275.1 Polaribacter sp. | reverse complement strand
TGTTTCTGTATTTGTTGTAAAAGTAAACAATTACTAGTACTACAGCTAAAACTAAAAATAAATAATCTCCTCCCATTTTGTATATATGTTGTTATTTTTTAATTATAAAATTATCTAAAACATCTGCAATTTTTCTGTTATCAGAAAGTTGAGGTATTTTATTTTGTCCACCAAATTTACCAATAGATTTCATATATTCATGAAAACCACCTTTTTTAACTTTTCTAATAATTAACGGACGTAATATTTTACCTTCTATTAAATCGAAATAATAGATGTTTTGAGATTGCATAGAAGCATCTACTTTTGATGCAAACTCTTCTATATCTTCTGGTTCATTTTCAAACTCTATAAACCACTCGTGATAAGGTAAACCAGTTTTTGGGTTTACTTGTGGCGCAACCGTAAATTCGCTAATATTTATAGATGTACCTTTTATAGAATCATTTAAAGCTTTTTCAACTTCTTTGCCAATAACGTGCTCGCCAAAAGCAGAAATAAAGTGTTTAATTCTACCAGTAACTTTAATTCTATAAGGTTTTGTTGATGTAAACTCTACTGTATCGCCAATATTATAACCCCAAAGTCCTGCAGTAGTATTTAGTATAATTACATAATTTACACCAATTTTAACGTCTTTTAAAGAGATTCTTGTTGGGTTTTTATCAAAGAATTCATTAGCCGGAATAAACTCGTAAAAAATACCAGAATCTAGCTGTAAAAGCATTCCTTTTTCTGTTTGAGAGTCTTGATAAGCAATAAAACCTTCTGATGCAGGGTATAATTCTATATAATCTATCTTTTTACCAATTAAGCTCTCAAATTTATTCTTGTAGGGCTCAAAATTAACACCTCCGTAAATAAAGAAATTAAAATTAGGAAATAGTTCTGAAACCGATTTCCCTGTTTTTTCGATTAGTTTTTCGAAATACATTTGTACCCAAGACGGAATTCCGCTAATTACAGACATGTTTTCGTTAACCGTTTCTTCAACTACTGCATTTACTTTCGTGTCCCAATCTTCTATACAATTGGTTTCCCAACTTGGCAATCTGTTTTTAAGTAGATAGTTTGGTACATAATGTGCTGCAATACCACTAAGTCTGCCAAGTTTTACGCCATTTTTATCTTCTAAAACTGGGCTTCCTTGTAAAAAGATCATTTTACCATCAACAAAACTTGCATCATTTTTCTCTACAATATAAAATAGCATTGCATTTCTTGCCGCTGTAATATGTGTAGGCATCGATTCTTTAGTAATTGGTATGTATTTAGCGCCAGAAGTTGTACCAGAAGTTTTTGCAAAATACAATGGTTTACCTGGCCAAAGTACATTTTCTTCACCAGCCACAATTCTATCTACATAATTTCTTAAGCCTTCGTAATCTTGAACTTTAACATGATTTTTAAAATCGTCATAATTTGAAATGTTAGCAAAGTTATGATCTTTACCGAAAGCAGTTGTTTTACCTTTAGAAATTAGATTTTTAAAAACTTTATCTTGAGTTTTATGTGGTTTATTAGCCCATTTATAAACTTTTTTAGTTGCAATTTTAGCAAAAGGAATGGCAAAAAAAGATTTAATACTCATTATTTAAAATCTATAAAATTTGTTGGGTTTATGGCGTAACCACCTTTCCAAAGTTCAAAGTGTAAGTGTGGTCCTGTAGAAAGTTCTCCTGTAGATCCAACACTAGCAATTACTTCACCAGATCTTACAAAATCGCCTTGTTGTTTTAGTAAGTTACCATTGTGTTTGTAAACAGATATAAAATCTTTATTGTGTTTTATAATAATAACATAACCGGTTTCGGCACTCCAACCAGAAAAAATTACGGTGCCCTCTGCGGCAGCTTTAACAGGTGTGCCTGTTTTAGCGATAATATCTAGTGCAAAATGTTTAGAATTGGCATCAAAATTTTGAGAAATATTACCCTTTAATGGTGCAAAAAAAACAATTTTAACGCTACTGTTAGAGTTGTTTAAAATGTCAAAACGAGTTTCTCTATCTATTTTTTCTCTGTATAAAGAATCTTCTTTGGTTGCATCGAGTTTACTTTCGTCTATTGTAGTTTGTCTTGCTTCTATTTGTATAGAATCTATTTCTTCTGAGGTTATTTCACCAGTTAAAACTGGTTTTAAAGCTTTTGTATAATTTTCTAGAATAGCCAATTTTTGCTTTAAAGAATCTGCTTCGAAAGTAAGCTTTAATGCATCTGATTTTAATTTTGAAGACGAATAACCTGGTATGTATTCTTTAATTGGTGTAAATGCTATTAATACAGTGGTTAAAGAAATAAGTAGGATAGAGAAAAATCCGCCTAAAACAAATACATTTAGACGAGACAGTTTTAAAGAAAAGCGCTCTTCAAAAGTATTTTCGTTTAAAACAACCAATCTGTATTTATCGGTTAGTTTTTGTTTTAATTTTCCTTTTTTTTTATCCTTTTTAGCCAAAGTATTTATTTTGAATATTTACAAATATACAACGAATTTAAAGTGAAATTATTTTCTATAAAAATTCATTTCATCAATGTATTGCCAAACTTCTTTGGTTAAAAGTGGTTTTATGTTTTTATCGTCTTTAATTCCGTTTCTAATCATTGTAGAAGAAATTTGAACAATTGGAGCCTCTACTTTTGTGATTCTTGGGTGATTATCGAATTGAGAATCTATTTTGCCTTCTGCAATTCTTGGGTATACATAAATATTATGATGTTCTAAAATGGTTTCGTAATTCTTCCATTTATGCAAACTTTTTAAATTATCTTCTCCCATAATCAAACAAAATTCTTTGTTTTTATAAAGATCAGAAATATGTGCTAAAGTATAAACTGTGTAGTTTGGTTGTGGTAATTTAAATTCAATATCAGAAGGTTTAATTTTATCATATGCTTCTGTTGCTTTATATACCAATTCTAAACGATGATGGTTGTCTAATAAAGAGCTTTTCTTTTTAAAGGGATTGTGTGGTGTTACCACCATCCATATCTCATCTAAGTCTGAATTTTCTACCATATGATTGGCAATTATTAAATGCCCTATATGTATAGGATTAAAAGTACCAAAGTATAAACCGATTTTCATTTTAATTGTAATAGAAGTTTTATTCTTTTAAATCTAAAAAATCAGCAACCAACATTTCAGCTTCTTTTAAAGCGACATCCAATTCGTAATTTTTGATAATTTTATCAAACTGTGGTGCAGTAGCTAATTCTACAGAAGCTTTTGCAACACGCATGTTTATTTTGTCTTCGCTTTCTGTAGATCGTTTTTTTAATCTAATTTTTAGTTCGTCTACACTTGGTGGTTTTACAAAAACAGATAGCGTTTCATCTGGAAATTTCTTTTTAATTCTTAAACCTCCTACTACATCAATATCAAAAATCACATGTTTTTTAAGCGCCCAAATTCGTTCTACTTCAGATTTTAAAGTTCCGTAGAAATTGTCTCTATAAACTTCTTCCCATTCTAAAAATTCATCGCCTTTAATTTTACTTTTAAAATCTTTTAAAGAAATAAAATAATAATCTTCACCATCTTTTTCTGCTCCTCTAGGATCTCTAGAAGTTGCAGAAATAGAAAATTCTAAATTAAATTTTTCTTGTTTTAGTAAATGACGAACAATTGTTGTTTTCCCTGAACCAGAAGGTGCTGAAAAGACGAATAATTTTCCTTTAAATTCTGACATAAATATTTAATTTTTGTCATTCTGAATAGATTTCAGAATTATAAGTTATTAGTTGTAAACCATTTTTTGGGGCTTACTATTGATGTTTAAAGTACGTTTAAAATTTGTTCTTTAATTTGTTCTAATTCGTTTTTCATTTGAATTACAGCTTTTTGCATAGGCGCAAAATTTGCTTTAGAACCAGTGGTGTTAATTTCTCTACCCATTTCTTGAATTACAAACCCTAATTTTTTACCATTAGAATCTGGTGTTGCTAATGTTTCTAAAAAGTAATCTAAATGGTTTGCTAAACGAACCTTTTCTTCGTTAATATCTAATTTTTCTAGATAATAAATTAACTCTTGCTCAAAACGATTTTCATCTGTATCTACTTTTAAATCGTCTATCGCCTTTTTTAAACGTGCTTTTACGTTTGCTATTCTATCGCCATCTAAAGCTTTTACTTCTTCTAAATACATTTTAATATTTGCAATTCTTTGCTTAAAATCTATTTCTAAAGATGCGGCTTCGTCTGTTCTATATTGTACAATTTCTTCTATGGCAACATCTATGTTCTTATCAATTAGATTCCATTCATTTTCATCTAATTCTTCTCTTTCTGTTTTTAATGCATCTGGCATTTTAACTGCCATTTTTAACAGTTCTACATCGTCTGTAGCACCTGTTTGTACTACATTTCTTAGTTGTTGTATGTATTCTTTTACAACACCATGATTAACAGTTGTAGAGGTTTCATCTGCAGTCATTTCTACAAATATCGAAAAATCTACTTTTCCACGAACTAAGGCAGCTGCTAATTTTTTACGTACAGGTAATTCTTTTTCTTTGTAGTAAGAAGGAATTCTAACGTTTAAATCTAAATTTTTACTGTTTAGAGATTTAATTTCTATAGTAACTTTTTTGGTAGGCAATTGTAATACTGCTTTCCCATAACCCGTCATAGATTGAATCATAAAATCATCATTTTAAATAAGTTGCAAATATAGTTTTATTTGGTAGATTTTTCTACTTGTTTGGTTACTAAATACACACCAATAAATATTAAAATTGTTGCACTTATTTTAACGGTATTTAAAGAATCGCTACCAACTATTAATGCATAAATTGTGGCAATTACAGGTTGTAAATAAATAAAAACACTAACCGTTGTTGGTTTTAATTTTGATAAACCATACAGATTAAAAAGATAGGTTACACAAGAAGTGAAAATTACAACAAAACCTATATTCCAATAAATGTTTGTAGGTATTTCTTGCCATGATACTTCTAATAATTCGCTGTAACCAAAAGGAATTACAAAAATAGAACCAAATAAATATAGCCATTTTACAAACACAATTGGGTTGTATTTTACAATTAAATCTTTAGCTAAAACTAAGTACAAACCATAAGATGCAGCATTTACAAAAACTAAAAAGTTGCCAAAGTTATTATTGGTTCCTTCGGATGAAGTATTGCTATATGTAATTAATAAAATAGTACCAATTAAACCAATAAAAACCCCTAAAATGCGTTGTTTTCCTATTCTTTTTCTTATTAAAATGCTAGAGAAAATTAGCACCATAATTGGTGATGTTACCATCATTACAGATGCGCTAATTGGTGTTGTTATACTTAAACCTTTAAAAAAAGTTAGCATGTTTAAACCAATACCAAAAAAAGAAGCTAAAAGAATTTTTTTATAATCTTCCTTTTCTATTTTTTGCTGTTTTATAAACAAACCTAATGTCCAGAAAATAGTTGTTGCACCAATTACTCTAACTAAAATAAAAGCATAAGGTTTTAAATAGTTTGGCATAACATCTTTAGCAATAGTAAATGTTAAGCCATAAATTAGAGTTGCAATAGAAACTGCAAAAAGAGCTAATATTCTTTTATTCATTTTAAAAAATGTAAACTATATTAGTTTGCAAAGTTGCTAATAAAATTTAGATTTTAAGCATAAAAAAAGAGCTTCAAAAATTTATTTTTGAAACTCTCTTGGTTTGGTTGATTAACTTTTAGTTAGTCTACTAATGGTGGTATTCTTAATACCTGACCCGGATAAATTTTATCTGGATGTGTTAACATAGGTTTGTTTGCTTCGAAAATAACAGGGTATTTCATTGCATTGCCGTAATATTCTTTTGCTATTTTACCTAAAGTATCTCCTTTTTCTACTGTATGGAATTGTGCCATTGCTTCTTCTTTAATTTCTTCTACTTCTGCAACAGTAATATTATCTTCTACAGAAGAAATTCCGTTTGTATTCCCTACCACTAAAACTACTTTTTCTTTTGTAGCTAAATCGGCAGTTTCTCCCCATAACTTTACAATATCATCATCTACTTCTATAGATAAATCTGTAACTTGTAAATCTAATGCAGTAATAGCATTTCTTAATTGTTCAGACTTTTCTGCATTTTCTTCTTCTGTAGTTTTTCCAATACCAAAAACTTTGGCTCCGGCATTTTTAATGAATGAAAAAATTCCCATTTTTTTAAATTTTTAGTGATTAATTAAACTAAATTCTTAGAGCAAGATACAAATTTTACTTAATTATGCTACATTTGTTTATCTAATTTCTATAAAATGCATATTCATAATATATCTTCTAATAATACAATTTTAAACAAATTTATCTCAGAAATTAGAGATGTAAACGTTCAAAAAGACTCTTTACGATTTCGTAGAAATATAGAAAGAATTGGTGAGGTTTTAAGTTATGAATTAAGTAAAGAACTTAATTATTCTGTTAATAAAGTAGAAACACCATTAGGTATTAAAGAAATAGATCAGCTTACCAATAAAATTGTTTTATGTTCTATATTAAGAGCGGGTTTGCCTTTGCATCAAGGGTTGTTAAATTATTTTGATGATGCAGAAAATGCTTTTATTTCTGCTTATAGAAATCATCCAGAAAATGGCGTTCCATCAGAAATTATTGTAGAGTATTTTGC
>JAHDHO010000149.1 GCA_020631275.1 Polaribacter sp. | reverse complement strand
AAAGGTTTAGATAATTACGATATGTTAAATCTACAGTTAGATACTGCAAAAAGAAAATTAGAATTTGCAATTCATAAAAGAATTTCTAAAATTGTTTTTATACACGGAGTAGGAGAAGGGGTTTTAAAGTCTGAACTGCATTCACTTTTAAATAAATATCCTGTTAAATATTACGATGCTTCATATAAACAATATGGTTTAGGTGCCACAGAAGTTTATATTTTTCAAAATTCAATCTAGTTAAAAAAGATATTAGTATGAATGCTATTTATTTAGACAATGCTGCTACCACGCAAATGCATCCAGAAGTTATAGAAGTTATGCAAAATTCTATGGCAACTAATTTTGGTAACCCTTCTTCGATACATCAATTTGGACGAAAAGCAAAATCGAGTGTAGAAACAGCCAGAAAAAACATTGCAAAGCAATTTAATGTTTCTGCTTCAGAAATAATTTTTACATCAAGTGGTACAGAAGCAGATAATTTAATATTAAATAATGCTGTTTTAAATTTAGGGGTTACTAGATTTATAACTTCTAAAATAGAACATCATGCTGTTTTAAATACATGTAAATTTCTAAGTGAAAAATATAATATTACGTTAGAATTTGTATCTGTTAAAGATAATGGAGATATAGATTTAGAACATTTAGAAGTACTTTTAAAATCATCAGAAAAAAAGACAATTGTTAGCTTAATGATGGTTAATAATGAAATTGGGAATTTATTACCAGTTAAAATTGTTACTGATTTATGTAAAAAGTATAATTCACTTTTTCATTCTGATACTGTACAAGCGATAGGGAATTTTAAACTAGATTTATCTGATATTAATATTGATTTTCTTGTTGGAAGTGCACATAAATTTCATGGTCCGAAAGGTGTTGGTTTTGCTTTTTTTAGAAAAGGATTTGGTATAGCACCAATGCTTCATGGTGGTGAACAAGAAAAAGGAGCTAGATCTAGTACAGAGAATGTTCATGCTATTTTAGGTATGGAAAAAGCTTTAGATATTTCTTATACTGCGCTGAAAAAAAATAAAAACTATATTGAAAGTTTAAAGCTTTATTTTATTTCTGAATTGAAAAAACTTTCTAAAGAGATAAAGTTTAATGGTAAATCGGATAATTTAGATAGCAGTAGTGCTACAATTTTAAGTGTTCGATTTCCTGTTAAAAATGATATGCTTTTGTTTAGTTTAGATTTATTAGGAATTGCTGTTTCTGGTGGTAGCGCTTGCCAAAGTGGAAGTAATAAGGGCTCGCACGTACTTTCTGAAATTTTATTTAATGGTGAAGAAGATAAAACTTCTGTGCGATTTTCGTTCTCTAGAAATAATACTATTGAAGAAATAGATTTTGCAATTTCAAAAATTAAGGATTTTATAAAGTAAAAAAAAAAGAGAATCATTTAAGATTCTCTTTTTAGTAAAAAAACACTAGTTGATTAGTATCTTTTTGGAAACATCACCTCTATTCGTTTTAATCTTTACTATGTAAATTGCTTTTGAAAGATTTTTTACATCTAAAGTTTTCTTGTTTTCGTTGTTCAAACTCCAAGTATTTATTTCTTGACCTAGTATAGAGTATAAATTTACTTTACTCATTTCTAAACCGTTTAACAATTCGATATTAATGTTTTTATCTGTTTTGTTATAAAATATATTAAAGTCATTTGTTAAAATGGTGTCTTCTGTACTTAGTACCACACTTTCTTTAAATGCTAAGAAAAATCTGTCTGAATATTCTCCTTTTACTAAGTTAATTTTAACTTTACCTTCTTTTAAATTATATGTTTTATTTTCTAATTTATCTAAAATGTATAAGTCTGAATTATCAAAGTTGATTTCGTCTATTTCAATACTAATTTCATCATCTTGACCAATTATAATTTCTAAAGGCACCTCTAAATCTTCTGTGATATTCTGAATTCCTGTAATAGCATATTTTTCGTTATTATCAGAAAACTTCCAATAGAAATCAGTATCATTCACATCAAATGTAAAACTATCATAACCTTTGTCATATTTAAATGAGTTATTGTATTTAAAAGATATACCGATTTGTCTGTGTAATTCTGTACCAGTTTGTCCTGTATAATTCATTCCTAATTTTAGAATAGGTAATTCTTTTCTTGTTGCTGTAGCTTTCTTTTTGTGTTTTATATTCGATTTAAAAAATGTAGATTGTGCTCCTTCAACAATATTTTCTCTTTGGCTGTTGTTAAAGACAATTGGTCCGCCATCTTCATCTCCACTAATAAAGAAACCTTGTCCTACAGCAATGTATTCTAAAGGTTCACTATATGCAGAATTAGCATTTAAACCAGCTGTTGGTTGACAAGAAATTTCTCCGTCATCATCTTGTAAATTAATACTATCTATGTATAAATTAAAAATACTTAGAGATTCAATTGTAAAATCGCTATTTACCTGTATACAATCTGTGATAGTAAAATCTGTATAAACAGTAGAAGCGGGTAATGTGTATTCCGTAGTATTTGTTTCGTTAATTTTAACCCTTATTAAAGCAGGGGTATTAGATTTATAATTAATTGTTAAACCATCAACTGCTCTAGGTAGTCTATTAAACTCTACATATTCATTTATTGAATTTAATAAAACTACATTGTTTCCTCCGTCATTTGTAGAAGTTCCTGTTGTTGTAGCATCTATAGCTTCCATATTAAAGTCAAAAGCGCCAGAAATAGAAGGAACATTTGCGGCAAGGCCCATTGCTAAGTTTTTCGTTGCATATCCACCAATATATCCGTTAAATGAATGTCCTGCCTCTGAACTAGAGTCATCTTTTTCTCCTGCATGCTGCCAGAAGTATAAAGTACTTGTAGTAGAATCTTCGTTATCTTCTAAAAATTTAGTAGAACTTATAGCAGAAGGGTAAGGGTTACCTACCAAATACGATTGATTTCCACCAACCGCAGTACTTAAATTACCATCGTTAGGAGTACCTGTAAAAGTATAGTTTTGTTGAGTACCTGGCCCTTTTAAAGTAAATCCATCCGTTACAGGTATAGAACCAGTGCTTTTTTTCTGACTCCATCTAGACCTTTTACCATCTGCACTAGCATAAGTGTAAATCCAATATTCAGAGATTTTAATAGGAGAAGATACTTCACCATCGTAACCACCAACAAAATTAATATCTACAATATTTGATGTAGCAGATGTTGCTAAAGTACCGTCTTTTAAAACGTCAGCAATAGTGAAAGATGCTCCTCCAACCGGAGAACTCATGTAGTTGTATCTATATGTACTTGGTGTAGGGGAGTTTTGATCTATTAATAATTTTCCAGCACCAGTTACTTTAGATGTAGTTTCATGTGTTTGGATTAATTGCGAATTACCAATCAATCTAATTTCACTATTCGCATTTCCTAATGTTATATCTTCGGATACTACTAATAAGTTGTTATCTATTGATAACTTATTACCAGAGTTTACTGTTAATTGTCTTGCCTTTAAAATTCCTGAATGAGTATAATTTTGATTTATTACAACTCTTCTAGTTCTATCTGGATAACCGTTAGACCAAGTACCACCTGTTAAAATTGTAGGATTTACTCTGTGTACACCTAATCTTAAGTTAGATTCTGAATTTGCAGAAGCAATTTCAGAGATAACTGGATCATGAGGATGTCTTTCTGGACCACCTAAATCTTTATCTCTATAAGGATCTAAATCTTCGTTTACATAAACAATCCATTCTGTACCTGTAAAATCTTTATTTGTAGAAAGTACTTCATCACTTCTTACATAAATCTTATCATTTTCAAGGTTTATTGCACTTTCATATCTGTTTTTCCAATCGTTTAAACCAGTTGCAATACTTTTTGGATGAGATAAAACTAAGATGTCATTCTCACCAATTATAGAAGTAATTCCATCATTAGTTATACCTGTGTAACTTGAAGTTGAATTGTTAATTATAATCGATTCTCCTGGTGCAAGTGCATTTGGTATTGTATAAAAACTATTTGGTATTACAGAAGTTTGTGGTCCAGTTTTGTTTTCAAATAAAGATAATTCAATAGTGTTCGCTAAAATACTATTTGTAGGATCTATGTTTGTGATTTCTATAACTCTACTAGTACCTTCTAAATAGAATTGCGTAATCATAGGGGTACCTGAAAGATGTGTATCTCTATAATCTACATCTCCAATAGTAGTAGCATCGTTATCAATATCTGGTAGTGAATTTGGATCATCAATACTTGCATTTACATCTAAATAGTCATCCGCAGGATATAAAGAATTATCCAATCCGTTTTCTCCAACAGTGCCATTTGTAACTCCATCATTATCTGTATCGATAGTATAACCAACTTCAAATGTATCAAAAAGTGAATCATTATCAGAGTCTAAATCTGTAAAATCAGCATTGTCAATTCCGTCGGTATTTACGGGTATTAACCCTATTCCGTATGCTGTATCTAAACCATTAACTGTATAAACATAATTAGGTGCTATATAATCTAAAGTTGTTTGTGCTTCTATATTGTCTGGAATTCCATCGTTGTCAGAATCGATATCTCTTTCGTTTGGTATACCATCTCCATCAACATCTAAACCATCAGATAGACAGCTAATATCCTCTGTACTATAAACAAAGTTATCCATACCGTGTAAATCAACAAAAGACCCAGAAACAGTTCCATTTAATACCTTATGTACAATAGAAACTTCACTAACTTTTGTTGAGGATATAAAACCAATAGTAGATTCTATATTTTGACCAACAACCATGGTTCCTCTACTAATATTATTTCCGTCAAAAATATTAACAGTTGCAATTGCATCATCACCAATAAAACCACTCTCGAAATAAGCGATTAGTTTAGAATCTGCAAAAACTTCATACCGAACTAAAAGATCTGCTGGATCTTGTGTAGTATCTAAAATATCTACTAAATCGAAACTAAATGCATGTACTGCTGTATTAAAATCTATGTCAATTGAATATACTTCACCAACAGTTAAATTAATTGAAGGTTTAATATAAAGTGCATCTCCAGAAGTTCCTGATCTAAATGAAGCTCCGGTAGTTTCTCTAAATTCATTTCTACGACCTGTTGTATTCGCATTTGTAGTATATGATAAAGACCCATTTGCAAATGTAGCAGCACTAGAAGCGGCATTATCTTGACCACCAACAGTAGAGAATACAAAGTCGTTTGCATTATTTAAAACGGTTAGATTTAAACCTTTTGCATAGGCTCCTTTTTCAAATCCAGACTCTCTATATCCGTTACCATTGTTTGCATTTCCTCCAATAACATACATGTCATAACCTTCGTCTGAGTATTTTATTCTATCAGATTCTGGTTCTGTAGCACCTTGTATTATACAGCTTTCATCAGTATTTAATATACCGTCATTATCTATATCAACATCAACATCATCAGCATAACCATCACCGTCGGTGTCTTTTGAACCAATTGAAAATATAGCTGAAATAAATGTAATATCATATTTAGGATTGTTAACATTTAAGATACTTCCTTGATTTATATTGTAATTTCCAACGGCTTCTCCAGCATCTCTATCTAAACTACCAACTAATGTGTCTCCACTTTCTAAGGCTCCTGAAGTTATTTGATATGTAAATTCAGGATCCGCATCACCGAATTCTTTAGAGCTTGCATCAGCAGTTATTGTAATTGGTATTCTTGGAGTAGAACTAGTTGCTGCTGTTCCGGCTACAATTACGTTGTCAATAGCTGCATCAGAGCTCCAAAAAGTACCACCACCAACTATACCTTCAAACCTTAATACAACATTTAAACCGTCGTAAGCAGATAGGTCAGCAACATAGCTATTCCATACATTCCCTTTATTTCCTGTTTCAGAAAAAATAGGATCAGAAAAATTAGCACCTCCGTTTGTACTAACTCTAAGGTTAAGAGTTCCCATAGAGCTTGCTGCAGTAGAATACATGTGGTAGTCGAAACTGATTTTATTATTAGCAGTATTTGTAAAATCAAAAGATCTATCTAAATAGGCTTTATGACCTGTTGCTCTTGGACTTGAGGCTTCAATGAATAGAAATCTTGAGCCATCAGAACCACCGTTTTGTGGTCCTGTTCCATTTGATGGTGTTGTATTGTTTCCGTTAGACCAATCAAATTCATCTCCATTACCCTGAGACCAGCCATTTAAAGACCCGTCTTCAAAACTTTCCTTGGTAATTGTAGTTCCAAATATTTCAAGTGAAATTGAGTTTATAATTCCTCCATCTTGGTTAGTGTCATCTGTAACTGTTAAAGTCCAATTACCATTTGCATCTTCATCATTAAAATCTGATAATGAACCTTCAGGTCTGTATGTTCCTGCAATTGTAGAATTTGTTGTTGGTAGTATATTACCAGAAGTATCGTCAAAAATTACGTTATAATTATCGCCATTCCCTCCATTATCTGTACTTAGCTCTACAACTGTTCCTTCAGGAGAAGTCAAGAAAATATCTAAATCTTCATTCCAAGTATGTGTTATGTTTAAAGAGACATGTATATCTGAAATGTTAAAGTTTATTGGTACGTTAATAGTTGTTGGGTATGTTGCGGAGCCTCCTGGGGTTTGAGCAATAGTTGTACCCGGACTAACAGAATAAGTAACCGATGTTTGTGCATTACTATATAATGAAATAAATAGTAATAATATAAATGGCATAGAAAGCCAATTACTTTTAGATTTAGGGGTCATAAAGT
>JAHDHO010000148.1 GCA_020631275.1 Polaribacter sp. | reverse complement strand
AATTAACTAACAGATGTGCTGATGGAGTTTCTTGTACAGAAGCAGAACACAGAGCAAACAGAAGAACAACTTTTAGAGTTGTAAATCAAAAATAATTAATAGTAATTAATACTATATTAAAACCGAAGCAATATGCTTCGGTTTTTTTGTTTTTGTAAGTTTTTTAGTCACTTAATTTATAGACCACAAAGAACTCTAAGCGTATTAAAAATAATAAAACCATTATCTCTAGTCCAAAATAGAGCAATCCTAATTTTGTAATTAAATTGTAATTACAAAGAACTATTGCAATTGATAAGAAGCAATAAAATAAATTTAAAACGCTATTACCCTTAAAAAAGCAAGAACTTTAATAGGGGTTCTAAAATAACAGTATACGTTATAAACAAATAAAATAGATGGAAAAACAGCTAAAAAAACTAAAGTAGTTTTAGATAAACCTATAAAAGGTTGAAACTTTACCAATACAAAACCTATAAAAAATGCAGAAAACAAAGCACCTAAGCCGTCAATGACAAAAAGCACCCTTGGTTTACTTTTTATGTTCTTAAAAATAGAAATTAACATAAATTAAAAGTCGCAAAATTCACCAGAATTTACTTAAGATAATTTAGTAATTCTCAATCACAGAATTGATAAAAGGATAATAATATTCAGTTAGAATCAACCCCTTTTTGTAACCAATCATTTTACCTTTATGATTCACAAAAACCAATGTTGGGTAAGATTTAACGTGATATTTAAGAATTAAATTATACGTTTCTTCCAATCTTTTTGCTTCAACTAGATCTTTATTTCTAGGATTATCCGCCTCGTATAATATCAACTCTTTATCTGCGATATTTACAAACTTTTCTGAATGAAATAATTTTTTATCTAAAACCTTACACGGTCCACACCAATCTGATCCCGTAAAGTAAATTAAAACAGGTTTTTTTTCTTTTTTAGATTTATTTAAAGCATCTTTATACGAAGATTCCCAGGTTGCAGTGGGTAAAGCTTGTTCGATTTTGTTTACTACAACATCTTCTAAAGGTAAATCATCTATATCTTCTTGAGCAACGAACATCGTTGTAAATAAAAATGCAAACGATAATAAAAATATTTTTTTCATTCTAAGGTTTTAATTTAAAATATCAATTATAATACCAAATTTATACTTTTTCTTTTAAATGACTGTTTATTAAGGCATCAAACTTATTTTTAGATTCATTTAAAAACAATGTTTCTATTGGTAAATAACTTAAATCACTTAATTTATTATGCAATCTCACGTAGTCTTTTTCGGTAGTTAAAAGAAGTTTATTACTTGGTAAGTCATCAAAATTAGTCTTAATATCATTAATTTCTTTATTACTAAAATGATGATGATCTGCAAACTCTAAGTGTTTAAAATTTACATTAAAGTTTAATAAAAAATCTAAAAGCGGTTTCGGGTTTGCAATACCGGTAATCAACAAAACTTCATAATTCACAATATCTTTAGTAAAGATTTCTTTAGAACCCAAAACTTTATTTCCGTAAGAAATTGTAGTAAAAAAAACTTCTTTATCAAACTTTTTAAGTTTTTCTAAAACTTTGGTTTTTGTATCTTGATCTAAATCGTATGGGCATTTTGTAACCAATATTACATCTGCTCTGTTTGCACCTGTTTTACTTTCGCGTAAATTTCCTGTTGGCAGCAAAAAATCATCTACAAACAAATCGTTAAATTTTGTAAGCAAAATATTAAAACTTCCTTTAACTTTTCTATGCTGAAAAGCGTCATCTAACAACACAACTTCAGCATTATGTTCGTTTATCAATTTTGTAACTCCCGCTACTCTATTTGCATCAACAGCTATAACAACATCTTTAAACTTTTTAAAATATTGTAAGGGTTCATCCCCAACATCAATTGCTTTATGATTGTCTTTTACCAACACAAAACCTTTTGTTTCTCTTTTATAACCTCTACTTAAAACTGCTGTCTTATATTGATTTTGAAGTAATCTAATAAGATATTCTATCTGCGGAGTTTTACCTGTACCGCCAACACTTAAATTGCCAACAACTATTACTGGCGTCTTAAAACTTGTTTCCTTAAAAACCCCAACATCAAAAAATAAATTCCTAATTTTTGTTACAAAATCGTACAAAATAGCAAACGGAAATAGAAAAAATCTAAGTACTTTCATTGTGGTAAAAATACATTAAAAATGTTAACTTTGGTTTTAGAAAAAAACACCCAATGAAGATAAAAGAAGTAACAAATTATTTAGAAGAATTGGCGCCTTTAAATTATGCTGAAGATTTTGATAATGTTGGCTTACTTGTAGGCAACTATAATACAGAAGTAAACGGTGTTTTAGTTACATTAGACACTTTAGAAGAAACTGTAGACGAAGCAATTGCTAAAAACTGTAATTTGATTCTTAGTTTTCATCCTATAATTTTTGGTGGATTAAAAAAGCTTAACGGAAATTCTTACGTAGAAAAAGTTGTTTTAAAAGCGATAAAAAATGATATCGCAATTTATGCTACTCATACAGCTTTAGACAATTCTAATAATGGTGTATCTGCAAAAATGTGTGAAATTTTAGGATTAGAAAATCAGAAAATATTAATTCCTAAAAAAGGAATTATAAAAAAACTAACAACTTTTGTACCTGTTAAAGATGCAAAAGAATTGCAAAAACACCTTTTTGATGCAGGTGCAGGAAACATTGGTAATTATAGCGAATGTTCTTTTAGTGTAAATGGTACCGGAACTTTTATGGGCAATGAAAATTCGAATCCGGTTATTGGAGAAAAAGGTAAAAGACATTCAGAAAACGAAACTCAAATAAGTATTCTTTTTGAAAGTAAGAATGAAAATGCCATTCTAAATACTTTAAAAAATAAACATCCGTACGAAGAAGTTGCTTATGAAATAATTACTTTAGAGAACACACATCAAAACATAGGAATGGGAATGATTGGTGAATTACCAATTGCTATGGATGAAAAAGAATTTTTAGTATATTTAAAGGATAAAATGAAAACAGCATGTGTTAGACATTCTGAATTGATTCATAAAAAAATAAAAACAGTTGCAGTATTAGGCGGATCGGGTAGTTTTGCTATTTCTAACGCCAAAAGAGCTGGAGCAGATGCTTATGTGAGTGCAGATTTTAAATATCATGAGTTTTTTAAAGCTGAAAAAAGCATTTTATTGGCAGATATTGGTCATTATGAGAGCGAACAGTTTACAAAAAACCTTTTGGTTGACTATCTTACGAAAAAATTTAGTAATTTTGCAATCGTTTTATCAGAAAAAAGTACAAATCCAATTTATTACATATAAACATGGCAAAGAAGAAAGAAATTTCAGTAGAGCAAAAATTAAGAGCATTGTATGACTTACAATTAATAGACTCTAGAATTGACGAAATTAGAAACGTAAGAGGTGAATTGCCTTTAGAAGTTGAAGATTTAGAAGATGAAGTTGCCGGATTGAATAAGCGTATTTCTAACTTAGCAGAAGATGCATCTAACTTAGAAACAGAAATCAACAATAAGAAACAAGCTATAGAAGATTCTAAAGCGTTGATGGCTAAATATGAAGAGCAACAAAAAAATGTTAGAAATAACAGAGAGTTTGATTCTTTATCAAAAGAAATTGAGTATCAGGATTTAGAAATTCAATTAGCAGAAAAAAGAATTAACGAATACAAAGCTAAAATTGCTCAAAAAAATGAAGTAATTGATGCTACTAAAGAAAAGTTAGCGAAACAAGAAAAGCACTTAAGCCACAAAAAGGCAGAATTAGACGCAATCTTAAAAGAAACAGAAAAAGAAGAAAAACTTTTAGGAGAAAAATCTGAAGAGTTTTCTAAATCTTTAGATGCTCACTTATTTTCTGCTTACACAAGAATTAGAAATAAGGTAAAAAATGGTTTAGCTGTTGTTGCTATTGAAAGAGGAGCTTCTGGAGGTTCTTACTTTACAATACCACCACAAGTGCAATTAGAAATTGCCAACAGAAAGAAAATTACAATTGATGAGCATAGTGGACGTATCTTAGTAGATGCTGCATTAGCAAACGAAGAGAAAGAGAAAATGGATAAGTTATTTTCTTAATCATCAAATTAATATCATAAAAAAAACTCGAAGCTTAGCTTCGAGTTTTTTTATTTTATAGATACATTAAATTAATAATCTAAACTTTTAATGTAATTTAACTTTTCTTTCCAAATAGCTAAGTCTTCTTTAAACTCTCCTATCCTATTCTTTACATTTATAACTAAAGGATTATCATCTTTCGCATTCGAAAAGAATCCTAAATTATTTTCTAATTGCTGCATTTCTCTTACTACTTCATCAATCTTTTTTCTTACAAACAATTGTTCAGAATCTAATTTTCTAAAGTCATTATTAGCCATAAAACCATCTACAACATTTGTAAATTTTAACATAGCCACTTCTTTTTTATCTAAAGATAAACTTTCTAATAATTTATCTATTTGCTTGTTAAACTTACCTTCTAAATGCCTTACATTTCTTGGTAAAGCACCTAAATCTTTCCAAGCTTGTATTGCCTCTAAAACACTTTCTTTAGTATGTTCTTTGTCTTCTTTTAAAGATTCTAAAAATGCTTTTTTGGCATTTACAACTTCTTGTTGCTCTTCACTCACAGAATTTTTATGCTTATGAAATCTATCAAAATACGTATTACAAGCTGTTTTAAACTTATTCCAGATATCATCAGAAAACTTTCTAGGTACGTGACCTATTTTTTTCCAATCAGACTGAATTTTCTTTAAAGTATCTGTTGCTGCTGCCCAATCTTCGCTATCTTTTAAAGATTCTGCAACTTCGATTAAAGCTAACTTCTTTTTTAAATTATCTTGTTGTTCTTTCTTTTCCTCTTTATAGAATTGATTTTTAGAGCTATTAAACTTTTTTGTAGCAGCTTTAAACTTTTGCCAAACTTCTTCACTTTTAGCATACGGTAATTTACCAGCGTTAAAATACTCTTGCCTTAATTTCTCTATATCGTTAATACTATTTTGCCAATCTTTATGAGTTTTATTACCAGAAGTTTCATAAGCATCTAACTTTTCTATTACTAATAATTTCTGATTAATAATTTCTTGATATTTAGATTTCATATCACGAAAATATTCATGACGCTTATCGTGAATTTTTTTAGTAGCAGCACTAAACTTTTGCCAAACCTCTTCTCTTACTTCTTTTGCTACTGGCCCAATATCTTCTTTCCATATTTTATGAAGCTCTTGCAACTCTTTAAAAGCTGTATTAACGTCGTTAGAGTTTGCTAGTTCTTCTGCCTTAGCTACTATTTTTAATTTTTCTTCTAAATTATTTTTAAAGTCTAAATCTCTAAAATCGTTACTTAAATGTAATAAATCATAAAAACGCTCTACATGATGATGATAGGTTTTCCAAGTATCGTTGTATCTATTTTTAGAAACAGGCCCAATAGAACGCCAAGTATCTTGCAAAGCTCTAAACTCGTTATACATAGTTTTAGAGTCGGCATTTTCTATCAGATTTTTTAACCCCTCAATAACCTCTTCTCTTTTAGCTAAGTTAGCATTCATTTGCTTTTCTAAAGCATTATAGTGTGCGTCTCTTTGCTTTTTATATTCAGACAATAAGCTATTATACTCTCCTTTTACAGGACTCGAAAATTGAAAATCAATAGAATTACCGCCTTCATCTAAAAAAGCTTTCTTCTTATTAGCTAGTAACTCACCAAACTTTGCATTAAAAGCTGTTTTAATACTTTCAACTTCGTTTTTAATTTTATTTACAGCATTGTTAGATAATGTATCTTGTAACTCTTTAACAAGTTCTTCTAAAGAAAGAATACTATAGTCTTTTTCTTCTTTAACTACAGATTCTTCAGAATCTTCTGCTTTTTCTGCTACAGAATTCTCTACTTCTTCTACAGCTTTTAGAATCGCATCATCTTCTGCTGACGAAGCTTCTGTATTTTTTTGTTCTAGATTAGAAGTCTCATTAACCACTTCTACTTTTTTATCCTCGTTATCATTATTGTTATCTAACATATCTACAATGTTTAAGTTCGTTTAATAATACATTAGTATTATAGTTTATAAATATAAGTACAACTTACTAGTTATACAAAATGTTCGGTTAAAATATACTATTTGTTTTCATTCCAGATGCGCCAAGACTCTTCTGCTTGTAATTCTAGCATTTCATAACCATTTTTAATAGCCGCACCTTTCTCTTTTCCATTAGCTAAAAAACTAGATATTTCTGGATTGTAAATTAAATCGAATAATAAGTGCTTTTCAGTTAAATATTGATACGGAATATTTGGGCATAAATGCGTGTTTGGCGAAGTACCAAGCGGAGTACAATTAATTATCACCGTAAAATCTTTTATTATTTCTTCGGATAAATCATTGTAAGAGACTTCTTTTTTTCCTGAAGGATTTCTAGAAACGAATTTAAATTTGATATTATTTTTCTTTAAAGCATAGGCAATTGCTTTTGATGCCCCACCTGTACCTAAAATTAAAGCTTTTGTATGATGCTTTTTAAGAAAGGGTTTAATTGATTTTTCAAAACCAACAACATCTGTGTTATAACCTTTTAAATTTCCTCTTTTGGTAAATTTAATTGTATTAACTGCACCAATTTCTTCCGCAGTTTTATCTAACTTGTCTAAATATTTAATTACGTCTTCTTTATACGGAATTGTAACATTTATG
>JAHDHO010000147.1 GCA_020631275.1 Polaribacter sp. | reverse complement strand
AACAAATTTTATTTTATATATTCTATTAGCAATTCAATATTTATATGAATATATAAAATTTGATTTTACCAAAATTGAATAAGTCAATTCAGTTTCAAAATTCAATTTAAGTATCAACCTTATTCAAAAAAAGAATTATAATAATCGTTTAATTAAAATAAATATAGCAATATGACATTAGATTTTAATACAGTAAATTCAGATAGTTTAAAAAATAACATAATCAAAATTATTAAAGATGAGAACCTTAAAACTTGGGAAATACACAATTTTAAAGGGAATGAATATATAAAACATGTTGGACAATGGGGAGATAAGGGAGTTATAGAATTAACATCAAAAAACAATAATGTCCAATTAAATGTTCAGGTCTTAAAATTTAAGAGTACAGATGATAAAGTAGAAGATTTTGAGGGTTACTATTTAGGGAGATTTTGTGAATTAATGTTTGTTAATTTTGAAGATGAGTTTACTTCTATTTATAAAAGTTAAGTGTTCTTTTAAAAAATAAATTTATTATAACTCCCTTCTATTTGTTATTGAGATAGTTTGTAAAACCTCAATTAAAATATTTAATTGAGGTTTTATTTTTTAAAATTTTAATAATTATTTACCAAACATCAACAATTCATTCACAACAACTTCTGTAACATATCGTTTTTCCCCTTCTTTAGTCTCATAAGAACGAGAAGTTAACTTACCTTCAATAGCAACTTCTTTACCTTTCGTAACATATTTCTCAATAATATCAGCTGTCTTATTCCAAGCGACTAGATTATGCCATTGTACGTTGTCAACCTTCTGTCCTGAAGCATCTTTGTAACTGTCATTTGTAGCCAAAGAAAACTTTGCCAATTTCTTTCCAGATTCAGATGTGATTATTTCTGGTTCGTTTCCTAAATTTCCTATTAATTGTACTTTGTTTCTAAGTGAGTTCATAATTTTCTATTTTTATTTTGTTTTGAATTCTTGGGTCGTAACCCATAAATTCTATTATTTTATTTAAGTTTTTTCCTTTTGGTTGAGCTTCATTGCTTTCCCATTTATAGATGGTGCTATAGTAGACATTCAGCTCCATAGAAAGCTCGTTTACGGTATAGCCATGTTCTAGGCGATATTGTTTTAGATGATCTCCTAAAGTTACAGGATTAATGTTATAGCCACTAGGCTTGGGCATTTGGGCGCTTAGTTGAATTTCGCATATGGTCAACAATGTTGTGCCAATAAGTTCGCTCTACTTTTGTGCCGTTTTTATCTTTGTAACTATCATCTGTTGCCATAGAAAATTTTGCAATTTTATTACCATCACTAAAGGTTACTATTTCTGGCTCTTGACCTAATCTACCAATTAATTGTACTTTGTTTCTTAACGTATTCATAAGATAAGTTTTGTGCATTTTTTTATGTAATGCAAGTTTATAATTTATTTTGTCTACTCGTTTAGACATTGCAAAGTTGCGACAGAACTGCTTTACTATTCGGTTTTAAAACAATTACTTTCGGTTGTAATTATTTGTAGTCGTTTGTAAACGGATAATTTTTAGTATATTTACTAAATGAAAATCTTATAGACATGAAATCGTACAGAAATGAACAATGGAAGCTATTTGAAAAAGAAAATTATGATGTTGCTAGAGAAAAACTCTACGTTTCTAATTACGGAAGGGTAAAAAGAGAAATTGAAGAGGGTGTATTCGAACTTCGTAGAATTGGTCAAATTAACAATTTTGAAACCTTTACATACCCAAAAATAGGTAGTAAGAAAAAAGCAAATGCTTATGTGCACAGAGTTGTTGGTTTGTTATTTCTAAAAAAAGAAGAAGATCAAAAATTTGTAATTCATTTAAACCACGATTTAAAAGATAATTACTATCAAAATTTAAAGTGGGTAAATCAAAAAGAATTAACAAAACACCAAATTACTAATCCCAAAAGAATTGCAAAATTTGGAATTAAACCTGGCGCAAAGCTTACAGAAGGAAAGGTTAGGGTAATTAAGAAAAAGTTGTTAGACCCAAACCGAAGAACCAGATTAAGAATTATTGCTAGCCAATTTGGTATTACAACAATGCAATTAAGAAGAATTAAATCTGGCGAAAATTGGGGTGAAATTAAAGTATAGGTTGCTATAAATGGAAAAAAAGGAATGCTTAGAGTGTAAAGAAACTTTAAAAGGAAGAATCGATAAGAAATTTTGTTCTGATTATTGTAGAAATTCTTACAATAATCGCATCAACAAAGACAGTAAAAATTTAATTAGAAATATTAACAATAGACTACGAAAAAACTATAAAATACTATCTGATTTAAATACAACTGGAAAAACAAAAGTTAGCAGAACTAAACTGTATGACAAAGGTTTCGACTTTCAGTTTTTTACATCCATTTATAAAACAAAAACGGGTAACTTATACCATTATATTTACAATGAAGGCTATTTGGCTTTAGAAAATGAAACTTTTTTATTAATTAGAAAAGATAAGTAAATAGTGTAACTTTTTGTAAGCTAGAGCTACTAACTTACAAAAAGACACTATGGTTTTTATTATACTTATTGTTGTAATCTTTATTATAATTGTTGCCTATTACTTTAGCAGTAAACAAGTAATTATAAGAACTCTTGCTAAAACACCAAATAAGCCTGTTGGCGGTTTAAAAACTAATAGTTTTACAAAAGTTACTGGTAAAGCTTTACACGTAAAACAACCACTTATTGCGCCTTTTAGTAAAAGAAAGTGTGTCTATTATAAAATTACAATTCAACAAAAAAGAAACAACGGCAAGAATTCTCATTGGAGAACTTTAATTAGTGATTCTAAAATTCAAGAATTTTTTATTGAAGCTAAAGGAGAACATGTAATTGTTAGACCCAAATTAAATCCTAAAAACTTTAAAAGCTATTTAGTTATAGATAAAAAAACTTCTTCTGGCACATTTAACAACCCCACAAAAGAATTTTTAGAAGTTTTAAAAAAATACAATATAAGAAGTGATGGCTTTTTAGGTTTCAACAAATCTTTAAGATATACAGAAGCTATTATAGAGCTAGAAGAAATAGTAACAGTTGCCGGAATAGCTAAATGGAAACATCTTAAAGAACCTGTAGAAGATTATGCATATTCTAAAATTGCAGAACTTGTAAGTACCGAAAATCAAAAATTAATAATAACAGATTTACCAGATCATAATTTTAATAAAAGAAGGTAATTTTTACCAAGTATTACCCTCTACACTAATGGCAGCTTTTAAAACATCTTTCTGGCTTAATTGCCCAATTAACTTACCGTTTTCTATCACAGGAAATCTTCTTCTACGCGAAGAAATAAACTTAAATGCTGCATCAAAAATATTCATGTTTTTATCAATAGTATCTACATCTGTAACCATATATTTACCAACAGTATTATTAGTATCTACAGGCATATTATAATATTTACTTTCAGAAATATGTTTAATACAATCTGTTTCAGAAATAATACCAATCAATTCATTTTTTTCATTTACTACAGGTCCACCAGAAATTTTATTAGCAATTAACTGCTCTATTACAAAATCTAAAGAATCTTCTGGTTTAAAAGTTACCAAGTTTGTAGTCATATAATCCGACACTAAAATTTGTGTTTCATCTTTAATTTGATTGGTTTCTCTTTTACCTTGAAAGCTCTTAATTCCCATAATATTAGATTTTTAGTTGTACTAAAGTTAGCAAAATTTTTAATCGTTTTTACTTTTGATGTTAATTTTTTTTAATTCACTACTTTTATAGAAATATAATTTTAGCATGAATAAATTTTCTACGATTGTTTCTACCCTACTAATTTTAGGTGTAATTTTTTGGAGTTTTAACAGCTTAAAACCATCTATAAATGCTTCTAAAAACACTAACGAAACATCTTTTTCTTTAGACAATGCCCTACATCATTTAAAAAACATTAGCACAAAAACCCATTATGTTGGTTCTAATGAACATAAAAACGTGCAGAACTATATTGTAAGAGAATTGCAAAAAATGGGGTTAGAACCGCAAATTCAGACACAAACTGCTATCAATAAAAAATGGTTTGCCGCTACTACTGCAGAAAATATTATCGCTAAAATTAAAGGTACAAACTCAGATAAAGCATTACTTCTATTAACTCATTACGATGCAAATCCGCATTCTTCTTTAGCTGCAAGTGATGCGGGTTCTGGCGTAGTAACTATTTTAGAAGGAATTAGAGCTTTTTTAGCAAAAGGAACTATCCCAAAAAATGACATAATTATTTTAATTTCTGATGCAGAAGAATTAGGTTTATTGGGAGCACAAGCGTTTGTAGACGAACATTCTTGGGCTAAAAACGTTGGTTTAGTTTTAAATTTTGAAGCTAGAGGAAGTGGCGGACCAAGTTATATGTTAATGGAAACAAATGGGAAGAACAGTAAATTACTATCAGAATTTTTAGCAACGAAACCAAATTTTCCGGCAGCTAACTCCCTAATGTATTCAATCTATAAAAAACTACCAAACGATACCGATCTAACTATTTTTAGAGAAAATGCAAACATTAACGGATTTAACTTTGCCTTTATTGGCGACCATTTTGACTATCACACAGTACAAGATTCTTATGAAAGATTAGACCGAGAAACCTTACTACATCAAGCAGATTATTTTACAAATTCTTTAAATTATTTTGCAAATGCAAAGCTATCAGATTTAAATTCTAAAGAAGATTTTGTGTATGTAAATTTCCCAATTATTAAAATGCTAACGTTTCCGTTTTCTTGGGTAAAACCATTAACAATTGGTTGTTTAATTGTTTTTATTATTTTGCTTTTCTTCGGAATTTCACTTAATAAAATAGACGTTAAAGGAATTTTTAAAGGTTTTGCATTATTTTTAGTGTCATTAATTTTATGCGGATTAATATCTTTCGGGTCATGGGAATTATTACAAATTATACATCCGCAGTACAAAGATATTTTACACGGTTTTACTTATAATGGTTATCAATATATTACAGCATTTGTATTTTTAAATCTTTGGTTATTATTTACAATTTATAAGCGTAGCGCCAAAGAATTAAAACCTACAAACCTATTAGTAGCACCTTTGTTATTTTGGTTAATTATTAATTTAATTATTGCTTACACATTAAAAGGTGCTGGTTTTTTTATCATTCCGGTTATTAGCGCATTACTAATTTTAGCAATTGCAATTTTCTTAGATTTAAAAGAAAATTCTAAAAGGATATTGTTTACCATTTTATCAATACCAACCATTTATATTTTTGCGCCATTGGTAAAAATGTTTCCTGTTGGTTTGGGTTTAAAAATACTGTTTGTAAGTGCAATTTTTATTGTGTTGGTTTTTGGTTTAATGATTCTGAGTTTTCATCAAAAGAAATCTTTTTGGACTCAGAAATTAACCGGACTATTAGCGATTGTATTTTTAGGTTTAGCAACCTACAACAGCGGATTTTCTATAGATAATAAAAAACCAAATAGCATCGTTTACATTCAGAATTCTGATGATAAAACAGCTTATTTCGGAACCTATAACACTGTTTTAGATGCTTATACTAAGCAAATTTTTAATACTGATTATTCTGAAGGTGGTATTGAAAATGCAGACACAAAAAGTAAGTACAATACACGATTTAAATTTGCCAAAAAAACCACCTTTAAAGGTATACAAAGTGCCAATTTAGTTACAGATTTAGATACTATTATTAACTCTAAACGATTTATAGAATTAACCTTTACACCTACAAGAAAAGTTAATAAGTTCGAATTTATAACCAAAAACAACATTAGCCTAAATCAATTTAAAGTGAATGATGTCTTGGTTAACGATGGTAAAAAATATAAGGCAAAACCTGGCACATTTTTAATTTATCATTTTGGTAACAGCGATAAAGATTTAACTATTTCTTTTACTATTGATGCCAACGAGAAGTTAGACATTACTTTAAATGAAATTTCTTACGATTTGCTAACCAACAAAAACTTTAACATAAAACCAAGAACCCAAGAAATGATGCCCATGCCTTTTGTTACTAATGATGCCATTATTATCTCTAAGAAACTTGTTTTTTAAAGTGATTTAAATTTTAGAAATTATAAATTATTCTCGAAATAGTTTTTAATAAACAAAAAAGCATTTCGATTTCTCAAAATGCTTTTTCGTTTTCTTTAAAAAATAGCTTTTTAGTCTATTTCTGAAACTCTTAATGTATTTACCATACCTTTTGCTTCAACTGGCATAGAAGTAAGGTTAATCATTAAATCGCCTTCTTTTACGTATCCTTTATCCTTAGATAATTTGTTAATATCTACAACAGTATCATCTGTACTTAAGTTTTTATCGTAATAAAATGCTTTTACACCCCAAAGTAAATTTAATTTACCTAAAATTCTTCTTTCTGATGAAAATGCTAAAATTGATGATTGTGGTCTCCAAGCAGATATTTGAAACGCTGTGTAACCACTATTTGTTAAGGTAGAAATTGCGGCTGCATCGATATCATTTGCCATTAATGCTGCATGATGACAAACTGCTTTTGTAATAAATCTATTTGTTCTAATATGTGGTGCTTCATGTGGCACTTTAATCATTCTAGAATTTTCTACAGATTTAATAATTTCTGCCATTTTTTGAATAACTCTAATTGGATGTTTACCAACAGAAGTTTCTCCAGAAAGCATCACTGCATCTGCTCCATCCATAATAGAATTTGCAACATCATTAACCTCTGCTCTTGTT
>JAHDHO010000146.1 GCA_020631275.1 Polaribacter sp. | reverse complement strand
TACCTTTTACTGCTAAATCTGCAAAATCTATATCCCATTTTAATTTCTTAACACTGCCTACAGAACGTAAATTTACGGTTACAACTTCTGCTTCTCCGTTAGGATTTGCAGTAAAATAATGCACTATAGAACCTTTATTTCCGTTCGTTAAATCGTATTCTTTATCTCTTGTCACAGAAGTTACGTTAAAACGTTTCATATAAGACGGTCCTCTTGCGCCATCTCTGTACATAAAATTATAAACGGTTCTTTTATCTTTCTTTTTAAAGACGGCAACATGTATAATGTCTTTGCCTACAAAGGTTTTAGAATCTACCTTTGTCACCATCATTTTACCATCTTTTCTAAAGATGATAATATCATCAATATCAGAACAGTCTGTAACAAATTCATCTCTTTTTAACGAAGTACCAACAAAACCTTCTGCTCTATTTACATAAAGTTTAGCATTATTCATTGCAACTTTAGAAGCTACAATATCATCAAAAATTCTAATCTCTGTTTTTCGCTCTTTTCCTTTGCCGTAAGTATCTTTTAGACGTTTAAAATAAGTAATTGCAAACTCTATTAAATTATCTAAATGCCCTTTTACCTCAGCAATCTTCTCTTCTAAACTTTCTATAAATTGTTTTGCTTTGTCAATATCAAACTTTGATATTTTCTTAATTCGAATTTCTGTTAAACGCGTAATATCTTCAACAGTAATTGCTCTTTTTAAATGTTTAATGTGTGGCTTTAATCCTTTATCGATTGCTTCAATTACACCATCCCAAGTTTCTTCTTCTTCTATATCTCTATAAATTCTATTTTCAATAAAAATTCTTTCTAAAGATGAAAAATGCCACTGTTCTTCTAATTCGTTTAATTGAATTTCTAATTCTTTTTTAAGCAACTCTACAGTTAAATCTGTAGAATGTTTTAACATTTCTGATACGCCTGCAAATACAGGTTTGTTATCTTGAATTGTACAAGCTAACGGAGAAATAGACGTTTCGCAATTTGTAAAAGCATACAACGCATCTATAGATTTATCTGGCGATACATTTGGCGGTAAATGCACCAAAATTTCTACTTCCGCAGCTGTATTATCTTCAATTTTTTTTATCTTAATTTTACCTTTATCATTGGCTTTTAAGATACTGTCTATTAAAGTTGTGGTAGTTGTAGAAAAAGGAATCTCTGTAATTACCAAAGTCTTTTTATCTAACTGAGAAATTTTTGCTCTTACACGTACTTTCCCACCACGTTTACCATCGTTGTAATTAGTAAAATCGGCAATTCCGCCCGTTAAAAAATCGGGTACAATTTTAAAACTTCTTCCTTTTAAATACTTTATAGAAGCATCTATTAATTCAATAAAATTATGTGGTAAAACTTTTGTTGATAAACCTACTGCAATTCCTTCTGCACCTTGTGCTAATAATAACGGAAACTTTACAGGTAAATCAATTGGTTCTTTTCTACGTCCATCATAAGACAACTTCCATTCTGTTGTCTTCGGATTAAACACAACGTCTAACGCAAACTTAGATAAACGAGCCTCTATATAACGAGAAGCTGCTGCGCGGTCACCGGTTAAAATATTACCCCAGTTACCTTGCATATCGATTAGTAATTCTTTCTGGCCAATTTGTACCATAGCATCTGCAATACTTGCATCTCCGTGCGGATGATATTGCATTGTATGACCAACAATATTTGCTACTTTATTGTAACGTCCATCGTCTAAATCTTTCATAGAATGCATAATTCTACGTTGCACTGGTTTTAAACCATCTTCTAAAGAAGGTACGGCTCTTTCTAAAATTACATACGAAGCATAATCTAAAAACCATTCTTTGTACATTCCTGTAACCTTAGTAATGGTTTCTTCTTGAGGCGAATCTAATTGTTCTCCTTCATTTGTTAATTCTTCTTCGTGTTCGTTTTCGTTTATTTCTTCACTCATGTAAAAAACGTTTATTCGTTTAAGAGTTTATTTATTTGTTATTTGGGCGTTTTAACAGGCTTTACGTTATATCTTTTTAGTTTTGTTCTCTATAAAATTTGTTCATACTTCACAAATTTACTCGAACTAACAACTAAAAAGGATGCCACTTCAATCCTTAACGCAAAAAATACATTTTTACTAAATATTAGTTTTCTTTAAATTAATATCAAATAAAATTTCCTATTTCTTTTCTTTTACTCCTCTAATAATTAACTGCAATGCTAAAGACATCATACCTGTTGATAAAATTCCTAAATAGGCAGAAGAGTTTTCTTTATACGATAAATCATTATAATTTACCTGCGTTATCCAGAAAATTAAAATGATTAGAAAAATTATTGAAATTATATTAAAAACCGTCTTTACTTTTTTCATCTATGCTTCGTCTTCTACGTAATCTAATTCTACTTTTAAATTCTCGATAATAAATTTTTGTCTGTCTGGTGTATTTTTTCCCATATAAAACTGTAACATTTGTTCTATAGACATTTCTTTATCTAACATAACAGGATCTAATCGAATGTCATCACCAATAAAATGCACAAATTCGTTTGGCGAAATCTCTCCCAAACCTTTAAATCGAGTTATTTCTGGTTTTCCTCTTAATTTTTCTATGGCTTCGCGCTTTTCTTCTTCAGAATAACAGTAAAAGGTTTGCTTTTTATTTCTTACTCTAAATAATGGTGTTTCTAATATGAACAAATGTCCTTCCTTTATCAGTTCTGGAAAAAACTGCAAGAAAAAAGTTATCAATAATAATCGAATATGCATACCATCTACATCGGCATCGGTAGCAATTACAATATTATTATATCTTAAATCTTCTAAACCATCTTCAATATTTAAAGCAGCTTGTAATAAATTAAACTCTTCATTTTCGTACACAATTTTTTTACTTAATCCGTAAGAATTTAAAGGCTTTCCTTTTAAACTAAATACAGCTTGTGTGTTTACATTTCTAGATTTTGTAATAGAACCAGATGCTGAATCTCCCTCGGTAATAAATAGTGTTGTTTCTAAGTAGTTTTCTTTTTTAAAATCACCTAAATGTATTCTACAATCTCTTAATTTTTTATTGTGTAAACTTGCTTTTTTAGCTCTGTCTTTTGCTAATTTTCGAATACCCGATAATTCTTTACGCTCTTTTTCTGCCTGAATTATCTTTTTTTGAAGAGCATCTGCAACTTCTACATTTTTATGTAAAAAATTATCTAGCTTGGTTTTTAAAAAATCGTTTATGTAAGTTCTAACCGTTGGTAAATCTCCTCCCATATCTGTAGAACCTAACTTTGTTTTTGTCTGACTTTCAAAAACTGGCTCCATAACTTTTATGGCAATCGCAGATATAATTGATTTACGAATATCTGATGCTTCGAAATTTTTACCATAAAAATCTCTAATAGTTTTTACAACCGCTTCTCTAAATGCTGCTTGGTGTGTACCACCTTGTGTTGTATGTTGACCATTTACAAAAGAATGATATTCTTCTGAATATTGTGTTTTACTGTGTGTAATTGCAACTTCAATATCATCACCTTTTAAGTGAATTATTGGATACAACATGTCTTCTATGTTGTTATTGTCTTCTAATAAATCTTTTAATCCGTTTTTAGAGAAAAACTTTTCTCCATTAAAAATAATGGTTAAACCCGGATTTAGATACACATAATTTTTAAGCATTTTTGCCACATACTCATTTCTGAATTTGTAGTTCTTAAAAATAGTTTCATCTGGTATAAATGATACTTTAGTACCTTTTCTTCGAGATGTTTCTTCTAAGAATTCTTCGTTTTCTAAATTACCTTGGCTAAATTCTGCCGAAGCAGATTTACCATCTCTAGAAGACTCTACTCTAAAATAAGAAGAAAGTGCATTTACAGCTTTTGTACCAACACCATTTAAACCAACAGATTTCTTAAATGCTTTAGAATCGTATTTACCACCCGTATTCATCTTAGAAACTACATCAACCACTTTACCTAACGGAATACCTCTACCATAATCTCTAACTGTAACTTTACTACCGTGTATAGAAATTTCTATAGTTTTTCCGGCGCCCATTACATACTCATCAATAGAGTTATCTAACACTTCTTTTACAAGAATATAAATACCATCGTCTGCAGAAGAACCGTCGCCCAACTTACCAATGTACATACCAGGTCGCATTCTTATATGCTCTTTCCAGTCTAAAGATCTAATATTATCTTCTGTATATTTTGTTTCTTGACTCATAAAATCTCTTGCTACTATTGGTTTGATGTACTCGTAAAAATAGGTTTTAAGCAACAAAAAATAAACATTTTTAGCAATTAGTTATTAACATCATTTCAACTAATTTTCACCTATAAAAACAACTAAAAATCACAATAAAAAACAATTTGTTGTATTTTTAAACAAAACGTAATTTATTAAACAATTTATTTACTTTTGACACTCTAAAATTATTAAAAATTGGAAAGTACACATTTAACAGCGTTGGCAAATAAATACGGAAGTCCTTTATATGTTTACGATACAGACAAAATAGAATCTCAATACAACAGATTAACAAATGCTTTTAGTAGCGTAAAAAACTTAAAGTTAAATTATGCTGTAAAGGCATTATCAAATATTAATATTTTACAGTTTTTTAAAAACTTAGGTTCTGGGTTAGATACAGTTTCTTACCAAGAAGTTCAATTGTGTTTAACAACCGGTATAGATCCTAAAGATATTATTTATACTCCAAACGGTGTTTCTTTATCAGAAATTGAAGAAGTAGCTAAGTTAGGTGTTCAAATTAATATTGATAATCTATCTATTTTAGAACAATTTGGTCAAAAACACCCAAACATTCCGGTTTGTGTACGTATCAATCCACATATTATGGCTGGTGGAAATTCTAAAATTTCTGTAGGTCATATCGATTCTAAATTCGGAATTTCAATTCATCAAGTACCACATATTAAGCGTGTTGTAGAAAATACCGGAATGAATATTAACGGAATTCACATGCACACAGGTTCTGATATTTTAGATATCGATACTTTTTTACGTGCTTCGGATATTTTATTTGATGTTGCTAGACAATTCGAAAACATAGATTTTATCGATTTTGGTAGCGGTTTTAAAGTACCTTACAAAGAAGGAGATATTTCTACAGACATCGAGCAATTAGGTGTACAACTTTCAGAACGTTTTAATGAGTTTTGTACAGAATACGGTAAAGATATTACTTTAATGTTCGAACCTGGTAAATTTTTGGTTTCAGAAGCTGGAGTATTCTTAGCAAAAGTTAACGTAGTAAAACAAACAACTTCTACTGTATTTGCTCATGTAGATTCTGGTTTTAACCATTTGGTTAGACCAATGATGTACGATTCTTATCATCATATTACAAATATTTCTAATCCTACAGGTAGAGATCGTTATTATTCTGTGGTAGGCTATATTTGCGAAACAGACACTTTTGCGTCTAACAGAAGAATTGCAGAAAT
Organism: Polaribacter sp.; assembly: GCA_020631275.1. GTDB lineage: Bacteria > Bacteroidota > Bacteroidia > Flavobacteriales > Flavobacteriaceae > Polaribacter. The sequence goes on along the minus strand of JAHDHO010000146.1, from coordinate 1,285 downwards.
TTCTGAAGAAGATATTTTATGTTTCCATAATGCTGGTGCTTATTGTTTCTCTATGGCTTCTAATTACAATTCTCGTTATTTACCTGCAGAAGTTATGGTGCATAAAGGGCAAGATTATCTAATTAGAAAAAGACAAACGATAAAAGATATTTTAAACAATCAAGAAACAATAGATTTCTCTAAAAAAGAAGCTACTAAAAAAGAAAAAGTAGAAGCTTAATAAAAATACAAACCATTAAAAATCCACCAAAGCAATTGTTTTAGGTGGATTTTTTTATATTTACTAATCCATAAACAAACAATAACCACAATGAAAATATTAGGAATAGGAAGTAATTATGTTACCGATTTAAAAGATATTGAAGATAAGAAAAAAGGTAAAAAATTCATCTTTTCGAAACCAGAATCTAGTTTAGCTATAAATCGTGATGTAGTTTACCCAAGTGAAATTACAAACGAGTTAATTTACGAAGTAGAATTGGTTGTAAAAATTGGTAAAGAAGGCAAAAACATTACCAAAGAAGATGCAAACGCTTACATTTCTGAAATTGCCGTTGGCATTGATTATACAGCTACAGATATTCTAAAAAATGCTAGAGAAACAAAACATCCATGGGAATTTGCCAAAGGTTTTGATGGTGCAGCACCAATTTCTAGTTTTAAACCCGTTTCTAATTACAATTTAGCTGATATAGATTTCGACTTAAAAATTAACGGAGAAGTAAAACAAAAAAGTAATACTGCGTATATGATTAATGACTTCGCAGATATTATTGTATTTATTTCTAAATATATGACGTTGCAACCTGGCGATTTAATTTTTACAGGTACACCTGCTTTAGGAAAAGGAGAAATTTTTAAAGGAGATCATTTACAATGTTCTGTAAACGGAGAATTGCTATTAGATTTTAAAATGATTTAAGCAAATATTGATGAAGATTAGACTTTCTAAAATTGAAGATATCCCAGAAATTGCAATTATTATTGATGATGCAAAAGCGTATTTAAAATCGCAAAACATAGATCAATGGCAAAACGGATATCCGAATGCAGCGCAAGTTGAAAACGACATCAAAAATGGCGAAAGTTTTGTTGTTGTTAACGATGATAATTTAATTGTTGCAACTTCTATGTTTACTTTAAGAAAAGAACCAACTTATAAAAAGGTAATTGATGGTGAATGGATTGTTTCTGAAAATGAAAAGTACGGTGTAATTCACCGAATGGCTATAAAAAAAGAATTTAGAAAATTTGGGCTAGCCACTTTTATGTTTCATGAGTTTCA
>JAHDHO010000145.1 GCA_020631275.1 Polaribacter sp. | reverse complement strand
TGATTAAGTTTTTAAGTGCTTCATCACGCATTTTTGTTCTCCAAATAGTTCCCCATGAAAGGAAGAAACGTTGTTCTGGTGTATACCCATCTATTTTTTCTGGTCTGCCGCTTTTTTCTAAGAAAATTTGTAAACCTTCGTAAGCTGCTTGTACACCACCTAAATCTCCAATATTTTCTCCTAACGTATATTCGCCATTTAAGTGCATAGAATCTATAGCAATAATATCTGAGTATTGTTTTACCAATTGCTTACCTATTACTGCAAATTTTTCTGAATCTGATTCTGTCCACCAGTTTTTAAGGTTTCCGTCGCCGTCAAAACGTGATCCTGAATCGTCGAAACTGTGAGAAATTTCATGACCAATAACTGCTCCGATTCCACCATAATTTACAGCTTCATCTGCTTTGTAATCGTAAAACGGAGGTTGTAAAATTGCTGCCGGAAATACAATTTCGTTGTTTGTAGGATTAAAATAGGCATTTACAGTTTGCGGAGACATTCCCCATTCTGTTCTGTCTACTTCTTTACCTAATTTAGCCATATTTTTGTTGTAGTTCCATTTTGTAACATTAATACTGTTTTCGAAATAAGAACCACCATCTTCTAAACCTTTAACTTGTAATTCTGAGTAGTCTTTCCAAACATCTGGATACGCAATTTTTACAGTTAATTTATGTAGTTTTTCTAAGGCTTTCTCTTTAGTTTCTGCACTCATCCATTCTAAACCAGCAATTCTTTTTTCGAAACCTAACATTACATTGTCTATCATTTCTTTTGCTTTGGCTTTTGCTTCTGGCGGAAACATTTTTTCTACGTATAATTTACCTAAAGCTTCACCAACAGCACCGTTTAAGTTACCTAAAGCACGCTCGTTTCTTGCTCGTTGTTTTTTAGCACCACGCATTTCTTTGCTATAAAACTCCCAGTTTGCAGTTTCTAAATCTGTAGATAAAGAACTTAAAGAACTGTTTATAGTGTTCCAACGGAATAATAATTTCATATCTTCTACAGATCTATCTGTAAAAATTTTACTCATAGCTTTAAAATAACCAGGATCTGTAACTATAATTGTTTCTAAATCTGTAACACCAATTCCTTCTAAATGAGCTTGCCAATCGATAGCTGGTGCTAATTTTGTTAACTCTGCAACAGACATTGGATTGTAGATTTTACGTGTATCTCTGCGTTCTTCTTTAGTCATCATTGGTTCTGCTAAACTAGTTTCAAAAGCAACAATTGTAGCTGCGTTTTTCTTAGCAGTAGCTTCATCATCACCAAATTCTTGAAGCATTTTAGCAACAAATATTTCGTACTTAGCCAATTTATCTGCAACTTTTGCATCTACGTAGTAATCTCTAGATAAACCTAAAGAACCACCACCCATATAACCTGCATATTGGCTACTGTTTTTTAAATCGTTATAAACGCCAAAACCATAAAAACCAGCACCACCATACGGCGCCATATTTGTAATGTAGTTTTGTACATCTTTTTTTGTTTTTATTTCGTCTATTTTAGCTAAAAAAGGCATAACAGGTGCTTTACCTTGTTTGTTTCTAGCAACAGTATCCATTATTGTTTGGTAGTAGTTTACTGCTTTTTCTTGATCTGAATCTATTTCATTTCCTTGCGCATCTTTTATCTTCGGAAAATCTTTTTGAGCGATAGCTTCATTTAAAATAGTTAAAACATCTTCATCTGTTTTTTTACGTAGCTCACCAAAACCACCCCAAGATGTTCGGTCTTCTGGAATTTCTGTTTTATCTATCCAAGTACCGTTTACGTGTCTAAAAAAATCGTCAGATGCTTTTACAGAAGTATCCATGTTTTCTATAATGATTCCTGCAGATCTTTCTTCTGGCTTTTCTTCTTTACAAGCAACAAAAGCAAAAGATGCGATTGCAGTTGTAAAAAGAACTTTTTTAACTGTTTTCATTGTTTATATAATTTGAGTGTTATGATAATTAGTATTCGAAATAGTAATATGTTACATACTTTAATAGCATGAAATATTTTAAATGAGATGTATCAAAGGTAATTAAATTAACGAAAAAGAGTTTTATTGAAAATAATTAATTGTCTATTAGGAGTTTAGGTAGTTTTTTAAAGCCCATGTTAAATAAAGTGAAACCAAAAATATCTGCAAATTGCGCTATCGTTTTTGCAATTGGTGTACCGGCTCCGTGGCCAGCATTGGTTTCTATTCTTATTAATGTTGGATTTTTGCCTGTTTGTTTTTCTTGTAATTCTGCTGCAAATTTAAAACTGTGTGCTGGTACAACTCTATCATCATGGTCACCTGTTGTAATTAATGTTGCAGGATATTTATTTCCCTTTTTTACATTGTGTACAGGCGAATATCTTTTTAAATACTCAAACATTTCTTTGTTGTCATTTGCAGTACCATAGTCATATGCCCAACCTGCGCCAGCAGTAAATGTATGATAACGCAACATATCTAAAACACCAACAGCAGGCAACGCAACTTTTGCTAAAGTTGGTTTTTGTGTAAGAATTGCGCCAACTAAAAGTCCGCCATTAGAACCACCACGAATCGCTAAAAATTCTGATGAAGTATATTTTTTATCAATTAAAAATTCGGCAGCAGCAATAAAATCATCAAAAACATTTTGCTTGTTAAGTTTTGTACCGGCATTGTGCCATTTTTTACCATATTCTCCGCCACCGCGTAAATTTGCAACAGCATAAACGCCACCTTGCTCCATCCAAACTAAATTGGCAATACTAAAACTAGGCGTTAAACTTACATTAAAACCGCCATAACCATACAAAATAGTAGGATTTTTACCATTTAACTCAATTCCTTTTTTGTGTGTAATAATCATCGGAATTTTTGTGCCATCTTTAGACGGATAAAAAACTTGTTTGCTTATATAATCATCAGTATTAAAAGCCACTTTTGGCTTCCAATATGTTTGGTAAGAGCCATCTTCAGGATTTAATTTATAAGACGAATTAGGTGTATTGTAATTCGTAAAAGAAAAATACAATTCTTTAGCTTCTATTTTACCGCTAAAACCGCCAACAGAGCCAATACCAGGTAAAGAAATTTCTCTTATAAAATCACCATTAAAATTGTATTGAAAAACTTTAGAAACCGCATCTACCATATAATTTGCAAACAAATAATCTGCGCCTTTAGAAATAGCCAAAACATGTTCTGTTTCTGGTATAAAATCTTGCCAATATTTTGGTGTAGGATTCGAAAAATCTACAGTAACAACTTTTTTATTGGGTGCATTTAAATTGGTGGCTAAAAAAAGTGTAGATGCTTTGTTAGTAATTACATAAGTGTCACTTTCTAGAGTTTCTATAATTGGTTTTAAAGTGCTTTTTTCTTCGGATAAATCTTTGATAAATAATTTGTTACCAGATGTAGAAATTTGTGCAGTAACTACTAAAAAACGATTATCTTCTGTAACATAACCACCAATATATCTGTGTTTTTCCGATGGAATTCCACCAAAAATAACAACATCTTCTTTTTGCGAAGTTCCTAATTTATGATAATATAATTTATGCTGATCTGTTTTAGCAGACAATTCACTTCCGGTTGGTTTATCATAACTAGAGTAGTAAAAACCTTCATTTTTATACCAAGAAATTCCAGAGAATTTTACATCAACAATAACAGGTTCTTTTTGTTTTTTAGAAACAACATCAATAATAATTATTTTTCGCCAATCAGAACCACCTTCAGAAATTGAATACGCGGCAGTTTTGCCGTCTTTAGAAAAACTTAATGCGCCTAAAGAAGTTGTGCCGTCTTTAGAAAAAGTATTTGGATCTAAAAAAACTTCTGGTTCAGAATTACCTATGGTTCTATAAATTACGTTTTGATTTTGTAACCCATCATTTTTAGAAAAATATGTGTAATCTCCCTCTGTAAAAGGTGTGCCTATTTTCTCATAATTCCATAAACTTGCCAATCGATTCTTTAATTGATCTCTGTAAGAAATTTGGTCTAAATAGTTAAAAGTAACCTCATTTTGCGCTTTTACCCAAGCTTCGGTTTCTTTACTTCTATCATCTTCTAACCACCTGTAATTATCTGTAACTTCTGTATCAAAATAAGTATCTACAACTGGATTTTTATTTGTTTTTGGATATATCAATGCAAGTTTATTTATGATGTTTAGTATATGAAACAAAGTTACTTGTTTTATCAAAATTAAATTATAATCGTTTTATTAAAGATCATTTAACTGTTTTTAACTTTACAAGGTTTGTAATCGGTAGTTATTTGTAATACTTTAGAGGTTTTTACGACTATTTATGTAGAAAAATAATTTTAAAATAAAATTCAACAGCGTTGAATTAAAAACATTTATATGACAGAAAATTTAACAAAAGCAACATTTTTAGAAAAAGTATTTAATTTCGAAAAAAATAAAGAATGGAAATTTGAAGGAAAAAGACCCGCATTAATAGATTTTTATGCAGATTGGTGCGGACCATGTAAAATGCTTGCGCCAATTTTAGAGCAATTATCTACCGAATACGAAGGTAAAATAGATATTTATAAAATTGATACGGAAGCAGAGCAAGAATTATCTGCAGCTTTTGGTATTAGAAGCATACCATCTATGTTATTTTGTCCTGCAGAAGGAGAACCACAAATGGCAAACGGAGCTTTACCAAAAGCAGATTTAGAACGTATTATTAAAGAGGTTTTAAAAGTAGAAAAATAGACCGCTTTTTTAGATTGGAAATATTTTAAATCCTGAGTTTTTAAAAAACTCAGGATTTTTTTTATTCAAAAAACAAATACATAAGAATTCTATGTATAAGAAAATTATGTATATTTGACGAAATAGATTTAAAAGTTGTTAATTCGATTGATTTAGATGAAAAAATCGAAATCTGTTAAACTGACAAAAACACACCAAAAAAATGGGAAATCAGAAATTATATAAAGGTTCTTTACAAACCATCATTTTAAAATTATTAGAAAGTAATGATAAAATGTACGGTTATGAAATTACACAAAAAGTAAAAGAATTAACCAAAGGCGAACTTAAAATTACCGAAGGAGCTTTGTACCCAGCTTTACATAAATTAGAAGCCGATGGTTTGCTAGATGTAGAGGTTGCAAAAGTTGGTAACAGACTACGTAAATATTACAAATTAACAGAATCTGGTACTAAAGAAACTGCCAATAAGTTGGATGAAATGCAAGAGTTTTTAAGAACGATGCAGCAATTGGTGAACCCTAAATTAAGTTTGGAGTAGGATGGAAAAGCGCTATGAAATAACAGAAAAGCAATTGGTTTTTTTAGAGGATTTTTTACTCAGAAAATATCCAGGTATTTCTAATGAAACCAAGATTGAATTGATAGATCATTTGGTGTCTGATTTTGAAGCTACAACAGAAAATGGTAATTTATCTCAATATTTATCTAATGAGTTAGAGTTTATTGCAAGATTTGTTTTTAAAGGTGTAAGTCTAATGAAAAAGACTTATAGAAAAGAAACTTGGGAGCAGTTTTTTAAATTTTTTACAGAACCTAAATTGTTATTAATTTCCATTAGTACTTTATTGTTTTTTTATTTTTTAAATGAAACTGTTACTGATAAAATAGTTTACTTAGTAACTATAATTTTGTCTACTCTTATTTTTGGATATTCTGTTTTTAAAGGAATGATTAAGAATAAAGAGTTAAAAAATTTGGACGAGGTTAAGTTTTTAGGTAATGAAATTTGGTTGCCTTTTACATTGGTTCAGTTATTGGGAATTACAAATTTGTGTTATTCAATTATGAAATATTGCTGGTTGTATACTTTAGTGGCTTTATTTATAATAATTTATGGTTTGTCGGCTTTAATGGTTATTTTAAAACATAAAAAAATCATTTTAGAAAAATACAAACACTTGTTAAACTAACGCTATGGAATTAACAAAAGAACAAACACAAAGAGTAGAGCATTATTTAAATGTAAAACAGATTGATTATATCGATATTCGATTAGAAATTTTTGACCATATTATTTCTGATATTGAAGAAAAAATGGAATTAGAAAAATTAGATTTTGACACTTCATTTTATGCTATTACAGACAAATGGAATAAACATTTAAAAGACACATCAAGTTTTTATTTCGGAGTAATGTATTCTGCTCCAAAAATTATATTAGAAAAAGCTAAAAAATATTATAAAAAATGGTTTTTCTTATCGCTCTTATCATATTCAATACCATTAATTTTAATTGATAAGTTAAATATTATTCTTTCAACAAAAATCGAAAATATTTTAAATATTGTCTTTTATAGTATTATTCTTATTTGTTTATTATCTTTTGCTTATCTATTTGTAAATAAGGATACAAAAAAAGTAAAAACTACTTACAGCTTTGTTTTAAAAACGCAAAGTTTGGGGATTCTTATTGGTTTTTTAATATTATTTGGATTAAGGTTTTTATCAGAAAAAGGAGTTTTGAATTCTTTTAATGTTGGTTTTCTATCAATGTATATTTTAAACTTATTTTGCTATTTCTACTTTTATAAAAAACACAAAGAAACCATTAAGAAATATAAAATTTCGTAGTTATGGAATTAACAAAAGAGCAACTTTTACAAATAGATAATTACGTGTTTTCTTGCGGAATAAAATACTACGATGTTCGAACAGAAATTGTAGACCATTTTGCCAATATTTTAGAGCAAAAGTTAGCTAAAAATCCTGATATAAATTTCAAAAAAGAAATACAAAATATCCACAGAAATTTTTCTGATAGAGGTTTTAGTAACCTTTTAAAGGATAAAACAA
>JAHDHO010000144.1 GCA_020631275.1 Polaribacter sp. | reverse complement strand
GCACCTGCAACTACGTTTTCGTTTACATATTTTTGAATATTGTAATCTCTATGAAACTCTTTATTATGAGCGTAAGAAACAGAAACATTTTCAACATCGTAAAACTTTGGTTTTTTAGTTGAATTCGGATTTCTGTTTTTCTTTACATTAATAAAACTTATGCTTGTTCTTTTAGTATAATCTCTAGAAAATTCGCTGTTAGGATTTTGTTCTAAAGCATCTTCTAAGGTTACATCTTGATACTGTGGGTCGTATTTTGGATCTATAAACTTCTCTCCGATACTATAGCTCATCGGTAATTGAATTCCCCATTTTTTAGGTGTCAAAACCTTGCCTAAATTTACAGTAGTTGCAACATCATATTGTTTGGTTTCGTCTAAACTACGTTGGTTTACTCTATCTTCTACATTACCAAAACCAATTGTAGACATGCTTCCGGCTAAAGAAACGTTGGCAACATCAGCAAAATTAGCATCTGCATTTACAACAGCAGCCCAACCACCTTTATTATCAAAACCGGCAGATCGAAGTTCATTAAACCAAACCTCTGCACTTCTAGGAGATAAAGAAATGTTTTTTAAACCTAACATTATTGTTCTTAATTGTGCTAAAGTTGGGTTTCCTTTTACACTAATAGTATAAGGTAAATCTGGATTTTGTTCTTGAGATTGATAAATTTCGTTTACCGGAAAATTAACATTATTTCTTTCTAATTTTATCTTACCAAAAGTTTCTAAAAAGGCATCTAAATTATTTGCTTCTGGCCAAATGTCTAAAGCAGATGTACCCGATTTTGTAACTTTTAAAGGTAATTCTATTTGATAGAAATTCTCATTTAAATCGGTTCCTAATCGAATTACAGCAGCTAACTCATTATCGTTAACAACAGCTTCTCGTTCTATTTCTTGTAAGTGCATAAACATTTTTAACTGTTTAAAACGTCTTAAATCTACACTTATATTTTTGTAAATAGCTCTTGTTTCTTCTGGTTCTAATCTAGTAACTTTTAAAGTAACCGATTGTTCATTTTGTAGTTGAACCGTTGTGCTACCTTGTAAACGTTCTCTTTCGATACCTGGTGGTTGTATATAACTGCCTTCGTTTTGTTCTATACTTACAACCCCAACTTCAAAATTGTTTAGTTCGTCTTGCGTTAATTCTCTGTCTGGATTTGTTGTAGCATCTAAAGTTCTAACATATCTTCTCCAATCACCTCTAACCAAATCTAATTCACCAAAACGAACAACAACTGGCATTCTAAAATTAGTTAAGAACATTCTTACAAAACGAATACTATTAAAATCAGAAATACCATTTACGGGCGTTCCACTTCTTACCGGAACTCTAAATTGATACCATTTTGTTTGTTGTGTATTTCCGTTTTCTAAAGTAACTGTTGTTGTTTTCTCATCTACAATATAACCAACTCCTTTTCTTAAATCATTCTGATTCATAGAGATTCTATATTCATAATAACTTTCTACAGTATTCATGGTTTGATCTCTGTTGATGTCTTCTGTATCTGGATACGTTGTAGAAGATGTTGGGTAAGGTTCTGTAGATTGATTTAACGTTGGCGAATTACCTTGAGTATTGTTGTAATCTTTGTATCTAGTTATTAATGATGCATTTATTGCGTCTAAATTTGATCCTCTAAAAAATTGAAAGTTGTCTGCCGCAGGATCTGTTAAATTTGCATATTGCCCTATGCCTGGTAAATTTCGTTCTTCATCATCATTTAAGCCATCAAAACCAATATCTTGATTTGTTCTTGCATCATCTAGTTCATTAAAAGCATAAATTATCGATGGATTTCTAGGAACATCACCCCAAGTAGTTCTGTTAACATTATTGCCGTTAACTTTTAAACCATCTTCTGGCAAACCGTTTTCATACATTTTGCGGTTGTCTTTCAAAATATCTTCAGAAATATTACCAAGATTTATATATAAATCACCTACTTGATTTGCTGGATTGTTTGGGTCTATACCAGTTGGTAAACCTTCTTCGTTTGTGATCGAATAATTTTGATAAGGATCCATAATCCAGAATTGCATATACTCTACATTTGCTTGATCAAAATTATTTGTTGTTAAAGGTCGCATAATACCTCCCCATCTAGTTTCTGGGTTTGGCAATGTTACCTTATCATCTTGAATTGTTGCTGTAGGGTCATAATTATAAGAACCTCTTTCTGCCGGAAAATAAGCTAAATCTAAAGTTCTAACTAAAGAGTTTTGCGTAATATCTAATTGTACATTAGGAAACAATTCTCTATAATTAATTTGTCTTGTTTCTGCTCTAGAAAGTTCATCAGCATCTATACTAGCAGGCGTATCACCAACACCGTAAAATATTTGATCTACGCTATACCATGCTAACTTTGCTCTTTTGTAATTATAGGATAAATCATCACTTTCTCCGTTAAAGTTAGGAAAGTATTTTGGCGTACTAGCTTCATACCAATCTAATGAAGAAAGTAAACTAATAGGTACTTGTGATGCTTCAAAATCGTCGATATATGAAGTTGCTGCACCTGTAACGTCTATTCCGCTTGGTGTGCCAGGAATCAAATAAGCCATATCTCCACGAACGGATAAATTAGAAGGAGCATCTGTATCTACAAACGGTAATTTGTTTGCCAGTTTCGTAAAATATGGAACTTCTGTAGCATAATTAAAATTAAAACCTAACATGGTGTTGTTAATAGGTTCTGCACCAAAATTAACTTTAGGCGTTAATGGTCTTTCTTCGATATTTAAATAAGTTGCACCAACCACAAAATCTTCAGAAAATTTATGCTCTACATCGATACCAAAAAACGTTTTTCTTTGCTGATTAAATACAGCATTATTTTCTGTAGAAACGCTAATTGGTACACCAGAAGCTTGTAAACCCGGATCGATGATTTGTACTCTTCCTAAAGAATAATCTACAACATAATCGACACCTTCTACCAACTGTCTTCCGCCAGCAGAAACCCTTACAGAACCTCTAGGAACATTAAATGCGCCAATTGGTATTCCGCCAGAATTTTCTGATTTAAAATATCCCTTTAAAAAGTACTTATCTTTATTTTGAAAATTGTTTTTGATGTTTATTTTAGTGTTTAAATACAGTTCTTTAAATATAAAATTTGCATCAGAAGGGTTTGTTAATTCGTCTGCCAAATCGTTACCAAAAGGTTCTGGTTCTGGAAAAAAGATAAATCCGTTTTCAGAATTTACAGTAATCCCTTCAACATAATCGAAAAAACCATCTGGGGATCTAAATTGACTTTGATCTAATTGGTCTAGTTTTAGTACTTGTAATAAAGGTAAGTTAGAAATACCAGCTGTTGCAGCGTTTTGTAAAACATTAGAAGGTATACCTGTTTGGTCGTCTCTATACTGAATTTCGAAACGAAACCCATCTTGAGTTAACGGGAAAGCGCCTAAAGCATACACGTTTTTCATCATTAAACGCCATGTAGGAAAAGCTTCGTCTTCTCCGGTAGTTACATTCGTTCTTTTTGTTTGTAAAATTTCTGAGCGTAATAATTTTACAGCTAAATTGTTTGGTGCTTGTATACCATCGTTAGAAAATTCACCAACTTTAAAAGAGTTTTTTGTATTTCCGGTAACATTACCCGCTACTGTATATTCATAAGCAACAGCTAAAACTTCACCATCGTTTAATCTTCTATTTAAAGAAATAAAACCTAATTGCGGATTTAATCGATACTCATTTGCATCTAATTTTCTTGCATTTTCTAAAACCGAATAATTAGTTCCGTTTTGCATGTTGTAGGGTTGCAAAGAACTATCAACAATAGAAATATCTCGAATTCCACCTGCAGGAATAATTTCTGTACCAATTCTGTTTGCTCCATTAAAAGGTAAATTATTACCAGCAACTTGTGGTTGCGTAATTGCAGGGTTTAATACAACACCGTTTTCATCAACCAAAACTTGGTTTTCAGATTCGCCAATATCTGCAAAAGCAACAATACTTCTATAATCTTCTGTACTTGCGTTTCTATTCGTTATCCAAACTTCTACTCTTGTTATATTTATTGGGCTATTAATTAATGGGTAGTTTTTAAGCGAATTTTCATAATTATCAATAAAATATTGCGATAAGAAAAAGTGCCTGTCATTATCGTAATCGGTAGTTCTTAATTCGAAAGGTTGTATTGATGCACCGCCTTCTGCAACTACAGTTTTACTTTCTGAGTTTTGCTGAGAAAAGACCGCAGTAATATTGGTGTTTTCAAACTTTAAATCGGTTTTAACACCAAATAAACTTTGTGCTCCGTTTATTAAAGAGTTTTTAATTGGCATCGAAACATTACCTGCTTCTAGACCTTGTATAATATCGTCTTCATTTGGTTCGAAACCAACTTTAACTAAATTTTGAAAATCGAAAGAAGCTTGCGTATCGTAATTTGCTGTAAATTCTAATCGAGTACCAACTTTAGCTCGAATACTTGCGTTTATTTGCTGATCAAAATCAAAAGTAAAATTGCTTCTATTTTCTTCGGATATTTGAGGGTTATCTGTGTTTTGATAAATAAAACCTAACTTTAAATTTAAGCTACCAGTTGGTGTTACTTTAACTTCTGTACCACCAAAAATGGTTTCGAAAAACTTGTTGTTAACATAATAAGTTGGTAATAAATCTTTTTGAGCTTCTTTAGATCCTTTTTTCTTACCATTTGTTGCACTTACTTTATCTTTAAAATAAAGCAACATGTCTCTTTTTAATCGATATTGTTGGTATTCTCTTGGCGATAAATAAATGGGAGTTCTTGTGTAATAATTGCCAATTTTTTCTACAATTACATATTTGTTTAAAACCTTATCAAAAATGATTTCTTTTTTTGATAAATCATCTAAATATAAACCACCTTTTTGGGTGCTTTTAAAATCGTAGCGTAAATCTACGTTGTCTTTGTTAACTTTTGTTGAGTCTTTTTCTGTAGTATCTTGAGCATAAGTAGATAAACTTACCGTTAAGATAATTGTTATTAATAAAAACGTATTTTTAAAAATTGTACCCAATTGATTATAAACTTTTTAAGGCTAATTTTATAATTTTTTCTACAGAAGCATCTGCATGTTCTTTTAAAATTGCTGTTATTATTTTATCTGATTGTTTTCTTTGAAAGCCTAAAACTTCTAAAGCAGATAACGCTTCTTCTTTGTTTGTATTGCTTGCAGTTACAGAAACTTCGTCAATATCGAAAGTCTTTAAGATTTTATCTTTTAAATCTACAATAACCCTTTGGGCTGTTTTTGCCCCAATACCTTTTACAGATTGTATTAATTTAACATTTTCTGATGCTATTGCTTGTTGTATTTCTTCCGAAGTCATAGAAGACAACATTGTTCTAGCAATACTAGGCCCAACACCAGATACAGAAATTAAGAATTTAAATACAGCTCTTTCAGTTTTATTGATAAACCCAAAAAGTGTATGCGCATCTTCTCTTATAGAAAGATGCGTATACAAAACTATATTTTCATCTGCAGGCAATGCAGTATATGTATTTAGAGAAATATGAAGCAAATAACCAACGCCATTACAATCTACTACAACTTCGGTTGGGCTTTTTTCTACGAGTCTTCCTCTAACTTGTGTAATCATAAAATTATCTTTTTCAGGCTTCTAAAATACTATTTTTTATTTGTTGTTTCTTTTTTCTTTTTGTTGCGCATCTACAACAGCCAAAGCTGCCATATTTACCATCTCATCTACACTAGAACCTAACTGTAAAATATGTACCGGTTTGTTAAAACCTAAAATTACGGGTCCAATAGATTCTGCACCTTCTACTTGCTTTAACAATTTGTAAGTAATATTTGCAGATTCTAAGTTAGGAAAAATTAAAACATTTACTTTTTTACCATTTAGTTTAGAAAACGGAAATTCTTTAGCAAGCATTTCAGAATTTAAAGCAAAATCTGCTTGTACTTCTCCGTCTATTACTGTTTCTGGAAAGTGACGATGAATGTAAGATACCGCTTCTCTAATTTTTTTAGAAGTTTCAGAACTAGATGATCCAAAGTTAGAATAAGACAACATTGCAATATTTGGTTTCATACCAAACATGTTTACAAACTTACCTGTCATTTGCGCAATTTTTGCCAATTCTTTAGCTGAAGGGTTTTGGTTGATAGTTGTATCTGCTAAAAACAAAGGACCTTGTTTGGTAAGCATTAAGTTACAAGCTGCAATTTTTGTTACATCTTTGTCTCTTTCTATTAACTCTAACATTGGTTTTACAACCGTAGGGTAAGGTCTAGAATAACCCGTAATTAAAGCATCTGCTTCACCTTCGTTTACCATCATAGCTGCAAAATAATTACGTTCTCGCATTAATTTTTTAGCTTCAGAAAAGGTTCTACCTTTTCTTTGACGTGTTTTCCAGTAAGCTTCTCCAAAACGGATTCTTCTTTCTTTTTCTTCGTCTGTTTTAGGATCTATAATTTGCACATCTGCAGTAAACCCGATTTCTTCTTTAAGTTCTAGAATTACTTCTTTACGTCCTAATAAAATTACTTTTCCTAATTTTTCTTCGTGAACTCTTTGTGCTGCTTTTAAAACATCTAAATGATCTGCTTCTGCAAAAACCACGCGTTTAGGATTACTTTTTGCTCTGTTATGTAAAAGTCTAATTTCTTTACTACCAGATCCCGAACGCTCCATTAATTCTTCTCTATATCTATCCCAATCTGAAATTGGTTCTAAAGCTACTCCAGAATCCATTGCTGCTTTTGCAATTGCTGGTGGAATTTCATAAATTAATCTTGG
>JAHDHO010000143.1:401-6840 GCA_020631275.1 Polaribacter sp. | reverse complement strand
TAGACTTTGATGATAACAAGTCTAGAATCCAATTAGGATTAAAACAATTATCTGCACATCCTTGGGAAGCTTTAGATACTGACTTAAAAGTTGGTGATAAAGTAACTGGAGAAGTTGTAGTAATTGCAGATTACGGTGCATTTGTAGAAGTAGAGCAAGGAGTAGAAGGGTTAATTCACGTTTCTGAAATGTCTTGGTCAACTCACTTACGTTCTGCACAAGATTTCGTAAAAGTTGGTGATAAAGTAGAAGCGCAAGTTTTAACTTTAGATAGAGAAGACAGAAAAATGTCTCTTGGTATCAAACAATTACACCCAGATCCTTGGACAGATATTACAACTAAATTCCCAGTAGGTTCTACACATACAGGTACTGTAAGAAATTACACTAACTTTGGTGTTTTTGTAGAATTAGAAGAAGGAATTGATGGTTTAGTATATATTTCTGACTTATCTTGGACTAAGAAAATTAAGCATCCATCAGACTTTGTTACTGTTGGAGACAAATTAGAAGTACAAGTATTAGAATTAGATGTAGAGAACAGAAAGTTAAACTTAGGTCATAAGCAAACTCAAGATAACCCTTGGGATGCTCATGAAGCTACGTATGCAATTGGTTCTACACACGAAGGAACAATCAAAGAAAAGAATGATAAAGGAGCAGTTGTAACTTTTGCTGATGGAGTAGAAGGTTTTGCACCAACAAGATTCTTAGAAAAAGAAGATGGTTCTAAACTAGGAAAAGGAGATACAATCGAATTTGTAGTTTTAGAATTTTCTAAAGAATACAGAAGAGTTGTAGTATCTCATACTTCTATCTTTAGAGAAGAAGAAAAGAGAAATGTAAAAGCAGCAGTTAAAAAATCTGCAGACGCAGAAAAAACTACACTTGGAGACATAGGTGGTTTAGCAGCTCTTAAAGAAAAAATGGAAGCTGGTAACAAAAAGAAATAATTCTTTTTTAGCAAGCCGATATTTATAATATCTAAAAGCCGATGCATTTTTGCATCGGCTTTTTTATTTCTATTTTTTGGGCGTTACCTTTCAGGTCGGGCTTTACGCACTCGCTTTTTGTTCATACTTCACAAAAGAGCTCAAACAAATGCTTCAATCCCTAACGTAACTACTTGATAGTAATTCGCAAACTATAAAGGCAGTACATGTTAATTTATTTTAGAGAACCATTTAATAAATTTATCTTTGTATATCTATAATAAAGACAAAATATATAATGACACTTATAAAATCAATATCAGGAATTAGAGGAACAATTGGCGGAAAAACAGCAGATAATTTAACACCTATAGACGCAGTGAAATTTGCATCTGCTTATGGTGCATTTATCAAAAATAGAAACCCTAATAAAGATAAAATAACTGTTGTAGTTGGTAGAGATGCTCGTATTTCTGGTAAAATGATTTCTAGTTTGGTTGCCAACACATTAGTTGGTTTAGGTATAGATGTAGTAGATTTAGGTTTGTCTACAACTCCAACAGTAGAAGTTGCAGTTCCTTTAGAAAATGCCGATGGAGGAATTATTTTAACAGCATCTCACAACCCAAAACAATGGAATGCGTTAAAATTACTAAATGAAAAAGGAGAATTCTTAAATGGATCTGAAGGAGAAAAAATTTTAGCATTGGCAGAAAGCGAAGATTTTGAATTTGCAGATGTAGACGATTTAGGTCTGTATTCTAAAGACAGTTCTTATTTAGAAAAGCATATACAAGAGGTATTAAATTTAGAGTTGGTAGATGTAGAAGCTATTAAGAAAGCAAACTTTAAAGTTGTTGTAGATGGTGTAAATTCTACCGGAGGAATTTTTATACCCGCTTTGTTAAAAGAATTAAACGTAGAATGTATAGAATTGTATTGTACACCAAACGGAGAATTTCCGCATAACCCTGAACCTTTAAAAGAGCATTTAACAGATATTTCTGAATTAGTTGTAAAAGAAAAGGCAGATTTTGGTATTGTAGTAGATCCAGATGTAGATAGATTAGCTTTAATTTCTGAAGATGGATCTATGTTTGGGGAAGAGTATACCTTAGTTGCTTGCGCAGATTATGTGCTAGGAAAATTAGGTGGTGGAAATACGGTTTCTAACTTATCCTCTTCTAGAGCACTAAGAGATGTTACAGAAAAACATGGCGGAACTTATACAGCGTCTGCAGTCGGAGAAGTTAATGTTGTTATTAAAATGAAAGAAACCAATACTGTAATTGGTGGAGAAGGTAATGGAGGAATTATTTATCCTGCTTCTCATTACGGTAGAGATTCTTTAGTTGGTGTTGCATTATTTTTAAGTCATTTAGCAAATATTAAAATGTCTTGTAAAGAATTAAGAGATTCTTACCCAAGTTATTTTATGAGTAAAAATAAAATTCAATTAACTCCAGAAATTAATGTTGATGCTATTTTAGAAACAATGGCAACAACTTATAAAAATGAGGATGTTAACACTATTGATGGTGTAAAAATTGATTTTGCTGATGAGTGGATACATTTAAGAAAATCGAATACAGAGCCTATTATTAGAATTTACACAGAAGCTAAATCGCAAGCAGCAGCAGATAATTTAGCAGAAAGATTTATAAATGAAATTAAAGCAATTATTTAAAAATAATTTAGATTGAAAAAAAACATTATAGTTTTAACGATACTATTATTTAGTTCGGTTACTGTTTTAGGACAACAAAATAAAAAGTTTTCTAAGAAAAATAAGGTAGTAAATAAAGGTAAATTTTTTGTTTACTGGGGATGGAATTGGTCTAGTTATACAGATTCTGACATCCGTTTTAAAGGGAAAGATTATGATTTTACATTATCTGATGTTAAAGCACAAGATAGACCAACTAAATTTTCTGTACATAATTATTTTAATCCTGGTAATATAACAATTCCACAGAATAACTATAGAATAGGTTATTTTTTTAAAGAAAATTATACAGTTTCAATTGGTGTAGATCACATGAAATATGTTGTTAATAATGATCAAAATGTAACTATAAATGGTAATATTAATATAGGTAATGCAAAGTATGATGGTACCTACAACAATCAGAATATACAACTAACAGAAGACTTTTTAAGATTTGAGCACACAGATGGTTTAAATTATGTAAATGTAGAAGTTAAAAGATTTGATAATATTGATCATTGGTTCGGATTGGATTTAAAGAACCTTCAAATAAATTTAACAGAAGGAATAGGAGTAGGAGGTTTATACCCAAGAACAGATACATCACTTTTGGGTAAAGAAAGACATGATAACTTTCATTTATCTGGTTGGGGAGTTTCTATTGGAGCTGGGGTAAATATTACATTTTTAAAACATTTTTATATTCAATCAGATTATAAAGTTGGTTATATAAACATGCCAGATATTAAAACCTCTTTAAGTACTGCAGATTCTGCATCTCAAAGTTTTTATTTTTTCGAGAATAATATATTAATAGGAGGAAGATTCAGAATTTTTTAAAACAGTTTACAATGAATTTAGAAGCATATTTTAATAAGTTTAGAGAAAATATAGTTGGTATAAACCAAAAATTTGAATCTCCTTATGGTTTGCAAAATTTAATATATACAGATTGGACAGCAAGCGGAAGGTTATATCATCCTATAGAAGATAAATTGTTGCATAAGTTTGGGCCTTTTGTTGCCAATACACACACAGAAACATCTACTTCTGGTGCTGCAATGACATTGGCTTATCATGAAGCTAGAAAAATTATTAAGCGTCATGTGAACGCAAATGAAAACGATGTATTAATAACTTCGGGTTCTGGTATGACTGGCGTTGTAAATAAGTTTCAAAGGATTTTAGGGTTAAAAGTATCCGAAAGTTTAAAAAATTACACAGAATTACCAGAAGAAATAAGACCAATTGTTTTTATATCTCATATGGAACATCATTCTAATCAAACTTCTTGGCTAGAAACTATTGCAGATGTAGAAGTTGTACCTTGCAATAATGAAGGTTTAGTCTGTTTAGAAAGTTTTGAAAAAAGTATTAAGAAACACGAACACAGAAAAATTAAGATAGCTTCTATAACATCTTGTTCTAATGTAACTGGTATCAAAACCGATTATCATAAAGTAGCAAAATTAATACATAAATATAATGGTTTATGTTTTGTTGATTTTGCGTGTAGTGGTCCTTACGTAGATATTGATATGCATCCGAAGGAAGCAGATGAATATTTGGATGCTGTCTTCTTTTCTCCTCATAAATTTTTAGGAGGACCAGGAAGCTCTGGTGTATTAATTTTTAATAAAAGCTTGTATAAAAATACAATTCCAGATAACCCAGGTGGCGGAACGGTAAGTTATACAAATCCTTGGGGTCAACATGATTATTTTGATGATGTTGAAACTAGAGAAGATGGCGGAACACCAGCTTTTTTACAAACAATTAGAATTGCACTTTCAATACAATTGAAAGAAGAAATGGGTACAGATAAAATTAAAGCGAGAGAAGATGAAATTAATAAATTAGTTTTTAACACTTTAGAGAGTTTAAATGGGGTTAATATTTTAGCACCAAATCATAAAGATAGATTAAGTATTTTTTCTTTTTATTTTGAAAATTATCATTTTAACCTTGTAGTAAAGCTTTTAAATGACCGTTTTGGAATTCAAACTAGGGGTGGTTGTTCTTGTGCAGGAACTTATGGTCATTATTTATTAAATGTCGATCAAGAAACTTCTAATAGAATTAAAGACGAAATTTTACATGGTTGTAATACGCAAAAACCAGGTTGGGTTCGTTTATCTGTTCATCCAACAATAACAAATAAAGAATTAGATTTTGTTTGTAATTCTTTAAAAGAACTTTCTTTACACATAGAAGAATGGTCTAAAGATTATGTATACGATAGTATAAAGAATGATTATTCACATAAATCTGTTACACCAATAGAACATAGCTTAGTGAAAGAGTGGTTTAATCTATAGTCTATAAAAAATCAGCCGGAACTTTATCTCTATGTTTGAATCTTTTGTGAGACCAAAGGTAGAATTCCGGTTGATTTAAAATGTTTTTTTCTGTTAATTCGGTATATAAATCTGTAATTTGATAATTATCAAAATCTTTAGGGTTTTCTGTAATCAATTGAAATTCGGTTTTATAATATCCTCTTTTAACTTTTCTAGTCACGTAATTTATTACAACTAAATCAAATCTTTTTGCAAGCATTTCTGCACCCGTATGTACCGGAACTTTAATGTTAAAAAAATCTCTCCAATAATATGTTTTATGTGGTTGTGGTGATTGATCACTTAATAAAATATATGCGCCTTGATCTTTATTAGAAAACCGTTGTTGCATACCTCTAACCATTTCTGAAGTTTTGTATCCAATTACCCCAAATTTTTCCCTAGAATCTCTAACCTTTTTTTCAAAGTACTTATTATTAAGTTTAGTATAAGCACCATATACATCAATATTTAATACTTTAGGTAAACTTGTAGACCACTCCCAATTAGCTTGATGTGCACCAACTAGTGCAATACTTTTACCTTCTTTAGCATATTTATTTACTAACTCTGGATTTTCATATGTATAACGTTTTAGAATTTCTTTTTCAGAAATAGAAAAAGCTTTCACACTTTCCATCATTAAATCCATCAAATGTTTAAAGAATTTTTTTCTAATAATTAATAATTCTTCTGTAGGTTTCTCTGGAAAAGCCATTTCTAAATTTTCTAAAACTACCTTTTTTCTATAACCAAAGACATAGTATATAAGAAAGTAGAAAAAGTCTGACTTTATATATAAAATTCTCATTGGTAATTTAGAAAGTAACCAGATTAAAGGATAGCTAATGGCAAATATTATGAATTGCATATTTAGGTTTTATAGTTGCAAATATCGTATATATATTTAAAATGAAAACATAAAATACTTATCGGTTTTTATTAAGTTTGTTAAATGATAGAAAATATAAATAGAGCTATTTTAGTTTTAATGATTGCCAATGTTTTGGTATCCATAAAAGGTTTTAAAGAATATGCGTTTCTTGATAAATATAAGTTTCAAGTAAGTAGAATTTTATCTGGAGAGAAATTGAGAATGTTAACATCTGGTTTTTTGCATGTAGATTGGTTGCACTTAGGTTTAAATATGTATGCTTTATACATTTTTGGGGATATTGTTACAGACAATACTTCTACTATTAACTTCTTAATTATATATTTTGGAAGTTTATTAGCGGGTAGTTTGTATTCTTTGAAAGAACATAAAAAAGAACCTTATTATAGTGCCGTAGGAGCATCTGGAGCAGTTTCTGGGATAATTTTTGCAGCTATTTTATTGTCCTGCAATTCTTGTAGTAAAGAGAGTGACGATGACACATCTAATAATCAAAACAATGAAGATGTTGAAAGTATTAATGATTATATAATTATTTGTTGGGTTTGGGTAAAGAGTAGTGATG
>JAHDHO010000143.1:0-391 GCA_020631275.1 Polaribacter sp. | reverse complement strand
TATTGTATCCAGATATGAATATTTATCTTTTATTTATACCAATACCAATTCCAGGATTTATTTTTGGTATCGCTTATATTATATATTCTATTTATGGTATGAAAAATCAAGTAGGTAATGTTGGGCATTCAGCGCACTTAGGAGGTGCAATAGGAGGGTTTATTCTAACTATTAGTCTCAATACATATTTATTTAAATACAATTTAACTACAATTATGTTATTAGCTATACCAATTATCCTTTTGTTAATTTTTGGAGATAAACTGCCAAAAAAATAATTTAAACTAGCCAAATTTTTATCAAAAAAAAAGCTTCATAATTTCTTATGAAGCTTTTGAGCGAAAGACCAGGTTCGAACTGGCGACATTCAGCTTGGAAGGCTGACGCTCTA
>JAHDHO010000142.1 GCA_020631275.1 Polaribacter sp. | reverse complement strand
GAGTTTTCTCGTTTAAACTTAAGCTATACAATTATGAGTAAGCGTAAGTTATTAACTTTGGTAGAGCAAGGAATTGTATCTGGTTGGGATGACCCAAGAATGCCTACAATTTCTGGTTTAAGAAGACGTGGTTACACACCTGCAGCAATTAGAAGCTTTATAGAAACCGTTGGTGTTTCTAAACGCGAAAACGTAATTGATGTAGCTTTATTAGAATTTAAAATTCGTGAAGATTTAAACAAAACCGCACCTAGAGTAATGGCTGTTTTAGATCCTGTAAAAGTAGTAATTACTAATTATCCTGAAGGAGAAGAAGAATTACTAGACGCTAATTACAATGATTATGAAGATGGTTTTGGTAGTAGAAAGGTTCCTTTTTCTAGAGAAATTTATATCGAAAGAGAAGACTTTAGAGAAGAAGCAAACAAAAAATTCTTTAGACTTAAATTAGGAAAAGAAGTTCGTTTAAAAAATGCTTATTTTATTACTGCTAACAGTTGCACCAAAGATGCAGATGGTAATATTACAGAAATACAATGTACTTACGATCCGTTAACGAAATCTGGAAGTGGTACACCAGAAAGCTTGCGTAAAGTAAAAGGAACTTTGCATTGGGTTTCTGTAAAACACGCTATTAAAGCAGAAGTTAGAGCTTACGATAGATTGTTTTTAGACGAAGCACCAGATTCTCACAAAGACAAAGATTATATGGAGTTTATCAACCCAAATTCTTTAGAAATTATAGAAGCTTTCTTAGAGCCTAGTTTACAAACGGCAAAAATAGGAGAGCGTTTTCAGTTTCAAAGAATGGGATATTTTAATGTTGATGATGATTCTACAAAAGAAAATTTAGTGTTTAATAAAATAGTGGGTTTAAGAGATTCTTGGACTAAAAAGTAAATTATGAAAAAAATACTTTTAATAGCGATCTTAATTTTTACAATTTCTTGTTCTAATAACAAAGAAGTTAAACAAGTAGCAGCTATCTCTTGTGGGCAATGCAAATTTGATTTAGATTCTGAAGAAGGTTGTAGTTTAGCTGTAAAAATTGATGAGAAAGCCTATTTTGTAGATGGTTTTAATATTGATGATTTTGGCGATGCACACGACAAACACACTGGTTTTTGTGAAGTTATAAGACAAGCAGAAGTTACTGGTGTTGTAGAGAATGATAGATTTAAAGCTACAGAAATAAAGCTTTTAGAAATGAAATAATTACATTTTAATCATAAAAAAATCCGAAGTAACTATTACTTCGGATTTTTTTTATGCTAATATTTAGCTCTATAAATTAAGGAGCAGGATTTGGTATTGCTGCATGTACTGCTTCAATTTCTTTTAAAATATCTTCAGATAAATTAATATTTATTGAATTGATATTTTCTTTTAACTGACTCATTTTTGTTGCTCCAATAATATTACTAGTTACAAACGGTAACTGATTGATAAAAGCAAGTGATAATTCTGACAAGGTTAAATTGTTCTTTTTCGCAATCGTTTCATACCTCTTAACTGCTTCTAAAGAACCATCGCCCATATAACGAGCAATAAATCTAGGAAACAAAGTTCCTCTTGCTCCTTCTGGTTTATTTCCGTCTAAATATTTGCCAGATAAAACACCCTGCGCCAATGGCGAATAAGCCAATAAACCAATATTTTCTCTTAAAGATACCTCGCTCATTCCGTATTCATAAGCTCTATGAATCATAGAATATGAATTCTGTATTGTAACGGGTCTTACTAAATTATTTGAATCTGCAGCTTGTAAATACTTCATTGTACCCCAAGGAGTTTCATTAGAAAGTCCAATAGCTTTTATAGTTCCAGCTTTTACAAATTCATTTAAAGTTTCTAAAATTTCTAAATGATTTTCTGCTTCTTTAGATGATGTTTTGTAAGGATAATCTCTAGTACCAAAACAGTTTACACCTCTATCTGGCCAATGCAACTGATATAAATCTAAATAATCTGTTTGTAATCTTTTTAAACTAGCTTCAACAGCTTCTGTAATATTTTTTCTATTAAAACCCCCTGTTCTAATATGTTTTGTATAATCGCCACCACCAGCAATTTTACTTGCCAAAACTACTTTTTCTCTATTGCCTGTTTTTTGAAACCAATTACCAATAATTCTTTCGGTTTCTGCATAAGTTTCTGGCGTTGCTGGTACCGGATACAATTCTGCAGTATCAAAAAAGTTTACACCTTTTTCTAAGGCATAATCCATTTGTTCAAATGCCTCGTCTTGCGTGTTTTGTTTACCCCAAGTCATGGTTCCTAAACAGATTTTAGAAACTTCTATCGATGTATTACCAAGTTTTGTGTATTTCATTTATGTAAAATGTATCTCTTAATTTAAATATTTACGACAGTAAATTGCTTACGAATTTAAAGCTAAATCTATAAAAAAACAATAAGCGTATAATTTTTAAAATTATACGCTTATCAATAAAATATATTAGGTTACTATTTTAAAATAGCTTCTATACCTGGTAATGTTTTTCCTTCTAACATTTCTAACATAGCACCACCACCTGTAGAAACATAACTTACTTTATCTGCAAAACCAAATTGCTTAACAGCAGCTACAGAATCTCCACCTCCTACTAAAGAAAAAGCTCCGTTTTTAGTTGCTTTATCAATAGAGTGCCCTAATGCAACTGTACCTGCAGCAAATGATTCCATTTCGAAAACACCTAACGGTCCATTCCATAAAATAGTTTTACACTTATTTGCAACAACATCAAAAATTTCTCTAGATTTTGGTCCAGCATCTACACCTTCCCAACCATCAGGAATACTATCAATATCGCAGATTTGTGTATTCGCATCGTTAGAAAAATCATCAGCAGCAACAACATCTACAGGAATGTGCACCTCAACTCCTTTTTCTTTTGCTTGCTTTAAAATATCTAAAGCCAAATCCATTTTATCATCTTCGCAAATAGAATTTCCTATTTTTCCGCCTTTTGCTTTAATAAAAGTAAAACTCATACCACCACCAATAATTAGATGGTCTACTTTGTCTAAAATATTTTCTATTACTGTAATTTTAGATGATACTTTTGCACCTCCTAAAATTGCCAGTACAGGTTTTTCTGAATTATTTAATACTTTATCTATACTTTCTATTTCTCTAGCTAATAAATTTCCAAAGCATTTATTTTCTTCAAAAAATTGTGCAATTATTGTTGTAGATGCATGTGCTCTGTGTGCTGTTCCAAATGCATCATTTACGTAAACATCTCCTAATTTAGATAATTTCTCTGCAAATGCAATATCACCTTTAGTTTCTTCTGAATAGAAACGTAAATTTTCTAATAATAAGATTTCTCCTGGCTCTAAGCTAGCAACTGCTGCTTCGGCCTTTTCTCCTACACAATCTTCTACAAACTTAACATTACAGCCTATAATATCTACAACAGACTTAACAATATGCTTTAAAGAAAATTCTTCTTGAAATCCTTTTGGTCTTCCTAAGTGAGACATTAAAACACAACTTCCTCCTTGTTCTAAAATATCTATAATTGTAGATTTAGCTGCTTGAATTCTTGTAGTGTCTGTAACTTCAAATTTATCATTTAAAGGCACGTTAAAATCTACACGAATTATTGCTTTTTTATTTTCGAAATTAAAATCTTTTAGTGTTTTCATTGTTGTTTGTTTTTAACAAAAATACCTAAATCTTTAGGTTTATAGAAATTGATTGCTTAAAATTTAAGATATCGTTTGCGTAAATTTTACTCTAGTACCAATTTAAGATTTAAACTTATTTTTAAGTTTATTAACAGGGCTGGTAGCTCTATTTTGGTATGCGTGCAAAGTGCTGCTTAAAATTAATATAGCAGCTGCTACAAAAGCAATTGTTTCTATAGTATTGTTTTTATTGGCAACCCCAATTGCTATTAAAGCCCAGGCACCAACTAAGGCAAACTCTCTTAAGTTTCTAGACCATGTAACTATTAAGTTAATTGTTGTTGCAATAATTATTAGAATAATCGTCCAAATTTCGGGAGAAATTCCAAAACCAGACCAATTTATTTTCACTAAATATGATGATACATTTGCAATACTTGCTACCGTTACCCAACCAGCATATATTACAAAAGGCCACCAAAGAAAAAATATAATTGATAAAGGTGCATCCCAAATTTCCATTTTATTATTCAAAACAATTTTTAAAATAGAAAAGAGTAAAATAAAAATACAAATACAAGACAAACCGGTAAATTCGTAAATCCAACAAAAAATCCAAGCAATATTTGCGGAACAAGAAATTAAAAACCAGAAACCTATTTTATCTACAAAGCTGTTGTTTTTTACGATTACAAAAAGACTTCTACCTTGATAGATTACAAACCCAAACAAAAGTAAATATATAATCCCCCAAATAGAAAAAGCATAACCAGCAGGTGTAAATAAAGTATTTAAATTTTTAGACACAGTACCTATAGTTGTATTATTCAAAGCACCTGTATTTGATAAATAATTTATAAACACCATAGCTACAAAGGCAATACCGTTTGCTATTTGTAAAAACTTTTTCATACTTAATTTTGATTTTTGTAATCATTAAAAATACAAAAATTTCTAATTAAAAATTTAAGAAACACTTATATTTGCTTATGCTTTTTAACCAAGTTATAGGTCAAGATCACATAAAAAACCATTTGCAGGTTTCTGCAAAAAATGGAAGAATACCACATGCTCAATTATTTGTAGGAAAAGAAGGTAGCGGTACTTTACCAATGGCTATTGCTTATGCGCAATATTTATTATGTAATTTTTCTGATAATAAAGAAGCCTGTAATATTAAATGCGAAAAACTACAACACCCAGATTTACATTTCGCTTTTCCGGTAACCACAAACAACACGGTAAAAAAACATGCGGTTAGTAATTTATTTCTAGAAGATTGGCGAGATTTTACAAAAAATCATCCTTACGGAAGTCTCTTTAATTGGTTGCAATTTATTGGTGTAGAAAACAAACAAGGTAATATTGGTGTAGATGAAGCAGAAGCTGTTGTAAAAAAATTACAGTTAAAATCTTACGAAGGTGGTTTTAAAGTGATGATTATTTGGATGGCAGAAAAAATGAATATCGCGGCATCTAATAAGCTTTTAAAATTGATAGAAGAGCCACCAAACAAAACTGTTTTTTTACTAATTACAGAAAGTGAGGAACAAATAATAAATACAATAAAATCTAGATGTCAGGCTTTACATTTTCCTGCTTTAAGTGAGAGTGATATTGCAAATGCTTTAATTGAAAGAGAAAATTGCTCTGAAAATGAAGCCGCTAAAATTGCGCATCAAGCAGAAGGTAATTACAATAAAGCTGTACATTTATTACATAATGACTCTTCTGACATGGTTTTCGAAGAATGGTTTATCGCTTGGATTCGTACCGCATTTAGAGCCAAAGGAAACGCTGCTGTTGTGCAGCAATTAATAGAGTGGTCTGAAACAATTGCCAAAACAGGTAGAGAAACTCAAAAACGATTTTTAGAGTATTGTTTACAGTTTTTTAGACAAGCTTTGCTACTTAATTACAAAAGTGACAATTTGGTTTTTATGGAAACTAAAACAAATTTCGACCTTTCTAAATTTGCGCCTTTTGTACATGCTGGTAACATTTTAGAAATTGAAAAAGAGCTAAATGATGCAATGTATCATATAGAAAGAAACGGAAATGCTAAAATTATTTTATTAGATCTTTCTATGAAATTAACAAGATTTCTTCATAAAAAAGAGGAAACTTTATAAGTTTTAAATACCTTTTGCTGCTCTTTTAGCAATATATAAATCTGCAATTGTAGGATTTTCTGGACACGATTTTATTTGTTCGAAAACATCACCCGCTTTTACAAAACCTGTTTTAAGTACTTTAAAATAAACACCGCAGTAGGTTGTATTCCAAAATTGTTTAACAATTTTCATATCGTTAAAACGAATTCCTAATTTCATACAAGGATTTCTTTGAACGGTAGCCTCTAAAACTGTTTCGCCGACTTTAAAAGTGTCTCCTTGATGTATTTTTGTTTCATCTAAATTATCTAGTGTTAAGTTCTCACCAAATATCCCCATATCAAAATTTAAATCAGGATATAACTCTTTAAAGTATGCGTAATGTTTTAAAGAATATCCATAAACCGCTTGTAAAACGCCACCATGGTGCTCTCTATCACAAATTGCATCTTCTTTTACTTCTTCAATATCTAAAAAAATAGGTTTATCAACAGGATATTTAAAAATACCTGTAGTTACAGTTTTACCTTTCCAGTTAATATCTTTTTTTTCGCCAATATTTGTAGTAACAATTTTCATGAAAAGAATTATTATATGAATTTAGACAGTGCTTTCTTTGTAAAATCTGATAAAACCAATTCACCAGAAACGGCAGCTCTTTCTTCTAATAATTTAGTCCAATTTTCTGTACCTTTCCATAAAGCTTTTTTCATTTCTGCTAAAGCAGCAGGATTATAACTAGCCAATTTAAATGTTAAAATGTCTACTTCTTGATCTAATTCTTTCTGATTTTCTAAAACTTTAGCATACAAACCTTTTTCTTTTGCCCAATAGGCATTTTTCCAGCTTGTAGCATCTAAAGTTAATTCTGCTGTACCAGAAATACCAATTTTTCTAGAAACTGCAGGTTCTATAACAAAAGGACCAATACCAATTGTAAATTCTGATAATTTTATCGAGGCACTTTCTGTTGCTAAAACATAATCGCAAGCAGCAGCAATACCTACACCGCCGCCAACTGTTTTACCTTGAATTCTACCAACTATTAATTTACCACAAGTTCTCATGGCGTTAATTACATTTGCAAAACCAGA
>JAHDHO010000141.1 GCA_020631275.1 Polaribacter sp. | reverse complement strand
TCCTTCAAATATTTTTTCTAAACCGTAGTTTACTGATTTTATTTCTTTTGCCATCTTGAGATGATTTTAATGTTTTGTTTGTGCTAATTGTTAGCAATATGTTTAGCCCTGATTGAAGTGACATCCTTTTTTATTTTTCTTAAAAAAGATATAACGGAAAGCAGGAAATAGCTTCTAATGTTTATTTTATTCTAACCAAGATTTATAATAATCTTCATCGGCAATTTTCATGGCTTCTTCTGTAACCATTAAAGGTTTAAAAGTGTCTACCATAACCGCCAATTCTTCGGTTTTTGTTTTACCTATACTTTTTTCCGTAGTTCCTGGGTGTGGACCATGAGGAATTCCGGCTGGATGCAAGGAAATATGACCTTGATCGATGTCATTTCTACTCATAAAATCGCCATCTACGTAATACAAAACTTCGTCGGAATCTATATTACTATGGTTGTAAGGTGCAGGAATTGAATTTGGATGATAATCGTACAAACGTGGCACGAAACTGCAAATTACAAATGCATTTGTTTCGAAAGTTTGGTGTACTGGTGGCGGTTGATGAATACGACCTGTTATTGGCTCAAAATCGTGAATAGAAAATGCATACGGAAAATTATATCCGTCGTAGCCAACTACATCAAAAGGATGCGAAGCGTATACCATTTCTATAATTTCACCTTGTTTTTTTACTTTGATTAAAAAATCGCCAAGTTCATTATTTGTTTCTAATTCGTAAGGTCTTCTTAAATCTCGTTCACAAAACGGTGAATGTTCTAACAACTGGCCAAACCAATTTCTATAACGTTTTGGTGTGTAAACCGGCGAATATGATTCTACAATAAATAGTCTGTTGTTTTCATCATCGAAATCTAATTTATAAATAACGCCACGCGGAATCACTAAATAATCACCGTATTTAAAATCTAAGTTTCCTAAATGCGTTCTTAATTTTCCGGTTCCTTTATGAATAAAAATTACCTCATCTGCATCTGTATTTTTGTAAAAATATTCTTTAGTAGATTGTTTTGGTGCAGATAAAATAATATTACAATCAGAGTTTGTTAGTACTACTTTTCTACTTTCTAAATAATCGTTTTCTGGAGGAACTTGAAATCCTCTAAATCTATAAGATTGAATATTATTTGCTTTTGCAATTTTTGGTTTTACAGAATATTGCTTGCGTATTTCTTTGACCATTGTTGGTCTATGTTCATGATAACTATTGGTAGACATTCCGTCGAAACCAATAGTACCAAACAATTGTTCGTAATACAAACTACCGTCTTCTTTACGGAACTGTGTGTGTCTTTTTGGAGGAATTTCTCCTAATTTATGGTAAAAAGGCATGTTTTTCTTAAATTTAATTTAATAAAATTGATTAAAATAAAGGTTTAAGAATAACTATTCTGGATTGCGTTTGATAAGAAATTTTAGGTGCGAAAGTAAATCTGAATACATCTCAATCGATTTAGTGAACTACACAAATATACAAAAAGGAAAGGAGATTTTAAGGAATATTACAATAGACTAAAAATCTACGAATAATATTACTTAAAGTCTCCTTTATTAAATTTAAATAAACGATTATTTCTTAGTCAATCTTTTTAACAACTGCCTTTGGCGCTTCTTTTCTTGTACCATCAAAACCATCAATTCCGCCAACTGTTGTATATTTCATCACATACTTTTTATCAGGAAATATTCTTTTATAAGCGCTTTGACACATTAAAGTTGCCTCGTGAAAACCACAAAGAATTAGCTTTAATTTACCTGGATATGTGTTTACATCTCCAATGGCATAAATACCCGGTATATTTGTTTGGTAATCTAATGCGTTGTTAACTTTAATGGCATTTTTTTCAATTTCTAAACCCCAATCTGCAATTGGCCCTAATTTTGGAGACAATCCGAATAAAGGAATAAAGTGATCTGTTTCTATTATAAAAGGTTCTTCGCCTTTTCTAACTACAGAAACACCTTCTACTTTATCTTTACCAATAATACCTTTAACTTCTGCTGGTGTTATTAATTTAATTTTACCGGCATCTTTTAACTCTTGTACTTTATCTACAGAATCTAAAGCACCTCTAAATTCGTTTCTTCTATGAATTAAAGTTACAGAAGACGCTACATCTGTTAAAAAAATAGACCAATCTAAAGCAGAGTCTCCACCACCAGAAATTACTACTTTTTTATCTCTATAAAATTCTGGGTCTCTAATAATATATTCGACACCTTTATCTTCAAAATCTATAATATTAGGAATAGGCGGTTTTCTTGGCTCAAAAGAACCTAAACCACCCGCAATCGCTACTACTTTTGCATGGTGTTTTGTACCTTTATTTGTGGTAACAACAAAAGTACCATCTTCTTGTTTTTCTACAGTATCTGCTCTTTCCCCTAACGTAAAACCTGGCTCAAATTGTTTTATTTGCTCCATTAATTTTTCGGTTAAATCTCCTGCTAAAATTTCTGGATAAGCAGGTATATCATAAATAGGTTTCTTCGGATAAATTTCTGAACATTGCCCGCCAGGTTGTGGCAAAGCATCAATTAAATGACAACGCAGCTTTAACAAACCTGCTTCAAAAACGGTAAACAAACCTGTTGGTCCTGCTCCTATTATTAAGATATCTGTAGTAATCATTCTTTTTTTATGTTTTAAAACCTCACAAAGTTTTATTCTTGTGAGGCTTTTATTTTTGTTGTTTGCGTTAGGGATTGCAGCATTTGTTTGAGCTCTTTTTTACTTTTTTCTGTAAAAAAATCGAGTGCAAAAGCCCGACCTTTTTAGGTAACGCCCAAAATTATTTTATTGCTTTAATTTAAAAACTGATTTTTATCAGTTTACGCTACATTTATAACTTCTTCTATTTGCGGCGCATACTTTTTTATTGTTGCTTCTACACCATTTTTTAAGGTCATCTGGTTTACAGAACAACCCGTGCAAGCACCTTCTAATTGTACTTTAACTATAGCATCTTCTATAGATAAAAGTTTAATATTACCGCCATCACTCATTAAAAAAGGGCGAATTTCTTCTAACGCTTTTTCTACATTATCTAATGTTTCTTGTGCTGTCATATAAAATGAATTTATTTTGTACTACAACCACTCATTGTTGTTATTCTAACAACTTCTGTTGGCGGTAAGTTTTCGTTTCTTTTTAATAATTCTGAAACCATTTCTTTAGTAATCTCGTTAAAAGATTCTTCTAAAATTGTTCCGTTTTGTAATGCTACCGGATGACCAACATCACCAGATTCTCTAATACTTTGTACTAAAGGAATTTCTCCTAAAAACTTGGTATTTATATCTTCTGCTAAATTTTTTGCACCATCTTGCCCAAATATATAATATTTATTGTTTGGTAACTCTTCTGGTGTAAAATATGCCATGTTTTCTATAATTCCTAAAACTGGCACATTTATATTTTCTTGCTGAAACATTGCAACTCCTTTTTTGGCATCTGCTAAAGCAATATTTTGTGGCGTACTAACAACTATAGCACCATTAATTGGTAGTGCTTGTACTATAGATAAATGCACATCTCCTGTTCCTGGTGGTAAATCTATCAATAGAAAATCTAATTCACCCCAATCTGCATCAAAAATTAATTGGTTTAATGCTTTAGAAGCCATTGGCCCACGCCAAATAACTGCTTGATCTGGATTTGTAAAAAAACCTAACGATAATAATTTTACTCCGTAATTTTCGATTGGTTTCATTTTAGAACGACCATCTACATTAACAGAAAGTGGTTTTTGCTTTTCTACATCGAACATAATATGTTGCGACGGACCGTAAACGTCTGCATCTAAAACACCTACATTAAAGCCCATTTTAGCCAAAGAAATAGCGGTATTTGCTGTAATTGTAGATTTACCTACACCACCTTTACCAGAGGCAATAGCAATTATGTTTTTTATGTTAGGAATTTCTTTACCTCTAATTTGATTCGGGTTTTCTTTAACTGCCGGTTTTTCTACCTTAACATTAACCTTTACAGTTATTTCTTCTGAAACAATTGTTTTTATAGCTTTAGAAATTTCTGACTCAATTTTCTTTTTTGCTTGTAATGTTGGGTTGCTAATGGTTACATCTACTTCTACTTCATTACCAAAAGTAACAACATTGGTAATATTATTGTTTTCTATTAAACTTTTACCTTCTCCTGGCGCAGTAATAGTTTCTAGTGCCTTATATATATCTTGCTTCTTAAAACTCACGTCTTATCTTTATTTAATCTTGATTGCAAAGATACAGCTTACTGTTTAGAAATTAAAGCTTGGGGATACTCAATATCTATTCTAAAATAAAGCATTTTTATTTTTTTTCATCAAAAAAAATTTTTATTACGATTTTTTACAATAATAAAAATTTGTTTATCTTTAGTTTTGAGAACAACAAAACCCCCAAATTATGAAAAGCCCCCTTATTAAAATTAAGTATTTTAGCTTTAACTTCTTGGACCTCTTAGACCACAAAGTACTTAAAAAAAGACAACCTTTAAAAACAACTTAATAAATAACCCTAAACTCAAATTAACCCTTGAGTGTTAATTCATTTAACACCAAACCCCCTACATTATGAAAAACACAACAATTAAAACGACAACTTTCATTGCATTATTATTTTTAGGAATAAATATTTCAAATGCTCAAGATATTGCAATGAATTCTAATGACGCAAACAATAATTTAACTTTTACTAAAACTACCATTAGCATAGATCCGGAAGACAAAAAGGTAATTAAAGAAACAGTTTTAGAAGAAGGAAGATATACGTATAACAACAAAGGTAAAGAGGTTGTTGTAGAAATTAAAGATGGTTACTATACAGAATACCATGGTAAAGACGAATTTATTAAAGCAAGCATAAGTTGGTCTTCAGAAAACAATTACAAACTGGTAGTTACAGAAATTCATAAAGAAAACTTACCTTTTAAAGAAGGTACTGTTATGGAAACAGAAATTATTAAAGTTAAAGGAAACAAATTTTATTACGAATCTAATTTAGAAGGATTAACTTGGTCTGGAAAATTCTTAAAAATTGATTAATAAATTGTTTAAATAGAAATGTTCTAATTTGTTAATAAAGGTCTATCATGAAAATGATAGACCTTTTTTTATATTATTCAAATACATAAGATAAAAAAGAAACCCCTATTATTGTTGTGCTATATAGTAATCTTAAAATAATATAATAAAACAAGAAAATTATGTAACAAATAAACTTTAATGGGTAATTAACTTTGTGGTGTATTTTTAAAGAAAGAAACATTTAAAATCCCCCATTTATTATGAAATCTAAAATATTAAAATTAACCTGTACAGCCTTCATACTTTTTTTTGGCTTCCAAACATTACAAGCGCAACAATCTGACGTTGCTTCTAACGAAACAAGTAACTACTACCAAACTGAATTACCAAATTCAAACTCTAAGTCCTTAGAAATTAAAGAAACAGTTTTAGAAGAAGGTAAATATGTTTATTCAAGCAAAGGAAATGAAGTAATCGTAGAAATAAAAGACGGTTACTACACAGAGTACCACGCTAATAATGAATATATAAAGGCAAAGATAGAATGGTCTGCAGAAAATAAATATACTTTAGAGATTATAGACATCAATAAAGATAATCTTCCTTTTGAAGTTGGTACTAAAATGGATACTGAAATTGTAAAAATTAAAGGAACTAGAATATATTATGAATCTAATTTAGAAGGACTAACTTGGTCTGGAAAATTTAGAAAAATTTAAATCGACTTGCTAGAAAAATAGAAATGTTTAAATTAGTTAAAATACCTATCATTAATTTGATAGGTTTTTTTATGTGTTAAAATTAATTTATAGTTCGGCGGAAGGATTCCAAAGAACTTTGTCAAAATCTATAATTTGATTCTCTTTTACAACTATACCTTCGTTTTCTAACAACTGCTGCATTAAATTACTACCATCAAAATGATGTTTACCAGTAAGTAAACCTTTTCTATTTACAACTCTATGCGCAGGTACATCTTCTAAATTATGGGCTTTATTCATTGCCCAACCAACCATTCTTGCGGATCTTGCTGCACCTAAATAAATTGCAATTGCACCATAAGTTGTTACACGACCAAAAGGTACAAGACGAGTTACGGCATAAACTTTTTCGAAAAAATTATCGGTTTCTTTCATGGCGTGAATTTACAAAATGAAATAATAAAAATTCAAAATAAAACCAAACATGACATTTATCATATTTTAAATGATTGATTTTAAACATATTGACGTATAACATTTTAATCCCTCAATATCATGAAAACCTTAACATTATTTTTCGCCTTAATTTTTATTATTAACACCAATCAAACTCTTTATTCTCAAGATGTAAATTATCAGCAAAAATCTATTACAAATGATTATATGCAAGATGGTACATATAAATACTGCAATGACACTTGTGATGTTATTGTTGAAATAAAGAATAATGTTTACACTGAATTTTATCCAAATAACGAGTTTATTAAAGCCAACATAAAATGGATAAATAGAAAAGAGTATAAATTAGTTATTACCGAAATTAAAAAACGTGATTTGCCATTTGGTATTGGTACCATTATGAAAACAAAAATTGTAAGAAAAAAAGGAAATACTTTTTATTATGAGTCTAACCTACAAGGTCTTTCTTGGTCTGGTAAATTTGAGCGTATAGATTAATTTTAACTTCAAAAAAAAACATCAATTTAATAAAATTGATATTTTTAATAAGTTTTAATATTTTAGTTTAAACTTTATATAAGTAATAGGTTTTCCTATTTCTAAATATTGGTTCTCATAAAAAGTTTGTGTTTCTGTAACCTCTTC
>JAHDHO010000140.1 GCA_020631275.1 Polaribacter sp. | reverse complement strand
ATGCAAGGGAAGGTTGGGAAGTATGCCAAATTTTACCAAGCCTTAAAATTGTTTTTGTAAGAAATAAAAACAGATAATATGAAAGTTTTTAAAGAAGAGCAGCGCTTTACGCAAACATGGTTAATTTTATTAATGTCTGTTAGTTTAGTTATACCCATTACGCTTATAGTTCAAGACTATAATAAAGCTAACTCTTCTATAAGTACAAATGAACTTATATTAAGCATTTTAGCTATAATAAGTTCTGGCTTGCTTATTTTTCTTTTTAAACTTAAAACAAGAATAGATGAAAAAGGAATTTATTACCAATTTTTTCCGATTCATTTAAAATTGAAATTGATAAAATGGACAGAAATTAACAAAGCATTTGTTAGAACTTATGATCCGATAGGAGAATATGGCGGTTGGGGCTTTAAGGGCGGTTCATTTTGGAATAAAGAAAAAGGAAAATGTATAAATGTTTCTGGTGATATTGGCATTCAATTAGAACTTAAAAATGGTAAAAAGCTTCTTATAGGAACTCAGTGTAAAGAAAGTGTAATTCAGGTTTTAAAAACCTATGAAACTTATTTAAAATGATTAAAATTGTTACATCTATAGTTATTTTAATATTCGGAATTACAACTGCTTTAGCACAAGTAAAATCCGAAGAAATTGTAATTAAAAACGGAGAAATAGAATTACCTGGCACTTTAACTTTTACAGATAATAAATCTCCTTTAATTATTTGGGTTCATGGTTCTGGTAATGTAGATAGAAACGGAAATCAACCAAATACTCCTGTAAAGGCAAATTACATTAAGCAATTTAGAGATTCTGTAAATAAAAAGAACATTGCTTTTTTTAGTTATGATAAAAGAACTTCTAATAAAAAAAATTTTCCATTTCTAAAAGATACTAAAATTAGAGACTTTGCTGTTGATGTTGAAACTGTAGTTTCTCATTTAAAAAAAGAAAAACAATTTTCTAAAATAATTTTAGCAGGACATAGTCAAGGTTCTTTAATTGCAATGCTAGCATCAAAAAATATCAATAAATACATTTCTATAGCAGGTGCAGGAGAAACAATAGATAAAATAATGACTCAGCAAATAAAAAAGAGCAATCCTATGCTTGGTATTATTGTAAAAAAACAATTCGATACACTTAGAATTAAAGGGAAAATAGAGAAAGTAAATCCGTTTTTAGTGAATATTTTTTCAAAAAGAAATCAACCTTTTTTATATTCTTGGATGCAAATTGATCCTTTAGAAGAAATTAAGAAATTGACAATACCAACCTTAATTATTCAAGGAGAAAAAGACATACAAGTTACAATTGAAGATGCAATGAAACTTAGAGGAGCAAATAAAAATACAAAATTGGTTTTAATCAAAAACATGAATCATGTTTTAAAAACTATAGAAAAAGAAGAAGACAATATAAAATCTTATTATTCTAGTGATTTCCCATTATCAAAAGAATTAATTGAAACTGTTGTTCAATTTGTAAAAAAATAATATGGCAAAAAAGAAAGCTTTCGCGTTGCGAGTTAATGAAGATATGCTAAAAGCTATAGAAAAATGGGCTGCAGATGAGTTTCGTTCTACAAATGGGCAAATAGAATGGATGTTAATGCAAACCTTAAAAGAAAACAACAGAGAACCTAAAAAGAAAGAAGATTAATTCTCTATAAAAAGTTATATAAATGCTAATTTATGTTAAAAAAACGCTCAATTTTTATTGAGCATTTTCTATTTTGTATCTTGTTCGCTATTAATCAAATTCAACAAATTCAAACTAATGAAAAAACTATTTACCCTTGTCTTTTTGTGTGTTACTTCCCTACTCTTCTCCCAAGAGTTTTCTATGGATTTAGTAAAAAACATGAAACCTAGAAATATTGGTCCGGGCGGTATGTCTGGTAGAGTAACTTCTATAGATGTTGTTACATCTAACCCCGAAATTATTTATGCAGGTACTGCTTCTGGTGGTATCTGGAAATCTACATCTGGTGGCGTTAAATGGGAACCTATTTTCGAGAAAGAACTTACAGCTTCTATTGGTGCCATTGCAATACAACAATCTAACCCAAGTGTTGTTTGGGCAGGTACTGGTGAAGGTAACCCAAGAAACAGTTTAAATGGTGGTTTTGGTATTTATAAGACTTTGGATGCCGGAAAAACATGGAAATCTATGGGGTTAGAAAAAACAAGACATATTCATAGAGTTGTTATAGACCCTACAAACCCAGATATTGTTTACGCTGCTGCAATTGGTTCTCCGTGGGGAGAACACAAAGAACGTGGTGTTTATAAAACAACTGACGGCGGTAAAACTTGGAAACAAATTTTATTTACCAATGAAAAATCTGGTGCTGCAGATTTAATTATGGACCCTAAAAATCCTAATAAAATAATTGCTGCAATTTGGGAACACAAGCGTGATCCTTGGTTTTTTAAATCTGGTGGAGAAGGCTCTGGATTATATATTACTTATGATGGAGGTGATAATTGGAAAAAAATCACAGAAAAAGAAGGTTTTCCTAAAGGCGAATTAGGTAGAATTGGTGTTGCTATTGCACCAAGTAATCCAGACATTGTGTATGCCTTGGTAGAATCTAAAAAAAATGCACTTTATAAAAGTGAAGATGGTGGTTTTAAATGGAAAAAAATAAACGACAAACCTGGTATTGGCAATCGTCCGTTTTATTATTCAGAAATTTATGTAGATCCTCAAAATGAGAACAGATTATATACAGTTTTTACCTATGTTAACGTTTCTCAAGATGGTGGAAAAAGCTTTAAAGAGTTAATGCCTGCTTACGGCGTAGACAATGGTGTGCATCCAGATCATCATGCTTGGTACATCCATCCAAATAACGGTAAATTTATGATTGACGGAAATGACGGAGGCTTAAATATTACCAAAGATGGTGGTAAATCTTGGCGTTTTATAGGCAACATACCTGTTGCACAGTTTTATCATATAAATGTAGATAACGAATTTCCTTATAATGTTTACGGAGGAATGCAAGATAATGGTTCTTGGAGAGGTCCTGCTTATGTTTGGAAATCTCAAGGAATTAGAAATTCTTATTGGCAAGAAATTAGCTTTGGTGATGGTTTTGATGTTGTACCAGACAGAGACGACTCTAGATATGGCTGGACAATGAGCCAACAAGGTTCTGTTTCTAGGTTCGATTATTTAACAGGTAATAATTATTCTGTAAAACCAACACATAAAGATCCTAATGTAGAATTACGTTTTAATTGGAATTCTGCTATAAACATAGATCCATTCGACAGTTCTACACTTTATTTTGGTAGTCAATTTGTGCATAAATCTACTGACAAAGGATTAACATGGACGGTTATTTCTCCGGATTTATCTACCAATGATCCAGAAAAATTAAAACAATCTGAAAGCGGTGGTTTAACTATGGATGCAACAGGTGCAGAAAATCACTGTACTGTGCTTGTGATAGAACCTTCTTTATTACAAAAAGATGTAATTTGGGCTGCAACAGATGATGGTCAAGTTCACATTACAATGAACGGAGGAAACTCTTGGACAAACGTTGCTAAAAATTTAAAAGGCTTACCAGAAAATAGCTGGATTACTCAAATTAAAGCTTCTAATAAAAATAAAGGAGAAGCTCTTTTAATCGCAAATGATTATAGACGTTTTAATTACACTCCGTATGCGTATAGAACAAAAAACTACGGTAAAACTTGGGAGAGAATCGTAGATGAAAATGACGTACAAAGTTATACATTATCTATAATTGAAGATCCAAAAAATGAAAATTTATTATTTCTAGGTACAGATGATGGTTTATACATTTCTGTAGATGCTGGTAAAAAATGGACAAAATGGACCAACGGTTTCCCAACTGTACCTGTTAAAGATTTAGTAATTCATCCAAGAGAAGACGATTTAGTTATTGGTACTTTTGGTAGAGCTGCATGGGTTTTAGACGATATTAAACCTTTGAGAGCATTAGCTGCTAAAAACGCAACTTCTAAAAAATTACATTTATTTGAACCTCCTGTAGCTTATCAGGCTGTAAGACAGCAACCAACAGGTAGTAGATTTGGTGCAGATGGTTTGTATCAAGGAGAAAATAGAAAAAGTGGTGCAATCATCTCTTATTATGTGAATGTTCCTAGAACTAAGAATAATTCAACTAAATCTTCAAAAGAAAATAAAGTAAAATTTGATTCTATTAAATTAGAAATTTTTGATGGCAGTAGACAAATTAGAACTTTAAAATTTAAAGCTCCTAAAGAAAATGGTGTACATAAAACGACATGGTATTTAAGAGAAAAAGGCGTTGAAAGAGCTTCTAGAAGAATTAGAAAATCTACCAGAGAACCGGGTGGAGTTACTGTAAAACCAGGTACATACCGTTTAAAAATGACTTTTGGTGATGTTGTAGAAGAACAAAATATTAAAGTAGAATTTGATCCTAGATTAAAAATTTCTGACAAAGCAATCAATCAAAAATACAATGCAAGTAAAGAGCTTGAAAAATATCAAGAGAAAATAGCAAATGTTGTAAAACAATTAGTTGAGAGTAAAAATACCGCGACAACAATTAAATCTCAATTAACAAAAGAAGACAAGAAAAAATACAAAGATCAAATTAAATCTTCTAAAGATGTTATTAAAAAGATAGATGGTTTACTTGCAAAATATTTAGGTTCTATAGATAAAAGGCAAGGTATTACTAGAAATCCAGAAATTACAGTAAACCAACGTTTTGGTCAAGCAAGTAGATACATTCGTTCTCGTTTTGGAGAACAAACATCTACAGAGACTGTTTTAATGAATCAATTTAAAGAAGAATTTAAAAAAGCTTTAACAGAAACAAACGCATTCTTCAATAAAGACTGGTTAGACTTCAAAAAAGAAACAGAGTCTATCAAAATTTCTTTATTTAAAGACACAAAAATTTATTCTATAAATTAATATGCGTAAAATATTATTATTCACTTGCCTTTGCTTTATAATTAGTAAAGCAAAGGCTCAATCTACTGCAGAAGATAAATTAGGAACTTGGTACATGTATAACGGTTCACATAAATTATCTAACAAGTTTGCCTTAAAAACAATGGCTCATTTTAGATATTATGAGTTAACTGAAGAGTTTCAGCAAGAAATATATAGATTAGGTTTAAATTATTCATTTAATCCAAAGATAAATGTTACACTTGGTCTAAGTTATGCTACAGCAGATAGAGCTTATGATTCGCCATCAAATTATTTATATGAATATCGCTATTACCAAGATTTACATTTAAAGTCTTTTTGGGGTGATTTTACAGCAAAGCATCGTTTTAGATTAGAGCAACGTTTTATCCATAGAGATTTTAATGTTGATGAATTTCAAAATTGGTTACGATACGATTTAAATGTAAGTTATCCACTTACTAAAACTTGGAGTCTTTATGCTTTTAATGAACTTTTCTTAAACCTTGATAGAGGTAAGAGATTTGCTCAAAACTGGACAGGTGCTGGTTTTTTGCACAAATTGAACAATACAATAAAATTAAAAGCCGGATATTTTCAAATTAAAACACCAAATGAAGTACTTAAAAGATTACAATTAGGTATCATTGTAAATACAGATTTTTCTAAGAAAACAATTTAATTATGCAACCAATTTTTACAAATGATGCCATTGTTTTTGGTATCCTTATGATTTCTTTAGGCTTTGTTTTTTATACCGAAGGATTAAAAACTGGCTTCTGGCCAAAGTTTTATAAAATTGTACCTGGTTTATTTATGGCCTATTTTATTCCAGCAATTTTTACCACCGTTGGTATTATTTCTCCAGAATGGCAAACTACAGATGCTACAGGTGCTGTTAGTAAAAACTCCTCTCAACTCTATTATGTTGCTAGTCGATTTTTATTACCTGCAGCTTTGGTTTTAATGACGTTAAGTATCGATTTAAAAGCTATCTTTAATTTAGGTTCTAAAGCTTTAATAATGTTTTTTACAGGTACTGTTGGTGTAATAATTGGCGGACCTTTAGCAATATTATTAATTTCTGCATTTTCACCAGAAACAGTTGGTGGTGCAGATTTTGATGCTGTATGGAGAGGTTTATCAACATTAGCTGGTAGTTGGATTGGTGGTGGTGCAAATCAAACTGCAATGCTAGAAATTTACAAATACAATCCTGCTAAATATGGCGGAATGGTAATTGTTGATATTGTAATTGCAAATGTTTGGATGGCTGTTTTACTAATTGGTATTGGTAAAAAAGAGAAAATAGACAAATGGCTAAAAGCAGATACTTCTGCTATCGAAGATTTAAAAGAAAAAGTTATTTTATTTACTAAAAAAGTTAAGAAAAACCCAAGCTTAACAGATTTTATGATTATGCTTGCCATAGCA
This sequence comes from Polaribacter sp., assembly GCA_020631275.1. Classification (GTDB taxonomy): domain Bacteria; phylum Bacteroidota; class Bacteroidia; order Flavobacteriales; family Flavobacteriaceae; genus Polaribacter. The sequence continues at coordinate 463 of JAHDHO010000140.1, read as the reverse complement.
TTTGGCACGGTAGGTTTTGGTCATTTTTCAGCAAAATACTTAAGTCAATTTTTCTCAGAGTTTGTTGGTTCTATAGAATCTCAAACTTGGCGCAATGTTTTTTCTTTCTTAGGTTCTGGATTTTTCTGGTTAATTAGTATATCTACAATTGTAGCTATCTTATTATCATATACAAAAGCAAAAAATTATGAAGGTGCTGGTGCAAGTAAGCTTGGTAGCATATTTATTTACATTTTAGTAGCAACAATTGGTATGAAAATGGATTTAAATCAGGCATTTGAAAACCCAGGATTAATTGCAATCGGTTTTGTTTGGATGACAATACATGCTGTATTATTAATAATTGTTGCTAAAATAATTAAAGCACCTTATTTCTTTTTAGCGGTAGGTAGTCAAGCAAATGTTGGCGGTGCTGCTTCTGCGCCTATTGTCGCACAAGCTTTTCATCCATCTTTAGCAACTG
>JAHDHO010000139.1 GCA_020631275.1 Polaribacter sp. | reverse complement strand
ATGTAGTGCGTATATTAATAAAAACCCATTATCTATTTTGTTTTCTTAAACTTTGAGATATATTTGTTAATAATGATATGAAAATTACATTAACTACCTCGATATATGAAAAATATAACAGTAATTATAGTTTTATTGTTTGCATTAACTATTAACATAAATGCTCAAACAGAAAAGCAACCTTGGGCAGCTGGAATAAGTATTGCTGGCGCCAAATATTCTTTTGATGCAGGTAAAGTTGTTGGCGGGCAATTGGCTTATCAATCACCACGATTTAATCTTTCGAAACATTTATATGAGGGTTTAATTGCAGATGTAGCTGTTGCAACAGCTGTTGGAGATAGCCAAAGCTATACTACTTTTGATGCTTCTTTAAGATACGATTTTGGTACTTCTTACGATAAAGTTGTACCTTATATTCTAGTAGGAGGAAGTTTTATAAGTGCAATAAGAACGACACCAACGGCTAATTTTGGTGCAGGTTCTACATTTTGGTTTAATCAGAAATATGGCTTAAACTTTCAATTGATGTATAAGTTTTCTGAATCTAAATTCGAAAGTCAAAAATCTCATTTATATCCATCTGTAGGTTTGGTGTATAGTTTTGGTTATAGATCTTTAAATCCAAGAATTTGGAACGATTAAAGTAGTTTTTCTAAAACTTTTCTAATTTTTTTTGAGTTATAAAATCCAACTAATTGCGCATCAATTTCAAATTCTGAATTTAAAATAGTGGTAGTTGGGTATGCGATTTTTTTATGCACTGTTGCAAGTGCTTTTGTTAATTCGTGAACGCCGGTATTCGAACCAGAAGGCAAGAACTTAAAGTTTTTTCCTAAGAAAAGTATTTCTTTCTTCTCTTCTCCGTTTAGTAGAATAAAATAGAAATGCTTGTTAAGCAAAGTAATAACTTCGCTATTTTTAAAAGTAGTTTGTTTCATTCCGAAACAAATTTTACACCAATCTGTATAGTTAAATACGATAATTGGTTTAGGTGTTTGCTTCATTTTTTTTTCTACTTCTTCAAAAGTGAACGTTTGTAAAAGTGTTTCTTTTTCTTGAGCAAAGCTAGAAACACATCCGAAGAAAATTAAAAGTAAAATATATTTTTTCATATGTTTTAAAAGAGTGTGTATCTAACACCTAAAAATAATCTTATACCTTGGTTTGAAGCATAAACATAACTTGGGTCGAATGCTAATTCTGGATTTTGTTCTGTGTCTATTCCTTTGTCAAAAGGATTGCCAGCATTATTAATACTATTTGCCGCTGGTGTAAAGTTTAATAGGTTTTTAATTCCGCCATAAGTTTCCCAATTAGATGAAAACTTTTTTGTTAGCTGAATATTTTGAATACTAAACCAAGGTGAATTGGCATCTCTTGTATCATTTTCTCCTAACAAAGGCAATCGCATTGGCCCATAAACATTACCCGTATAATCTAAAGTGTAATTATTGTTAAATCGATAAGAAATAGACCAAACACCACTAAAAGATTCTGTTAATAACTGCCTTTTTTTAATGTTGTTTTCGGTAATTGAAACATCCATAAGAGTTGCACCGGCATTAATGGTTAAACCGTTTGTAAATGTAAAATCTGTATTTAAAGAAACTCCTTTAGAAACCGAATGTCCTTCTAGATTTGCATAGATAATTTTATTAGGATCAGTTTCGTAATCTGGTAGAATTCTATTATCAAAGTAAGTATAAAAAGCGCTAGCATCTAAAGTAATAAATACATTGTCTGTATTTATTTTTTTTACAAAATTTACGTTTGCGTTCCATGAAGTTTCAGGATTTAATTCTCCGTCGAATTCTACTTCTCTTGCACCCGTTAAAGCCGCATGATCTTCTGTAAAAACATTGGCAACTCTAAATCCGTTACCAATACTTGCTCTAAAAATGTTAGCATTATCTTTAGAGTTCCATTTATAATTTATTCTTGGCGATACAATGTTTCCGTGTAAACTATTGTAATCCCATCTAGCGCCTAATAATAATTTGTTTTGAGAATTTAAGGTAATTTCATCTTGTATAAATGCACCAGGTAAATGTGTTACAGATGGCTTATTAGTAATGCCATCGTTTTCTAAAGTTGCAAAAGTATTGTCTTCGTAGTACGTATACCTGTAAGCTAATCCAAATAAGAAATCGTGTTTTTTTGCAATTTTTTTATTGTAGATAAATTGCCCGAAACCAATTAATTGTTCTGCATTATAACTGTCTGTACCGTAAAAAGAATTCTGATAATGACCATTTGCACTAAATTGAAAACTTATATCTTCGGATGTTGGTAATTGATAAGTACCAAAAGTTTCCCATCTATTTGTATAAATACTTTCGCCGTATTTAACGTCTGTTCCTCTAAATTCTTTTTCCCAATCTAATTCGCCTCCCCAACGATCTTCGTATACAAATCTACCGGCAATTGTAAACAGCTTTTTACTTTCTCTTTCAATATTAATTTTGTTGAAAATAGAAATTCTATTTTGAAGTGTTAAATCTGTAAAACCATCGTTGTTATTATCTATTCTATTTTGATAGTTAAAGTAGTTTACACCTAAAAGACCCGTTGTTTTCTTAGAAATATTATATTTTACACCAATATCTGTATTAATTTCTCCCCAAGAACTTCCTAAAACATCAGTAGAAACAACAGGGGCATTAGTTGTTTTTTTTGTGATAATATTTATGATTCCTCCAACGGCTTCAGAACCATATAATGTAGATGCAGGTCCTTTAACAACTTCTACTCGTTCTATTAATGCTTGCGGAATTCCGGTCAAACCATAAACAGTCGATAATCCACTTACAATTGGCATTCCGTCTATTAAAACAAAGGTATAAGGTCCTTCTAAACCATTAATGTGAATATCACCAGTATTGCAAACGTTACAATTTAGTTGTGGTCTTACACCATTAACATTTTGAAGTGACTCGAAAATAGAAGGTGTTGGGTTTTTTTTGAAAAAAGTTTTGCTGTATACTTCTACAGGAACTGGGCTGTTTGATTTTGATACAGGTCTTAAAGTACCAGAAACTACAATTTCATCCAAATCGTTGTTCTCGTTTAAATCAAAATTTTGAATAATTGTAGATGAATCTTTTACATTTATTTTTGCAGATTTTGATTTAAAACCAACACTGCTTGCTACAATTGTGTAAATACCATTTTCGATGTTTTGTAATTCAAAAAAGCCATTTTCATTAGAAGACGTTCCAATTTTTGTGTTTTTTAAATATACATTAACAAAAGGTAATGGTTTTCCGTTAGAGGTGATTTTACCTTTAATAGAAATTAATTGTGCATGTGAAGCAAACGCACCTAAAATAAATAACAAGCAAAAATTTGCAAATAATTTCATTATTGTAAATATGATTTTCGACAAATATAAATTAATTTTTAGACTTGACTAAAAATATATTTTGATAAAAATAAAAAGTATATATTTGTTGTCTAAATAAAAATGAATGTTTACCCTTTCTGAAGAAAATTATTTGAAAGCAATTTATCATTTAGAATTAGATGCTAGCAAAGGTATTAGCACAAATGCTATTGCAGAAAAACTAGACACAAAAGCCTCTTCTGTTACAGATATGGTAAAAAAACTATCTGAAAAAGAAGTAGTTATTTACAAGAAATACAAAGGGGTTACATTGACCGAATTAGGAAAAACAATTGCAGCAAATGTGGTTAGAAAACATAGATTGTGGGAGGTTTTCTTAGTCCAGAAATTAAATTTTTCTTGGGATGAAGTACATGATGTAGCAGAACAATTAGAGCATATAAAATCGGCTAAACTAATAGATCAACTAGATAGTTTTTTGGGGTTTCCTACACACGATCCTCATGGAGACCCAATACCAGATAGAGATGGTAACTTAAAAACGATAGAAAAAAGTTTATTAGCAACGTTGTCTAAAAACGAAAGTGGAATTTGTGTTGGTGTTGATGATTCCTCATCAGAATTTTTGCAGTTTTTAGATAAAAAGGGAATTACTTTAGGAAAGAAAATTACCATTCTAGATAAAGAAGATTTCGATGATTCTTTATCGATATTAATAGAAGATAGAAAACTTAATATTTCTAATAAAATAGCAAACAATTTATATATCAAAAAAGCATGAGTACATTTGATCAATTAGTAGAATTTGGTAAAGAGAATCCAATTTTAGCAGCGCTCTACGCATCATTATTTACTTGGGGTTTAACTGCTGCAGGGGCTGCGTTAGTTTTCTTTTTTAAGAAAGCAAATAGAGCGGTTTTAGACGGTATGTTAGGGTTTACAGGTGGTGTTATGGTTGCTGCAAGTTTTTGGAGTTTGTTAGCACCTGCTATAGATAACAGTCCGGGAGAAGGTTTTGTAAAAGTCTTACCAGCTGCAGTAGGTTTTGGTTTAGGAGCCTTGTCCTTATTCGGAATGGATAAAATTCTACCGCATTTACACATCAATTTTAAAGAAAATGAAGCTGAAGGTGTAAAAACAGAATGGCATAAAACTACTTTATTGGTGTTGGCAATTACTTTACATAATATACCAGAAGGTTTAGCGGTTGGTGTACTTTTTGGTGCTGCATCTACGTTAGTTGGTGTAGAGCAAACAGAAATGATTATTGCCGCAATTTCGCTAGCAATAGGTATTGGTATTCAGAATTTTCCAGAGGGTTTTGCTGTAGCAATGCCATTAAGAAGACAAGGAGTAAGTAGATTAAAAAGTTTTTGGTACGGGCAAATGTCTGCAATTGTAGAGCCGATAGCTGCCGTTTTAGGTGCTTTAGCTGTTTCTTTTTTTACACCAATATTACCGTATGCATTAGCATTTGCCGCAGGAGCAATGATTTTTGTTGTAGTAGAAGAAGTAATACCAGAAACACAAAGAGATAATTATACAGATATTGCTACACTTGGTTTTATAGGTGGTTTTATTGTAATGATGTCTTTAGATGTTGGTTTAGGTTAAAACGTTTATCAAAAATATAATACAAAAAGCCAAACAGAAACTGTTTGGCTTTTTGTATTTTGCAATAAAAAAATAGCAGTGCTACAACCTTCAACATTTAATGTTTATAACGCCTCTGCCGGAAGTGGTAAAACATTTACTTTAGTTAAACAGTACTTAAAAGTATTGTTAACATCAGATAATATTTTTACGTTTCAAAATGTATTAGCAATTACATTTACCAATAAGGCTGCTGGTGAAATGAAAGAGCGTGTACTTGCTAATTTGGAAGAATTTGCAGCAGGAGAAAAAAATGATTTACTAAAAATTATTATTGATGAAACTTCTTTAGAACAAGCAGTCATTATAGAGAGAAGTAAGAGGATATTAGATGCAATTTTGCAAAATTACTCTGCTTTTTCAATAACTACCATAGATAGTTTTACACATAAAATTATTAAAAGTTTTGCTTACGATTTAGGTTTGTCTTTAAATTTTGAAGTAGAAATGGATGCGATTTCCTTACTTAATGAGGCGGTAGATGTGTTAATTTCTAAAATAGGAACAGATAAAAAATTAACCAAACTTTTAATAGACTACTCTCTTGATAAAACTGATGATGATAAATCTTGGGATATTTCGAATGATCTTAACGAGTTTTCTAGGGTTTTATTAAATGAAGATGATGTAAAACATTTTAGAAAGTTACAAGATAAAACTTTAGATGATTTTTTTGAATTGAAAGAGAAACTTCAACAAAAAAATAAAGAAATAGAAGCTGAGTTTAAAAAATTAGGAGATGAAGTTTTAAATTTCGTGAAAGAAAATGGTATAGGGATTTCTGATTTTACATATAGCGGTGAATATTTAAAACATTTTATAAAGTTTACAAAATTAAGATTTCTTAAAAGTGAAGAGTTAAAGTTTGATGGAAGGTTAAATACAACCATAGAAAACGAAAAAAATTTATATGCGGGTAAAGCAACTGCAGATGTAAAAGAACAAATAGAAAGTATTTCTAATAAATTACGAGAATATTATTATCAATCTAAAAAAGTTTATGAAACTTCTTTTTCTAATTATTTGCTAAATAAGATAACCTTAAAAAGCATTATTCCTTTAGCAGTTTTAAATAATATTAATTCAGAATTAAGTAACATAAAAGAAGATAATAACATTCGTTTAAATGCAGAGTTTAATCAACTAATTTCAGATAATATTAAAGACCAACCTGCGCCATATATTTACGAAAGAATTGGGCAAAGGTTTCAGAACTATTTTATTGATGAAATGCAAGATACATCTGAGTTGCAATGGCAAAATTTAATTCCGTTAATAGACAATGCACTGGCGCAAGAAAATAGCAATTTGTTATTGGTTGGCGATGGTAAACAAGCAATTTACAGATGGCGAGGTGGTAAAGCAGAACAATTTATAGATCTAGGATCTGAACATGGAAACCCTTTTCATATTCAAAAAAACGTACAAAATTTAGAAACAAATTATCGAAGTTATTCAGAGGTAATCAATTTTAATAATTCTTTTTTTCAACATACTGCTAAATTTATTCAGAATGAATCTTATAAAAAATTATTTGTAGAAGGCAATACGCAATTAGAAAACTCAAAAAAAGGAGGTTATGTTTCTTTAAGTTTTTTAGATAAATTAGAAAAAGATGAAGAGAAATTAAAGTATCCGAAAAAAGTTTTAGAGAAAATAAACTTCCTAAAAGAAGACTTTTACTTAAATGAAATATGTGTATTAACTCGTACTAAAAAAGACGGAATTGCAGTAGCAGATTATTTATCTGAAAACGGAATTTCTATAATTTCATCTGAAACTTTATTGTTAAAGAATGATGTTAAAATCAATTTTATTATTGATGTTTTAAAAGTTATTCAAAACCCTAAAGATGAGGAAAGAAGATTCGAATTTCTATATTTTTTACACAAACATTTGCAAATTGAAATTCCAAAACATCAATTTTTTCAAAAGCATATAAAATCGGATAATGCTACCATTTTTGCAGCACTACAACAATATAATGTAGTATTTGATTACAATGTTTTTCAGCAAGCT
>JAHDHO010000138.1 GCA_020631275.1 Polaribacter sp. | reverse complement strand
TGCAAAAGAATTTGAAAAACACGAATTGGGTGATTTTGCATTTGTACCAATGTTACAAGAAAAAAACTAGTAAAAAAGCCGATTAAAATTATAATTTTAATCGGTTTTTTTAGTTCTATTTAGCTCTTTCCCAATAAGCTGTTTTACCAAAAAGAGAAACACCTATATAACCTCTTAATTTTAACTTATTAGCACTTACTAATTTAATGTAGCATTTATAAGTTTTACCATTTCTTGGATCTATAATTTGTCCTCCAGACCATTCATCATCATCTTTTTCTAAACCAGATAAAATATCTAAACCTAAAATAGGTTTGTCTTTAAACTCACCTTCACAATTAACACAAAGAGCATTTTTTCTTGCCGGATTTAATATTTCTATAACTTTCGCATAAGCTTTCCCATCCTTCTCATAAACTTCTAATACCGAATCAACATTACCAGCTTCATTTTTAGAATTCCATTTTCCAAAAATTGTTTGCGAATTAATAGAAAGTACTAATGATAAAAATAAAAATGTAAAAAATGTTTTTTTCATGTTAAAAAAATATTCAATTCATATTAAAAGGATCTAAAAATATAAAATATTTTAGACAATTGATGTTAAATTTTTATAAACTGGCATCATAATTTTCGTTCCATTTATTTTGAACACGTAAAACTTGTTCTATTACATCTCTAACACAACCTTCACCTCCTTTTTTGTAAGAAATATATTTAGCAACTTCTTGTATTTCTTGTACTGCATCATTTGGGCAAGCTGGCATTCCTACCAATTCCATTACAGGTAAATCAGGCACATCATCTCCCATATACAAAACGTTTTCAGCTTTTAAATCATATTTTTTTACTAGTTCTTTGTATTGCTCTATTTTATTATGAGCACCAAGGTAAATATCTTCGATACCTAAAGCTGCTAATCTTTTTCGAACACCTTCATTTGTTCCGCCAGAAATAATACCAACCCTAAATCCTTTATTTAAAGCATTTTTCATAGCATAACCGTCTTTTACATTCATATGTCTTACCAATTCGCCGTCTGGCATAATTGTTAACATTCCGTTGGTTAAAACGCCATCAACATCAAAAATAAAAGTATTAATTTGGGGTAATAATTGTTTATAACTAAGTTCCATAATTTTATTGTAATCTCGTTTTTTATTCAGTTTTATTCGATTTCTGAATAGATTGTGTTAGTATTTTATAGATTGTTTGTTGTTCTTGAGAAAGCAAACTTAAATGATTATTTATTGTTTCTGAATCGTTTCTTACTGCCGGACCTGTTTGGGCACTTACAGGTTTTAACTGTTTAATTTTAGATGCAGTTTCATCTATTAAAGGCTGTAAGATTTCAAAAGGAACATTATTACTTTTGCAAATATCTGCACCAATTTTATACATATGATTTGTAAAGTTATTTACAAAAACTGCTGCAACGTGTAATGTTTTTCTTTGCTCTGTGGTAATATTATAAATGTTAACACCAATACTTTTTGCAAGTTTTTTTAGTAGGATGTAATCTTTTTCATTTTCGGCTTCTAAACAAAACGGAACTTTAGAAAAATCTATTTCTTTTTCTTTAGAAAAAGTTTGTAACATATAAAAGACACCTTTTCGTGTTTTATTCTGTAATTCATTCATAGAAAAACTACCAGAAGTATGTACAACAAAACTATTCTTAATTTTAGCAGAAACTTCTTCAATTGCATTGTCTGATACTGCAATTATTGTTATATCAGCATCAGGAATAATAGTTAAATTTCTAGAACTAATTTTTGTAACACGAATAGTTTTAGCTTTTAAAAAAGCTTTTTCTAAATGATGCGCTACGTTTCCGTTTCCGATAATTACTGTTGATATCATTATAGCGAAGATATTATAAATTTATATAATTTTAGAATTGCTTTTACTAAATTAGCTGATGAAAATTTACCGAAATGAAAGAAAACAATAAATTAGGAATAAATACCATCTGTGTGCATACAGGAGAAGTGAAAGACGAACAATTTAAAGGTGCAGTTTCACCAATGTATATGTCTACTTCTTATGCTTTCGACGGTGTAGATATTAAACGATATCCTAGATATTTTAATACACCAAATCAAGAAATGCTGTGTAAAAAAATTGCAGCTTTAGAAAAAACAGAAGATGGTTTAATATTTGGTTCTGGTATGGCAGCAATTTCTGCAGCTATGTTTGCATTTTTAAAAACTGGAGATCATGTAATTATTCAACAAGTTATTTATGGCGGAACCTATAATTTTATTGTTTCTGAATTTGATAAATATGGAATTGAATATTCTTTTACAGAATCTGATAATGTAAAAGATTTTGAGTCTCTAATTAAAGAAAATACAAAGGTTATTTATATAGAAACACCTTCAAATCCATTATTAGGTATCACAGATATAGACGCTATTGCTAAGTTGGCAAAGTCAAAAGATATTTTAACAATGATAGATAATACTTTTGCTTCGCCTATTAATCAAAATCCTGTAGATTTTGGAATAGATATTATGTTGCATTCCGCAACAAAATACATGGGTGGTCACTCAGATATTTCTGCAGGTGCCATTGCAGCTAGTAAAGAGCATATTGCACATATCTGGAATACAGCAATCAATTTTGGTGGTAACCTTAGCGACCAAACTGTTTGGTTATTAGAAAGAAGTTTAAAAACGTTGAATCTTCGGGTAAAAGAACAAACTAAAAATGCCGAAGAAATGGCTTTTTATTTAGAAGGTAGTTCAGATATCGATCGTGTATATTATCCAGGTTTAAAAAGTCATCCGCAGTACGAATTAGCAAAAAAACAAATGAAAGGTTTTGGAGCAATGTTGTCTTTTGAGTTAGCAAACGGCATTAATGCAATGGATTTTCAAAATAATTTACAATTAATCAAACCTTCTATGAGTTTGGCTGGTTTAGAAAGCACAACTGTAAGTCCTGTGCAAACTACACATGCTTTGTTAAGTGAAGAAGAGCGTTTAGAAAGAGGAATCAAAGATGGTTTAATTCGTTTTTCTGTTGGTATTGAAGAACCAAAAGATTTAATTGAAGATATTGAACAAGCAATACAAAAAGCTAAGAAATAATCGCTTTTTATAAAATTTAAAGAATGAAATTAGATATATTGGCTTTTGGAGCACATCCAGATGATGTAGAATTAGGCTGTGGTGCAACAATAGCAAAAGAAGTTTCTCTTGGTAAAAAAGTTGGAATTGTAGATTTAACACAAGGTGAACTTGGTACACGTGGTTCTGCAGCATTAAGAATGATAGAAGCAGATAAAGCTGCAAATATAATGGGGGTTTCTGTTAGAGAAAATTTAAAGTTTTCTGACGGTTTTTTTACAAATGATAAAAAACATCAGTTAGAAATTATAAAAATGATTCGTAAATATAAGCCAGATGTTGTTTTATGCAATGCTATTGATGATAGGCACATAGATCATGGTAAAGGAAGTAAATTGGTTTCTGATGCTTGTTTTTTAAGCGGATTGATTAAAATTGAAACTATGGTTGATGGAAAAAATCAAGAAAAATGGCGACCAAACCAAGTATATCATTATATACAATGGAAAAACATAGAACCTAATTTTGTTGTAGATGTATCTGGTTTTATAGATAAAAAGGAAGCCGCAGTTTTAGCTTATGGTTCACAATTCTTTGATCCTAATAGTGATGAGCCAGAAACACCAATTACTAGCAAAAATTTTATAGATAGTATAAATTATCGAGCAAGAGATTTAGGTAGATTAATTGGTGTCGATTATGCAGAAGGTTTTACCTCAGAACGTTACGTTGCAGTAAAAAATTTAGATAAATTAATTTAATTTTTTTTTGTTTTAAATTAAAAAATATACTTATATTTGCACCCGCAATTATATGGTGGTTGTAGCTCAGTTGGTTAGAGTATCGGTTTGTGGTACCGAGTGTCGCGGGTTCGAGTCCCGTCTTCCACCCAAAAATAAAAAGCTTCTTAGAAATAAGAAGCTTTTTTTGTGCTTAAAAAATATATAAAAGTTTAAATATTAGGTTTTTATTTGTTGAATTTGTAAATTTAGTTGCCCAAACTAAAACTGAAATTATGACTTTACAACAAAAAATGGTTAAAAAAATTAATGATTTTGGAGGATTAGATCTAATTGTTAATTTTTTAGAGAAGTTTAAATTATCTGTTAAAGATGAAGATCGAATTTATTTTAACAATATTATAGATTATTTTTCTTTATTATTTGAACAAGAAGTGCCAGTAGAGCAACATGCAGTAACTTATAAAGAAGCCACGATAAAATCTATTGAAGTTTTAAATTTCTATAATGATAAAAAACAATCAAAGGTACTTAGTTTCTTAATTAAATTAATAAAATTTAAATTAGAAGCGGTATCAAATATTAAAGGATTAGCTTCCTAAGTTTTTAGTATCTTTTTTTAATTCTGATACCAATTTAGAATTGTCTTGATCAATTCTTCTCAAGATATTCTTTGCGTTAGTTTTAGAAATTAATTCTTCAATATTTGATAACCTTTGATTTAATTCTAAATTAATTTGATCAAAGTGCTTCTTAACCATGTTTGAAATAAGAGTATCTATGGAGGTAGATACATTATCTTGGGGGACATAGTTATTTTTATATTTACCTTTACCTGTTAGCAACCAAATAGGATCTACATTAGTAATGTTATCTATAATAGCGAAAAGAATAGTTTCGTTTGGTTTTTTACTATAATTTAGTACCGCACTTACTAACTGTTGAGAGACACCTATTAATTCTGCAAATTTTTTTTTGATTTAAATTTACATCCTTATAAATCTCAATAATTCTATTTGCTCTCTCTTTATCTTTTATTTTCATTACTAAATATTGATATGTAAATGTAGTAAAAAAATACTACAAATTAAGATTTTTTAAAAGATTTATTACTTCATTCTTTTTTCTAACGGAAACAGGTATGTTAGAATTATCGGTTAAAACTAAATAACCTCCATCAGATTTTATAAATTCTTTTATATATTTTGTATTTATTAAATGACTTTGATGCACTCTTAAAAAACCTATATCTTTTAATAAGTCTGCATAAAATTTTAATGTTTTAGATACCAAAATTTTTTGATTATCAATTAAATAGAAGGTGGTATAATTATTATCAGATTTACAGCGGATTATATTTTTAATATTTACTACAATAATTTTATCTGATGTGTGAAGAGAAATTTGTTCTAAAGTATTGTTGGGTTTGTTTATAGCCTGTTTTAATACTTGTAATTGCTCTTTTTTAGGTTGAAGTTGGTGAGATGCTTTTTTTATAGAATTGGCTAAATCTTCGTTAGAATAAGGTTTAAGTATATAATCTATTGCAGCAAATTTAAAAGCTTTAATAGCATAAGCATCACTAGCTGTTACAAATATTATTTTTGATGTTAAATCAGGAAAAATCTCTAAAATATCAAAACCTGTTCCGTCTCCTAACATAATATCTAAAAAGAGAATATCGGGTGTTTTTTTTTGTAGAACCTTAGCTGCTTCTACAACAGACTTTGCGGTACCAATAATTTCAATTTCTTTATGATTTTTAGATATATCTGTTTGTAACATTTCTAAAGCTAAAGAATTATCTTCTACTAAAATGGCAGTAAGTGTATTCATTTTAAGATTTAGATAATTTAAAAACTGTAATTTCTGGTCTAACATTAAATCGAACTTGGTATAAATTACCTAATGCTCTATTAATATATAAAGTTCTTCCGTCGTATAAATCTATTTCACCGGCATTGTATCTTTTATTTTCTACAGGTAAAATTGGCGGATTTAGAAAAGGAGGTTTCACTTGCCCGCCATGAGTATGACCCGAAAGTATCCATCCTTTATAGTTGTTCCAAACATCTAAATCACAAACATCAGGATTGTGGCAAAGCATAATATTTGCTTTACTTGCATTGTATTTAGAAGTAATTTTTTTTGGGTCAAAATTTAATCCCCAATAATCATCAATTCCCATAATATTCAAGCCATTAAATTCTTTTTGATCATTAATCAAAATAGAAATACCTGCTTCTTCTAAAATATTAGTAATTGCATCAGCAACATGTTGTTCAACCCAATCACCACCATAATCATGGTTTCCTAAAACACCTGCAGTTCCTAATTTACCTTTAACTGTAGATTTCATAACAGTTTGCAATTGCGCTAATTGTTCTTTATCTTCATAAGAAACAAAATCACCAGTATAAACCACAAAATCTGGTTCTAATAATTTTGCTTTTTCAAAAGACTTGATAACATAGTTATAATTGAATTTATTACCAACATGAATATCGCTAATTTGCATTAACGTTTTACCTTCTAGGTGATCTGGTAAATTCTTAATAGGCATATTAACATGTACAAATTCTAACCAAAAAGGTTCTACTTGCCAAGTATATAAACCACCAATTAAACTAGCTCCAGCAGCACCTAAAAGCGATTTTTTTATAAATTTTCTTCTTTCCATTTTAATTTAATAATCTGTTTTTAAAGGAATTTTAAATGAAATTTTTGTTCCGATACAATTTGCATCTTTCTTAAGTTCTTCTGCAGTAAAAACATTGTATTTGGATAAATTTTCTATTCGTTCTTTCGTTACTTTAAAAGCTACAGAAGTATGCGTGTTTTCTGAATTATTATTTATGGAATTATAAATTCCGATTCCGTTATCTACAATTGTACAATGTAAAAAAGCTTGTTTTACATCAAAAGTAACAAGAATATTTCCTTTTGTATTGATTTTAGATATACCGTGTTTAATTGCATTTTCTACAAAAGGTTGTATTAACATTGGCGGAATTAAAATTTCTTCTGAATCAATTCCGTTTAAATTTTCTACAATAGAAAAATCAAAACTCTTAGAACTCATTTGTTGTTCTAATTTTAAATAACTTTTTAAGGTTGTAATTTCCTCTTGTAAACTAATCTCTTCTAATCTAGAGTTGTTTAAGACACTTCTTAAAAGTACAGAAAAACTTGAAATTGTTTCGTTTAACTCTTGTTTTTTTTCAGAATTACCTAAAGCTTTTATTCCGTTTAAAACATTAAAAATAAAATGAGGATTCATTT
>JAHDHO010000137.1 GCA_020631275.1 Polaribacter sp. | reverse complement strand
ACCAAAAGCGAAGTAATTACTCTAGCATCTATTGTTCAAAAAGAAACAGCTCAAAAAAGCGAAAGACCAATTGTTGCAGGTTTGTATTTAAATCGATTAAGAAAAGGAATGCCTTTACAAGCGGACCCTACAATTATATATTGTGTAAAAGAAGTAAAAGGACAAGATTATGTTGTTAAAAGAGTTTTAACTGTAGATTTAAAAATTAACTCGCCATATAACACCTATTTATACAAAGGCTTACCTCCTACTTTAATTGCAATGCCAGATATTTCTGCAATTGATGGAGTTTTAAATGCCCAAGAACACAACTATTACTATATGTGTGTTAATGTAGATAAATTAGGCTATCATGCTTTTGCTAGAACATTATCTCAACACAATCGTAATGCTGCTAAATATCATCAATGGTTAAATAAGCAAAAAATTAATAGATAGTTTCAATATAATAGTTACTATGATTTTAAAAACCAAAGTGTTAATAACATTCTTAATTTTATCAGTAACAACTTTTAACGCACAAACCAATAGTTTTTTAAAAAAATCTGATACTTTAAATCTTAAAAGAAGAAATGCTGTTATAATTACTGAAAGCGTTTTGGCTGCAGGAACATTGTTTGCATTAAATGAACTTTGGTATAAAGATTATCCTAGAACTAGTTTTCAATTTAAAAATGATAATAACGATTGGAAACAAATGGATAAAGCAGGCCATTTAATGACCTCTTATTATATAGGTAAAGTTGGTATGGAAGTTTTAGATTGGTCTGGTGTTTCTAAAACAAATCAATTAATTTACGGAGCCACATTAGGTTTTTCTTTTTTAACAGCAGTAGAAATTTTAGATGGATTTTCTAAACAATGGGGAGCATCTATAGGTGATGTTTTGGCTAATGCAGCCGGAACAGGAATATTAGTGGGACAAGAACTATTATGGCAAGAACAAAGAATTACAGTAAAATATTCTTTTCATCAAACAAAATTTGCCAATCAAAGACCTAATACACTAGGTGAAAATTATATACAACAATCTCTAAAAGATTATAACGGACAAACCTATTGGCTTTCTGCAAATATTTGGTCTTTTAACAAAGAAAGTAATTTTCCTAAATGGTTAAATGTGGCATTAGGTTATGGTGCAGAAGGAATGTTGTACGGACAAACGAAACCAACCAATGCAATTCCGCAGGATCCTTACAGACAATTTTATTTAAGTTTAGATGTAGATTTGACGAAAATTTCCACAAAATCAAAATTTTTGAAATCTGTATTTTCTGTTGTGAATTTCATAAAGATACCAGCACCTTCATTAGAAATAAATACCAAAGGTAAAATTAAATTCCATTATCTGTATTTTTAACAAGATTTAACACACTGTATATCAATTAGTTTAATATTATATTGTACATTTGCACCCGCAAAACAGAAAGACACCTATTTTATCAAAAATAAAATACTTTTAATCAGCATAGTAGCTCTTTTTATCAATGCAACACCAATTGATAAGAAAAAAACTAAATTAAAGGAAATTACCTATAATTATAAGGTAACTTTTCCTAAGCATTTTAATAGTGACATTTTTTATCTTAAAAAAGATTTTGTTGCGTTTAAAGAAGCAGTTGCGTTTAAAGAATCTCAAGGAAAATACGCTACAGTAAATACATTAGGTTATTTAGGTAAATATCAATTTGGTAGAACTACTTTACAAAGATTTAGAATTTACAATACCCAAGAATTTTTAAACAATCCAGAATTACAAGAAAAAGCATTTGTTGCTTTATGTAAGGTTAATAAATGGATTCTTAGAGAGGATATTAAAAGATCTGTAGGAAAAACAATTAACGGAATTAAAATTACTGAATCTGGTATTTTGGCTGCGGCACATTTAAGTGGAGCTGGAAATGTAAAAAAGTTTTTACGTAGCAATGGTTCAATAAGGTTTTCTGATGCTTATGGCGCTTCAATTCAGTCTTACTTAAAAAGGTTTTCTGGATACAATGTGTCTATTATTAAAGCAGATAAGAACGCTAGAGTTTAATATTCCTTATTTATGAATTATAAAGATAGCAGGTTTTTTGTGTAAGTCTGGTGTTTGAAATTTCCAATCTTTAATTGACAATGTTTTAATATATTCTGATGGTAATGTAATATCTGCAGCAATACATAAATTAGTTGTTGGTGCTAATATAGCCTTTAAATCTGCAAACATTTTTTCATTTCTATACGGAGTTTCAATAAAAATTTGAGATTGATTCTTATCTTTAGATAACTTTTCTAAATCTTTTAAAGCTCTTTTTCTGTCTCCTTTATCTATTGGTAAATACCCATTAAATGCAAAATTTTGACCGTTCATTCCAGAACTCATCATTGCCATTAAAATAGAACTTGGGCCCACCAATGGTACTACTTTAATATTTTTTTCGTGCGCCATTTTTACAATAGTTGCTCCTGGATCTGCCACTGCAGGAACACCAGCTTCTGAAAGTAAACCAACATTTATTCCTTCACTACAAACATCTAAATACTTTCTTGTTTCCATTTCGTCTGCATACTTATCTAAAGACATCAATTGCAAAGAAGGTTGCGATTTTTTAGGCGAAATTTTCTTAATAAATCTTCTAGCTGTTTTTTCGTTTTCTACAATATAATAATCAATTTCTTCTACTACTTTTTTTACCGATAAAGGCATAACCTCTAATGGTTCAGTATCTCCAAGAGTTGTCGGTATTAAATAGAGTTTACCAATCATAATTATATATTTTTAGAAACTTGTATATTTTAAGTTAAATATTATAAAGATTTAGCAATAACAGTACATGCTTTATCTAGCATATTATAAACGTTTTCGAAACCAGAATCCCCGCCATAATATGGATCTGGAACAGAAAGATTCTTTGAAGGTTCAGATTCATTTAAAATTAATCTTACTTTTTTTACATCAGCATCATTTCTACTTAATGCAAGAATATTATTTAAGTTACTGCTATCCATTGCATAAATAATATCAAAAGAATCAAAATCTGAAACTGTAAATTTTCTTGCAGATTGGTTTGTGGTATCGATGTTGTATTTCTTTGCAACGGCTATAGAGCGTTCATCTGGCAAATTACCTACATGATAAGCTGCTGTACCTGCAGAATCTACAAAAACTTTTTTAGAATCTACTTTCGATTTTAAAATACCTTCTGCTAAAGGAGATCTACAAATATTTCCTAAGCAAACCATTAGTATTTTTTTCATCAAAATTTATTTGTGTTTTTTCAAAAAACTTAGAAAGTTAACTTTTTAGTTAAATCTTCTACATATTTTTTGAATTGCTTATCTGTTTCGGTTAAATTATCTACCGTTTTACAAGCGTGTAAAACTGTTGCATGATCTCTTTGCCCTATTTGATTACCAATACTTGCCAAAGAAGTTTTTGTTAATCTTTTAGCAAAATACATTGCCAATTGACGAGCTTGTACAATATGACGTTTTCTAGTTTTAGATTGCAATGTAGCTACATCCATATCAAAATACTTAGAAACTTCTTTTTGAATGTAATCTATAGAAACTTCTTTCTTTGTATTCTTAACAAATTTATCTACAATTTGTTTTGCCAACTCTAAAGAGAATTCTTTTCTGTTGAAAGAAGCTTGAGCAATCATAGAAATAATTACACCTTCTAATTCTCTTACATTAGATTTGATGTTTTTTGCGATATACTCTACAATTTCTTCTGGCATTTCTACACCATCTCTAAACAACTTATTGTCTAAAATAGAAATTCTAGTTTCGTAATCTGGTGCTTGTAATTCTGCAGATAATCCCCATTTAAATCTAGATAACAAACGTTGTTCTATGTCTTGCATATCTACAGGCGCTTTATCTGAAGTTAAAATTACTTGCTTACCATTTTGATGTAAATGATTAAATATATGGAAGAATACATCTTGTGTACCTGCTTTACCAGACAAAAATTGTACATCATCAATAATTAATACATCAATCATTTGATAGAAATGAATAAAATCATTTCTAGTATTAGATTTTACAGAATCTATAAATTGCTGTGTAAATTTTTCCGAAGAAATATACAAAACAGTTTTATCTGGATATTTATCTTTAATATCAACACCAATAGCGTGTGCTAAATGCGTTTTACCTAATCCTACTCCTCCGTAAATTAACAACGGATTAAAAGAAGTGCCACCAGGCTTATTTGCAACTGCCATACCAGCAGACCTGGCCAATCTGTTAGAATCTCCTTCTACAAAATTTAAAAAATTATAATTTGGATTTAATTGCGACTCTACTTTAACTTTCTGTAAACCAGGAATTACAAACGGATTTCTTAATTCTCTCTTATTAGACTCTAAAGGCACAGTAACTTTCTGTGGTTTTAAAGGGTCTCTGTTAGAACTAGGAATTTTAACAATTTGCGGTCTATTACTACTGTAATTGTTTTCCATTTTTACATCGTAAATCAATTTGGCATCACTACCTAATTGCCTTACCAATGCTACTCTTAAAAGTTTTATGTAATGTTCTTCTAACCATTCATAGAAAAACTTACTTGGCACTTGTATAGTTAAAGCTTCTCCTGAAAGTTTTACGGGCTTAATAGGTTCAAACCATGTTTTGTATGCTTGTGGTTTGATATTGTCCTTTATAAAAGACAAGCATTCATTCCAAACTGAGTCAGCAGTTAAAGTCATTTATTATTTTTGGTACTATTTTGATTATTAATTTTTGGGCGAAAAAAGAGAACTTGCCTGCTTTCTTAGGTTGTACAAAAGTGTGAATAAAATTCAGTATAAAAAAATCAATTTGCTATTGATTATTAACTTTTTTTTACGTAAAATGCTCAAATAAATTCTATCTATAACAATTGAAAAAATCATCAACAAAAACAAGAATTAGATATTCTGAAACAGACCAAATGGGTGTAGTATATCACGGTAATTACGCGCAATTTTTTGAACTTGGTAGAACAGAATGGCTTCGCTCTTTAGGCGTTACTTACAAAGATATGGAAACTAATGGTATAATACTACCAGTTATTTCTTTAAACTGTAATTTTATTAAATCTGCACTTTATGATGATGTTTTAACAATACACACTTTTTTAAAAAAAGAGCCCTTGGTTAAAATAGAGTTTGATTATGAAATCAAAAATCAAAATAATGAATTAATTTGTACAGGAAACACAGTATTAGCTTTTATTAACGCTGCCAATATGAAACCTACTAGATGCCCAAAATACTTATTAGAAAGCTTAGGTTTTTAGTTATTAATCTAACTTTTTAATTGAAACTTTGTACAAATTATCAAAAATAGAATAGATCTTTTCTGCATCATTTTTACGAACCGAAATTGTGTATTTACAGTTCATTTCTAATTTTTGATGTACAATTTCGATATTTTTTTCTTTAATAACTCTTTGTACGGCATTCATTAAATCGTAATTAAATGTAAGTTTATAAAAAATATTGATGGTTTTTTCTAAAATATCAGAAGCAACAAGTGCCATTTGTGCTGATGTTTTGTAAGCAGAAATCAAACCTCCAACTCCTAGTTTTGTACCACCAAAATAACGGACAGAAACTACTAAAACATTGGTAACTTCAAAAGACTGTATTTGCCCATAAATTGGCATTCCTGCAGAATTATTGGGTTCTCCATCATCATTAGCTCTAAATTTAATTTTCTCAATTCCTAATTGGTAAGCATAACAAAAATGTCTTGCAGTATGATGCTTTTTTCGAAGTTCTTCTAACCTATCTTTTACATCTTCTTCTGTAGTAACAGGAAAAGTATAACCAAAAAATTTACTTCCTTTTTCTTTAAACAAGGTCTCTTCGGATGGTTTTTCAATTGTTTTGTAAGTATCTTCTTTCATCTACGCAATAGTTACCAAAACAATTCCTAAAATAGCCAAAGCCACACCAATCTTGTTCTTTAAACTAAATTTCTCTTTAAAAAGCAACAAGCCAACTAAGGTAGATACAATTACAATAGCTACATTATTAACCGTAAACAACGTAGAACTTTCGAAGTTTTTATTTTGTAGAGCTTTAATTAAAAATACAATAGAAAAATAATTTGGAACTCCTAAAACAACACCTGCAATTATATTTTTCAATCCAAAAGAACTTCTTTTTTTAATTGCTTTGATTATTAAAATTAAGCCACCAAATATTGCTGCAATACCAAATAAGCTTCCCGAAAAAATAGAAACGTCTTGATCTGCAACATGATTTACTTGTACGTATTTTATTAAAGTATCGATAGCACCAGAACCAATAAATAACAGAATTGGAAATAATAATGTACCAGAGTTTTCACTTTTTTCTTCTTTTACAGATGATAAATAAACAGCAATAAGAGCAATAACAATACCTAAAACTTTTAAAACAGTTACAGATTCGTTGTATAAAAATATACCAAATAAAACCGGAACAACCACAGACATTTTACCAGCGATAGAAGTCACAGATACTCCGTTTTTTTGCGCTGTCATTGCCATCACAAAAAAGATAGAAATAAATAAAGCTCCTAGAACTAAAGCACCAGGAAACCAAGGTTGTAAATAAATTTCTGAAACAGGTATTTGTCTTTCTGCTAGTAGAAAACCCATAGAAAAAGCCACAATATAATTTACAAATATTGCTTTTAATACATCAACTTTATAAACACCAAAGTATTTAAAAATCACAAACAATCCTGTAGAAAACAAGATACTTAACAATAAAAAAATCAAATTAAATATGTTTTTTAGTGAACAATTCTACCACATCTTCTTCACCGGGAATTAAGTTCCAAACATTAATTCCTAAAGTTTTGGCAGCATCTGTATTTACTTTTAAATCATCTACAAATAGCGTTTCTTCAGCTACCAAATTGTTTTCTTTAAGCACAAACTGATAAATATCTAAGTCTGGTTTTCTAAAATTAATTTCATGAGATAAGTAAAATTTAGAAAAGCAATTTTTAAATTTCGAGTACAAATCCATTCCCCAATTTTCTTGAATCCAAGAAATATGCAAATCATTGGTATTGCTTAATAAGAAAAGATTGTATTTTTTAGAATTACTCAATTCTTGTAAAAATTTTAGTCTCCTTTC
>JAHDHO010000136.1 GCA_020631275.1 Polaribacter sp. | reverse complement strand
CATTACAAAAAAGAAATTCCGTATTCTGTAGAAGTAGAAACAGAAGAGTTTATAGAAGAAGAAAATATTGTTAGAATTAGATCTGTAATTATGGTAGAGAGAGAAACTCAAAAAGGAATAATTATAGGACACAAGGGTTCTGCAATTAAAAGAGTTGGCGCAGAAGCAAGAAAAGATCTAGAAAAATTTTTTATGAAAAAAGTTTTTATAGAACTATACGTTAAGGTTAATAAAAACTGGCGTAGCGATAAAACACAACTAAAACGCTTCGGATACAATCAAAAATAAGATTACGTTTACTTAACAATAAAAACCCGTTTTCTAAAATTAGAAAACAATTAATTTACAAACCACTGTAAAATCTAATATTTACTTATATTTCATTTAACACAATTTTTAGTTTTTGAGTTGATTTTTGCAAAAACTAAAAATCAAACAATGAAAACTTTACAAAAAATTACTTTATTCTCATTATTGGCATTTACATTTAGCTGTCAAGATGATGCAGAACCCGTTGAAGCACCTATAAACACTTCGGTTAACTTTACACAAAAAACAACTATTAAAGTTGGTGGTGAAGGTGCGTCAGAAATTACAGCGTATGATAAAATATCGAAAAAACTTTTTACCGTAAATGTAGATTTAAATGAGATTTCTATTCATGATATTTCAGATTTAGACGCTCCTGTTAAAGAAAACTCTATAGATTTAAATGCTTACGGCGCACCCAACAGTGTTGCCATTTTTGAAGGACAATTAGCAATTGCAGTAGAAGATAACGTTAAACAAAATCCTGGTAAAATTTTACTTTACAATACTGCAGATAATTCTTTATTAAAGCAATATACTGTAGGCTCTTTGCCAGATATGGTTACTTTTTCTCCAGACGGAAAAATACTTGTTTCTGCAAATGAAGGCGAACCAAATGATGATTATACTATAGACCCAGAAGGAAGTGTAAGTATCATCAACCTAGAAAATGATGTTGTTACAACTTTAAATTTTACTGCTTTTAACGCTCAAGAAGCGGCTTTAGAAAGTGAAGGTTTTAGAGTTTTTGGACCAAATGCAGATTTGGCTAAAGATGTAGAACCAGAATATGTAGCAATTTCAGAAGATTCTAAAACTGCTTGGGTTTCTTTACAAGAAAATAACGGAATTGCAAAAATTAATTTGCAAACAAAAACTATCGAAGCCATTTATCCTTTAGGTTTTAAAGATTACTCTTTAGCAAACAACTCTTTCGATGCAAGTGATAAAGATGATGTAAAAGAATTAAAATCTTGGCCAGTTAAAGGTATTTATATGCCTGATGCAATTGTATATGTTAAAATTAACGGAACAGAATACATTATTTCTGCAAATGAAGGTGATGCAAGAGATTACGACGGATTTAGCGAAGAAATTAGAATGGATGATTTAACTTTAGACGAAACTGTGTTTGACGCAGATAAAGATTATTTAAATGAAATTAATCTTGGTCGCTTAAAAACTACTACAACTTTGGGTGACATAAATAACGATGGTAAGGTTGAAGAATTATATAGTTATGGCGCAAGATCTTTTAGTATTTGGTCTGACAACGGAAATCTTGTATATGATTCGGGCAACAACATCGCAACTCAAACTTTAGCATTAACTACAGATAGATTTAACGATGATGATAAAAGAAGTGATGATAAAGGTGCAGAACCAGAAAGTGTAGAAGTTTTAAACATAGGCAATCAACGTTATATTTTATTTGTTGGTTTAGAAAGAAACGATCAAGTTATGGTGTATGATATTACAAACCCAAATGCTCCAGAGTTTTTACAGATACTTTCTAATGCTGGTGATGAAGCTCCGGAAGGGTTATTAGTCATAAAATCAGAAGATAGCCCAAACGGCAAAGATTTATTAGTAGTTTCTAATGAAGACAGCGGAACAGTTACTATTTATCAAAACAACTAATTACAACTTTTAATTAAAACAAAACCAGCAATTTAACTTGCTGGTTTTTTGTTTTTTAAAGACTTCTTTTTTAGTATCTTTCTTACAACCTTAAATTGTATCTTTGCAAAAAATTAGAATTCAAAATGAATAGTATTGTTGCCATTGTAGGAAGACCAAATGTAGGAAAGTCGACGCTTTTTAATAGACTTGTACAAAGAAGAGAAGCAATTGTAGATTCTGTAAGTGGAGTTACACGTGATAGACATTATGGAAAATCTGACTGGAACGGAAAAGAATTTTCTGTTATAGATACAGGTGGTTACACTATTGGTTCTGATGATATTTTTGAAGAAGAAATTAGAAAACAAGTTGCTTTAGCCATAGAAGAAGCAGATATTATTGTATTTGTTGTAGATGTAGAAGAAGGCATAACACCTATGGATGCTGAAGTTGCAAAGCTTTTACGTAAAGTTAAAAAACCTATTTTCTTAACAGTTAACAAGGTAGACAATGCAATGCGAGATGCAGATGCTGTAGAGTTTTATAACTTAGGTTTAGGAGATTATCATACAATTTCTTCTATTAATGGTAGTGGTACCGGAGATATTTTAGATGCCATTACAGAAAAAATGCCAGAACCAGAAGAAGTTGATTTAGAAAAAGAAGAATTACCAAGATTTGCCGTAGTTGGTAGACCAAATGCAGGTAAATCATCATTTATAAACGCATTAATTGGTAAAGACAGAAATATAGTTACCAACATTGCAGGTACAACTAGAGACTCTATTGATACAAAATATAATAGATTTGGTTTCGATTTTAATCTTGTAGATACTGCCGGAATCAGAAAAAAATCTAAAGTTAAAGAAGACTTAGAGTTTTATTCTGTAATGAGAGCTGTAAGATCTATCGAATATTCTGATGTTATTGTTTTAGTAGTAGATGCTACTCGTGGTTTTGAAGGTCAAGATCAAAATATTTTTTGGTTAGCAGAAAAAAACAGAAAAGGTGTGGTTATCTTAATTAATAAATGGGATTTAATTGAGAAGGAAACTAATACGATGCGAGATTTTGAAGCAATGGTTAGAAAACAAATCGAACCATTTACAGATGTACCAATTGTATTTATTTCTGCACTAACAAAACAACGTTTATTTAAAGCAATTGAAACGGCTGTAGAAGTTTTCGAAAAACGTAAATTTAAAATTCCTACAAGTAAACTAAACGATGCCATGTTAGACATTGTTAAAAGTTATCCGCCACCTGCAATTAAAGGAAAATTTGTAAAAATAAAGTACTGCATGCAGTTGCCAACTCCTACTCCGCAATTTGCATTCTTTTGTAATTTGCCACAATATGTAAGAGATCCGTATAAGAGATTCTTAGAAAATAAATTAAGAGATTTATATGATTTTTCTGGTGTCCCTATTACAATTTATTTTAGACAAAAATAATTAAACACTTACTTTAAAGCTTATTATAATAATTTAACAATAAATTATTAAAGACAACTTAGCTATTTTTTTATATCTTTAAGAGTAAACATAGAAAGTTATTGTTGTTCTAAACGACCATATAAGTACAATTTTGTAAATTTATACCCTAAATTTAAAAGATGAAAATCATAAAATCTAATATAGAAACCGGCGTAGAACTACCTCTACAACTAAACATTTCTTTTAGAAAGGTTTATCATCTTTATGAAAAATACACTCACAAATCTTATAAGGGGCATCCGTTTTATAGTTCTGCTTTAGAAATGGTAAAGCTA
Source organism: Polaribacter sp. (assembly GCA_020631275.1). GTDB lineage: Bacteria > Bacteroidota > Bacteroidia > Flavobacteriales > Flavobacteriaceae > Polaribacter. Next base: position 3,430 of record JAHDHO010000136.1, on the reverse strand, counting down.
TTTAAACAGCATCCAGAACTAAACGATGGTTTTTCAGATTATTCACTTTTAGACAAATATGAAGAGGAAATAGAGTTACTTTTAAACCCTTTATTTCCAGAACCTTTACTTTTAAATGAAATTAAAGCAGCAAGTATCCCTTTTTCTTTTACTTCATTTAAATTTACAGATCGTTTTCAAAATATCTTAAACAACGCAGGCGAAGATTATGAGCTTACAGTAAGAAACTTTCAAGATGAAAGCATGTATATCTTAGCTTGTACATTTATTTTAGGATTTGTCTACGGTTATAAAATAGATTTAAAAAGACCTTTTTATTTTGATATACCAGATAAAACTACTGGTACAATGAAATATTATAGAGCCGCTTTTAACGGTGACTTTTCTGAGATTACACCCACAGAAACTGCACCTAAAATCACTAATGAAGATTATAGAGAATTATTAAATAACTTTGATAATATAGACCTTTGGAAAGAGAAGTTTCCTCCAAATAGTTATATTTTTAAAGGATTTGGACTTATCAACCTTTTCGATGTTACATCAGAAGAGATGTTGTCTTCTATAAAGGCAAATTTATTGGCTAGTGATGATAGTTTAATTTTTAAACTTCAAAATAATTTAAGAGATTTTTACGCTATTAAAGATTTAAAATTAGGTTATTCTATATTCGATAATTTAAACGATAAGTTGTGTGAAACAATCGTAAACAAATCGAATAGTATTATTTTAAATAATAAAGAAGAAATTAATTGTTCTTCAAATTACTTTTGTGAAGAAGTAATGCAAAAAGTTTTTGTAAATCATGAGACTTTTATCATTTCTGATATCGAAGAATATGGTAAAGCTACAGATAAAAACCCTTTTTATCATAATTTATATGATGGCGGAATTCAAAGTATTATTTTAATACCAATTAAAGCTACTAAAAGTGGCGATTTGGCATTATTAGAAATTGCGTCTCCTAATGCTTATGATTTAAACTCGGTAAACATTAATAAGCTAAAAGACATTATTCCTGTTTTTGAAGCTGCCGTAAAAAGAACTTCAGAAGAAAGACAAAATGTTTTAGAAGCAACAATTCAAGAAAACTATACTTCTATTCACGAATCTGTAAAGTGGCGTTTTTATGAAGCTGCGGAGAAGTATCACACAGAATTTCAAACTAATGACAATGCAAAGTTAGACGAAATTGTGTTTAAAGATGTGTATCCATTATTTGGCCAAAGTGATATTAAAGGTTCTTCTGACGCAAGAAACGCAGCAATAAAAGAAGATTTGATAACGCAATTAACTTTAGCAATTTCTGTTTTAAAAGATGCTTGCAAAACAGAAAAATTGCCAATTTATAACGAGTTAATGTATCGTGTATCAACATTTTTAAGAGATGTTAAGCAAGATTTAAATGCTGGTGATGAAATTAATATTTTAGACTTTTTACAGCGAGAAATTTATCCTGTTTTTAATCATATCAAAGAAATTGATAAGAAATTAGCTAAAAAAGTTGATATCTATATGAATCGCTTAGATAAAGATTTAAACGTTGTTTATGAAAAAAGAAAAGACTACGAAAAGAGCGTAAATCTTATCAACGAAAAACTAGCTAAATACATCGATAAAAAGCAAAAGGATGCACAAAAAATGTATCCTCATTATTTTGAAAGATACAAAACTGATGGTGTAGAGTTTAATATGTATATCGGTGAATCTATCACTAAAAAGAATTCTTTCGACAATATATACCTTTACAATTTACGCTTGTGGCAATTACAAACAATGTGCGAAATGGAAAACATTGCATATACGTTAGTAGATACAATGCCACATAACTTAAGAGTTGCGTCTTTAATTTTAGTGCATAGTAATCCTATGGCTATTAAATTTAGAATGGACGAAAAGCAGTTTGATGTTGACGGTGCTTACAATATTAGATATGAAATTATTAAGAAAAGAATAGATAAAGCTAATATTAAAAATACAGAAGAAAGAGTAACACAACCTGGTAAAATTGCAATTATATATTCTCAAGATAAAGATGCCTTAGAATATATTAAATACATAAACTTCTTGCAATCTAGAAAACAATTGGGTAAAATTGAGTTTTTAGAGTTAGAAGATTTACAGGGTGTTTCTGGGCTAAAAGCATTAAGAGTAGAGGTAATTTATCAAAAAGATTTTGATGAAAAGAAAACCATTACTCTTAACGATTTAATAAGGCAAATAGAGTCTTAAACAGTTGTCGATTGGTATTTAAATGAAATAGCAAAAGCAAATACACTTACAATAATACCAACCATAAAAACGGTATAAGTTAATCTAAGAATTTTATATTTTCTATTTAAAACCAAGCCTAAAAAGTATAAATCTTTAGTTAAACTACCATAAAGATAATCTCTATCTGTCATCATTTCAGAAATTCCCCATTCGAAATCTTCCAATTTCATTTGATGAAAGTTTCCAAAGAAAAGTAAATTAACTTTTTTATTGGCAACATCTTGTTTGGTAAATTTACCTTCTGTTACATTTGGTCTGGTTGCTATTATAGATAAAACAATAGATGCAACCGTAAAAGCTATAAATATTATTGTTGGTATTAACAAGTGCGAATTAGATGGATTATCTAACTTTGGCAACAAGCTGGACAAGGCTAACGAAACTATAATTGCATTTACAGATAATAATATATTGGCCTTAGTATCTGCAATATCACTTAATGTAATATGATTTCTAAGTGCAACTCGAAACATGGTTTCTACACCTCTTTCTGGCACTTCACTTTTATTTTTCTTTAAATCTAAAGCTACCTTCTTTTGTTTAAATTTTTTACTTTCTTTTTTTATTTTCTTTTTATTCTTTAATAACTTAGCTATATTCTTCTCTTTGCCTTCACTCCAATTTCGTAAAGCAAAATCGGTATAATATCTATGCTTTTGGGTTAAAAATGACAAGTTAAGATCAATCCATTCTATATTAGAATATTTTTTATCCAAAGACAATTCCCATTCTCGTCTTAACAAAGATGTATAATCTAAAAAGTCTTTAGAAGCTAAATGCCCACAATCTGCATCTCTAATTATTTCTTCTAAATTATTTTTAGGAACATAATTCATTTCTGTTGCTAAAATTATTTCAGAAACTTTTTGAATTCTGTCTTTATCAAAATTATGCTCTTTTAAAAAGTTTGCAGCAATTTCTACACTTTTTTCCTCATGATTGTTAGATCCTTCTACATAGCCAACATCATGAAACCAAGCAGCAATTACTAAGTTTTCTAAAGCATTTGCTTCTACATTTAAACTTGTTGCAATTTCTTTTGCGCTTTCTACCACTCTTTGGGTATGTGCCAAGTTATGGTACACATAGTTAGAGTGAATTTTTTTACTTAAAAAACTAAAAACAAATTTTTCTACTTCTATAATTAATGCGCTCA
>JAHDHO010000135.1 GCA_020631275.1 Polaribacter sp. | reverse complement strand
AAATTAACTAAAATTCAATATTTTTTTAATATAAGAAATTATTATATTGATATTTAATCGAGTAGCTTTCTAAGTTAAAAAAGAAAAAGATTGTTTACAAAAGTAACTTTGTAAACAAATCATCAGGTTTACAATTGTAACATTTGGGTGATTTACAATTGTAACATTTTAGTTTGATTACAAATGTGATTGCTTTATTTTTACAAAGATTTTACAACCAATAATTATGAGCTTGTTAGCAATAGATTTTTTGAAAACCATTTTTAAAGAACAAAAAGAAACTTCTATTTCTGGAAAATGGATTCGTTTTAAAGACATAGAAAATTTGTTTCAGAAATATGAATCAAAATTTCTTGTGCAAGAAATAGGGACATCAGAAAAAGGAACGTCCATTTATCAATTAAAAATTGGTACTGGAAATAAGAAAATATTGCTATGGTCTCAAATGCACGGAAATGAAAGTACAGGTACCAAAGCTTTATTTGATTTATTTAATTGCTTCTTAAATACTAACAACACGCAATTACAAACGATTTTAGAAGCATGTACATTGGTTTTTATACCTATGTTAAATCCAGACGGTGCAGAAGTATATACAAGAGTAAATGGTAATAATATAGACCTTAATAGAGATGCAGTAGATCGAATTGCTAAAGAAAGTAAGCTCTTAAGAGCGGTTTTAGAAGATTTTAATCCGCAGTTTTGCTTTAATCTACACGACCAAAGAACTATTTTTAATGTAGAAGATACAAAGAATCCTGCAACAATATCATTTTTAGCACCTTCAGAAGAAGTAACAAGGGCGTTAACAGATGGTAGAAAAGAAACCATGAATGTAATTGTGGCTATGAATGCCGTTTTACAAAAAATGATTCCTGATTATATTGGTAGATATACAGATGAGTTTTATCCAACAGCTACCGGAGATAACTTTCAAAAGTTAGGTTACAATACTATATTGATAGAATCTGGGCATTATCCAGATGATTATGTAAGAGAAGTTTCTAGAGAATATACTTTTTATGCTATTTTACAAGGATTGTATCATATCGCCGTTACCACCGATTTTAGTGAATATAAAGACTACTTTAATATTCCAAACAATGCAAAAGACTTTTATGATGTAATTCATAGATTTTCTGATAAAAAGAAGGATATTGCCTATCAATATAAAGATCAAATTGTTGATGATGAGTTAGTTTCAACATTGGTAAAAATTGAAGAAAAATGCTTAAAAGGCAAAATTGGACACCACGAAATCGTTTTCGAAAGCTAAAAATATTAGATATTTCTCATTTTTTTCATTGTTCTCTTAAATTAAATTTATAAATTTGCGATTATAATTGAATAATATACAAATTATGAAAAAATTTATTTTAGACGAAATAGATCATCAAATCTTAGACATTTTAATAGAAAATGCTAGAACACCATTTACAGATATTGCAAAACAATTATTAGTGTCTGCAGGAACCATTCACGTTCGTGTAAAAAAGATGGAGGATGAAGGTATTATTCAAGGTTCTACTTTAACACTTAACTACGAAAAAATGGGCTATTCTTTTATAGCGCATGTTGGTGTATATTTAGAGAAAACATCTATGACACAAAGCGTTATAGAAAATTTAAGAAACATACCTAATGTTACTGTTGCTTACGTTACAGCAGGTAAATATAATATTTTCTGTAAAGTTAGAGCAAAAGGAACAAATGATGCGAAAGACATTATATATCAAATAGACGATGTTCCTGGAGTTAATAGAACAGAAACTATGATTGCTTTAGAAGAAAGTATAAACGATAAAAAGAGAATGATGCACGCAATTTTTAAAGAATTGTAGTAGTATTTTACTTAACAATATTTAAAAATCCTTATCATTAAAATGATAAGGATTTTTTTGTGGATTTTACTTTTGATTGTTTATGTTTGTTAATGTTATGAAATATACAACGTATGGCAAGTAAAATTAAATTTATCGCAAATTCTATAGCGAAAGAACAACTTTTACATTTATATAAAGGAATGTTGTTACCTAGATTGATAGAAGAAAAAATGCTAATTCTTTTGCGTCAGGGTAAAATATCTAAATGGTTTTCTGGCATTGGGCAAGAGGCCATTGCAGTTGGTGTAGCTACTGCATTGTATGATGACGAATACATTTTACCAATGCACAGAAATTTAGGAGTGTTTACAACACGTAAAATTCCGTTATACAGACTTTTTTCGCAATGGCAAGGTAAATTAAATGGTTTTACTAAAGGTAGAGATAGAAGTTTTCATTTTGGGACACAAGAATTTAATATTGTTGGTATGATATCTCATCTTGGGCCACAATTAGGTGTTGCAGATGGTATTGCGCTGGCAAATAAAATAAAGCAAAACGGCAAAGTCTGTGCAGTTTTTACAGGAGAAGGCGGTACAAGTGAAGGAGATTTTCACGAGGCCTTAAATGTTGCTTCTGTATGGGATTTACCGGTTTTATTTTGTGTAGAAAATAATGGGTATGGTTTATCTACGCCAACATCAGAACAATTTAAATGTACTCATATTGCCGATAAAGGCATTGGTTATGGTATAGAAAGTTATATTATCGATGGCAATAACATATTAGAGGTGTATGCAAAAGTATCTGAAATAGCAGAAAGCATTCGAAAAAAACCAAGACCAGTATTGTTAGAGTTTAAAACCTTTAGAATGCGTGGGCACGAAGAAGCTAGCGGAACCAAATATGTGCCACAAAATTTATTAGATACATGGGCAAATAAAGATCCGTTAGAAAACTATAAAGAGTTTTTATTAGCTGAAGGTGTTCTTACAGAAGTGTTAGATGCATCTTTTCGTGCGGAAATTACATCAGAAATAAAAACAAACTTAGATAAAGCGTTTAATGAGAAAGAAATTGTACCAAATTTAGAAGACGAGTTAAAAGATGTATATAAAGACTATAGTTATAAGGAAATAGTACCGTCTATCGATAAGAAAAAAATAAGATTTATTGATGCAATCTCTGAAGGACTGGAGCAGTCTATGGAAAAAAATGATAATTTGATTATCATGGGACAAGATGTTGCAGATTATGGCGGTGTTTTTAAAATTACCGATGGATTTTTAGAGAAATTTGGTAAAGAACGTGTAAGAAATACACCTATTTGCGAGTCTGCAATTGTTTCTGCTGCTTACGGTTTATCTGTTAACGGATTTAAAGCTGTTATGGAAATGCAATTTGCAGATTTTGTATCATCAGGATTTAATCCTATAGTAAATTTATTAGCAAAATCACATTATCGATGGCAACAAAAAGCAGATATTGTAGTTAGAATGCCTTGTGGTGCAGGTGTTAATGCAGGACCATTTCATAGCCAAACAAACGAGGCTTGGTTTACCAAAACACCTGGTTTAATAGTTGTTTATCCGGCTTTTCCTTCAGATGCAAAAGGGTTATTGGCCTCGGCAATAGAGAATCCAAATCCTGTAATGTTTTTCGAGCACAAAGCTTTGTATAGATCTGTTTATCAAGAAGTATCAACAAATAGTTATACCACAGAAATTGGTAAAGCAGCTTTAATTAAACAAGGTGAAGCATTAACAATTATTAGCTATGGTGCTGCAATACATTGGGTTTTAGAGTCTTTAGAAAAGCAACAAATAGAAAATATAGATGTAATCGATTTAAGAACCTTACAGCCTTTAGATGTTGACACAATTTATAGTTCTGTAAAAAAAACAGGTAAAGCAATTATTGTACAAGAAGATTCTATGTTTGGTGGTTTGGCAAGTGATATTTCTGCATTAATAAGCGAAAACTGTTTCGAATATTTAGACGCACCGGTTGCTAGAATTGCAAGTTTAGAAACTCCAATACCATTTCAAGCCGAATTAGAAAATCAGTATTTAGGAAAAAGTAGATTAGATAAAGCCATCGAAGTGCTTTTAAATTATTAAAAATTAGTATTTTTAAAGTTAAAAATTAGTATTCATGATTAACAAACAAGTTATACTTAAAAATAGACCAAAAGGTTATCCAGATGAAAATACTTGGCAATTAGAAAAGAATGAAATTCCGGAATTACAAGACGGAGAAATTTTAATAGAACATCATTATATATCATTAGACCCAGCAATGCGTGGTTGGATGAATGATTCTAAATCATACATTCCGCCCGTAGCTCTAGATCACGTTATGCGTGCAGGTGCTATTGGTAAAGTTATTAAAACAAATAACAACGCAAAATTTGAGGTTGGAGATTGTGTAACAAGTTGGGGTGGCGTGCAACAATATTCTATTACAAACGGAGATGGTTGGTTTAAATTAGACGAAAGTTTGGCTTCTATGCCAATGTATTTGGGTACTTTAGGTATGCCCGGAATGACAGCATACTTTGGTATTTTAGAAGTAGGAAAAGTAAAACAAGGAGATATCGTTTTGGTATCTGGTGCTGCAGGAGCAGTTGGTGCCATTGTTGGGCAAATAGCTAAAATAAAAGGTTGTACAGTAATTGGTATTGCCGGTGGAAAAGAAAAATGCGACTATATTGTTAACGAGTTGGGTTTTGATGATGCTATAGATTACAAAAACGAGAATATTTACTCTGCTTTAAAAAAGAAATGTCCTAAAGGTATCGATGTCTTTTTCGATAACGTTGGTGGCGTAATTTTAGATGCAGCTTTAAGTAAATTAAGAATGCACGCAAAAGTTGTTATTTGTGGGGCTATTTCTCAGTACAACAACAAAAGTAAAGTACAAGGTCCTAGTAATTATCTATCATTATTAGTAACACGTTCTACAATGCAAGGCCTTATGGTAATGGATTATACCAAAGATTTTGGTAAAGCTGTAAAAGAAATGAGTGGCTGGTTGCAAGAAGGAAAATTAAAATCTAAAGAAGATATTTACAACGGAATCGAAAACTTTCAAGAAACCTATAATCGACTTTTTACAGGTAATAAAAACGGAAAATTAGTTTTAAAAGTTAAAGAGTAGTGGAGCAAGAGCATTTTTTTCAATGCCCATATTGTTGGGAAGAAGTATCGATGATTTTAGATGCAAGTGTACATCAGCAAACCTACATAGAAGATTGTGAGGTTTGTTGTAATCCTATAGAAGTTACACCAATTTTTGAGGCAGGAGAATTAATAGCATTTAATGCACAAAATATAGAACAATAATTTTTAGAAGCTATTTCCTGCTTTCGCTACTCGCTTTTTTTCGCTTCGCTAGATTGTTTTCATAAAAATATCCTTTTATGAAAACAATCTAAAAAGAGCTCAAACAAACCGCTCTATCAGGGCTAAGAAATTTTAGAAACAATATTTCTAAAGCTTATAAAGTGCCTAATTTGTTAACGGATTTTTCCATGAAAACTTTTCAAAAGCACTTGTCCAATCTTCAGGAAATACTGCTTTCAAACTTAAAAATTCTTCAGAAAAAGGATGCTTAAATTCTAATTTACCAGCGTGTAAAAACATTTTGCACCAACCAAAGTTGTTTTCAAACATTATATTGTGGTTTTTATCGCCATATTTTGGGTCGCCAATTAACGGATTGCTAATTTTATTGGTATGAATTCTTAATTGATGCATTCTACCTGTTTTAGGTTTCATTTCAATTAAACTATAACGAGAAGAATCGTAAGGTTTTACAGGAATTTCTAGTGTTACCTTTTCTAAGGTTTTTAAAATTGTTAATGCATCTTTGTGCACATTGGCATCACGCCCTTTTACTGGCGAATCTATTATTTTTTCTTCGGGTGCAAAACCTCTAACCAAACCGTAATATGTTTTTTCAATTTGATTATTAGTAAACAATTCTTGAAACTTAGAAACGTATTGCTTTTCTTTTGCTAATAAAATAATACCAGATGTTTTTCTGTCTAAACGATGTATCGGGTACGTTTTTATTCCTTTTAACGCTTCAATTAATTGCAATAGAGAATCTTCATCTGCAACATTTCTAGAATGATGCGCATGATGAACTACAACATTGTTAGGTTTACTAACGCATAAGATGTATGCATCTTCAAAAATAATATGTACACTCATTTCTCTTATTTAAATTTCAAAAATACCACTTAATTTGTGATATCTTTAAACGAATTTAAATTCCTTTTTTGTAAATTTAGATACCTAATAATCAATAAAATATTTAATTATGAGAGTAGTATTGGTAAGTTTATTGGTTTTTTGCTTTGGTTGTTCTGGTTTGAAAAGTACAGCTACACAAGCAGAAATTAATAATTTAAAAGAAATAATAGCTAGTAAAAATATAGAAGCAATTTTTGATTGGGCGCAACCAATGGGATTAAATAATAATGTAAGAGGATTAGAAAATTTATTACCACCTGGAAGTTCTACCAATAATATTAATTTATCTGGAAATGCTAATTTTTTCAGAATTAAAAATGATAGTGTTCATGTAGATTTGCCTTTTTACGGTCAGCAACAATTGTCTAGAGGTTATAATGCAGATGCCGGAATTAAATTTGATGGCAAGCCACAGGCAGAAAAAAAATATTTCGATAATAAGAAAGGTGCTTATATTTTAAAATACACTTTAAATGCAAAAGATGAAGGTTACAATGCTACATTAACTTTATACCCAAATGGTAATTGCAGTTTAAATGTAAATAGCAGTCATAGATCTACAATTTATTACAATGGTAATTGGAAAGTACTTACCGAAAACAATAATGAGTAATGTTTAATTTACTTTTTTATTAGTAACATTTAAGTACTGTATTAAGCAAAGAGCAATTAATCCGCAGATAAAAAAACCTATAAATAAAGGTAAAGCAGTTTTATCTAAAAAGCCACCAATATATGTGGCAATAGGAACTGCCATTATGGTAGAGAAAAAACCGTTGATTGCTGCACCAATACCAGCAATATGACCAATAGGTTCCATAGCTAAAGCACGAGTGTTTCCGAATAAAAAGCCAATTGCAAAAAATTGTATCGCAAAAAACGTTATCAATACATAAATACTTGGGTTGCTTTCACCATAAAATAGCAACATGTAGATAATTGGTATAATTGTAAATAATACTGTAAAAATTTTAACCAATTTAAACATACCTAACCTTACAACTAAAGTTCCGTTTAAGAATGTTGCAATACCAATACTAATTGCCAAACCTG
>JAHDHO010000241.1:632-1010 GCA_020631275.1 Polaribacter sp. | reverse complement strand
ATATGCTTTTAAAAATGATTTAACCCCAATTGCAATGGCAGAATTTTGGTGGGGAATTTCACCAAACTCAGCAATTAGAAAACATAAAAACTATTATCCGGCTTGTCAAAGTAGATGTAAACCCATTTTATCTCATATGTTGAAAGGTGTTAAAATGGATGACAATTTATTATTGGAAAATTTAGCTGAAAATAAAGAATTAGAAATAATTTATGAGGATGATGTACTACTTGCGGTAAACAAACCTGCAGAGTTTTTGTCTGTGCCTGGTAAAGACATTAAAGATTCTGTTTACACTAGGATTAAAGATAAATATCCGGAAGCAACTGGACCAATAATTGTGCATCGATTAGATATGTCTACATCTGGTATTTTATT
>JAHDHO010000241.1:0-615 GCA_020631275.1 Polaribacter sp. | reverse complement strand
AACTATTAAAAAACGTTATGTTGCTTTGCTAGACGGCATTTTACCAAATAATAAAGGAAAAATACAATTACCCCTTCGAGTAGATTTAGACGACAGACCAAAACAACTGGTAGATTTTAAGTTTGGGAAACCTGCGGAAACCGATTGGGAAATAATTTCTGAAATTAATAACAAAACGAAAGTTTACTTTTACCCAATAACTGGTAGAACACATCAATTAAGAGTTCATGCGGCTCATAAAAACGGATTAAACACGCCTATTGTGGGTGATGATCTTTATGGTAACAAACAAAACAGATTGCATTTACATGCAGAATTTATAGAGTTTAATCATCCTGTAACTCTTAAAAGAATGAGCTTAAAAGTTGATGCCGATTTTTAAATGAACCTTATTCTTTTTTTAAATTTTCTATAAAACTTTCTACAGAAAGAGCATTATCAACAGAAAAATCTCCAATTTTAGTTCTTCTTAATACTGATAAATGTGCGCCAGAATTTAAAGCATTTCCGTAATCAAAAGCTAAAGACCTTATATAAGTTCCTTTACTACAAACGATTCTAAATTCTACTTCTGGTAAATTTACTTTTGTTATATAAAATTCTGAAAACAGTTCT
>JAHDHO010000134.1 GCA_020631275.1 Polaribacter sp. | reverse complement strand
ATTTATGCAGCGAAGCAATGCATCATTTAGGTATTGCAACCACAAGAGCACTCTCGTTAAGTGTTTCTGGAGATGCTGTTTTAAGAGATATTATGTACAATGGTAATGCGGCTTACGAAAAAGGAGCTATTGTTACTAGAGTTTCACCTTCGTTTTTAAGGTTTGGTAGTTTTGAAATTTTTGCCGCTAGAAACGATTTAAAAAACCTAAAAAAACTTGTAGATTACACTATAACTCATCATTTTTCTCACTTAGGAAAGCCTTCCAAAGAAATTTACATTACGTTTTTCGAAGAAGTTTCGAATAGAACTTTAGAAATGATTATAAATTGGCAAAGAGTTGGTTTTGTACATGGTGTTATGAATACAGACAATATGTCTATTCTTGGTTTAACAATAGATTATGGGCCTTATGGCTGGTTAGAGGGTTTCGATTTTAGCTGGACACCAAATACTACAGACAGAGAAAATAGACGTTACCGCTTTGGTAATCAACCAAATATTGGCTTGTGGAATTTATATCAATTGGCCAATGCTTTGTATCCTATCATAGAAGAAGTTAAACCTTTAGAAGAAATTTTAGAAAAATATAAAATTGACTTTGAAAAAAAATCATTAAAAATGATGCGCAATAAGTTAGGTTTCTTTTTAGAACATGACTCGGATTTAAAATTAATTCAGAATTTAGAAGATAATTTACAACTTAGCGAAACAGATATGACTATTTTCTTTAGAAATTTAAGTGATTTTTCTGATAAAACCACAGGTATAGATTTGATTAAAGATGCTTTTTATAATTTGGACAACATTTCTAAAGATATCAAAGACAAATGGGACATTTGGTTTAATGATTACGAAAAAAGACTTTCTTTGGAAACTACCTCTTCATCTGAAAGAAAAAAAGCAATGAATGCTGTAAATCCGAAATATGTATTAAGAAACTATATGGCTCAATTAGCTATTGAAGCCGCAGATAATGAAGATTATAGCTTGATCGACGAATTATACACATTACTTAAACAACCATATGCTGATCAACCAAAATACAATAAATGGTTTGCAAAAAGACCCGATTGGGCCAATAATAAAATAGGTTGCTCTATGTTATCTTGTAGTTCTTAAAAGAAACAATCCTTTATTTTTTTTTAAAAATATATTTTATAAAAAACCTTTATATTTAAACTAAAATATTAAAGTATTAAATGCTACACGAACTTAAAAACATATTTCAACAAGCCTTAGTAAATCAAGAAAATAACATTCAGAATGTTTTGGTTACTGTAGTCGATTTAAACGGATCTTCCTATAGAAAACCAGGAGTTCGAATGTTAATTTCTAGCGATGACACTTCTGTTGGCGCGGTAAGTGGTGGTTGTGTAGAAAAAGAAATTATTAGAAGGGCGCAAAGTGTTTTTAAAGACAATGTTGCAAAAATAATTACTTATGACGGAAGGTATAGACTAGGTTGTGAAGGTATTTTATACATTTTAATAGAACCTTTTAACATAACCAAAAATGCTGCTAATTTGTTTCTTAGTGCTATTGAAAGAAGAGAACCAATAATTATCGATTCTTATTTTATATCGGAAGATGAAGTTAAAGGAAATTTTGGTTCTGTGATAACATATAAAAATCTACAACAGACTACTATTTCTAGTTTTTTTGATATTAAGAAAATAGAAAACAAGAAAGTTTTTTCACAAGAATTAAAACCTTTATTCAAATTAATAATTATTGGTGGCGAACACGATGCGGTAAAACTTTGTGAAATTGCTGCTAATTTGGGTTGGCAAGTAGAAGTATTAACATCAATTAAAGATCCGAAATCGAAATTAGATTTTATAGGAGCATATTCTGTAAAGGGCGCAACACCAGAAACGATAACTTTAAGTTCTATTGAAGACAACACAGCAATTGTGTTAATGAATCATAGTTTTGTTCAAGATTTAAAATATCTTGTAAAGCTTAGTAAATTTAAACCTAAATATATTGGTATAATTGGCGCCCCTAAAAGAAGAGAAAAACTTTTTAATCAGCTTTTTGATTATGTACCAGATTTAGATGAAGAATTTCTAGAAAAAATATACACTCCTGCAGGTTTACACATTGGTGCAACTACACCAGAAGAAATTGCAATTTCTATAATTGCAGAAATTTTAGCGGTCACTAGAAAAAAAGAACCTTTTTCATTGAAAAAATTATTTGGTAATATTAACAACTAGAAATAATGAAAATTGCAGTCTTAGTTTTAGCAGCAGGAAAATCATCAAGAATGAAGAGTCCGAAACAATTAGTTACCATAGGCACCAATTTCTTGATTGAATACATTTTATCCAAAGCAAAATCTATAGAAGCAGATGAGGTTTATTGTGTTTTAGGCGCAAATTCAGAAATAATTTTAAAAGAAATATCGAGCCCTGATGTACATTTTTTTAAGAATAAAGATTTTGAAAAAGGTCTAAGCGAAAGTCTTTCTTACGGAGTATCTGAAATAGAAAAACAATATCAAAATTACGACGGGATTTTAGTTCTTTTAGGAGATCAACCTACAATTGAAAAAGAATATCTAAATAACATGATTATGTTATTTAATAAAAATAAAAACAAAATTGTTGCTTCTAATTATGGTAAAAAATTAGGAGTACCTGCTTTATTTCATAAAAAATATTTTCAAGATTTAAAAAATATTTCTGGCGACACAGGTGCTCAAAAGATTTTGAATGAAAATCTTAATGTAATTTCTCCAATTATGAAAACCGAATTCTTAGATATAGATACAGAAAAAGACTATCAAGACTTTAAAAATTCTATTTTAAATTAGTTATTTTTGTAAGATGAACTTCATCAAACAAATACTTACTTTACTAATCTTATCCGTATTAATTTCTGCTTGCGCAACCATTAAAATGCAAGTAGCAGAAAATCACACTTATGTTTCTAGAAAAGATACCTCTAAGGTAATACACTCTTTTTATTTGATTGGAGACGCAGGTAATTCTGATTTAAATAAAAAAGATTCTGCACTCTCTTATTTAGAACAAGAAATTAAACGTGCCAAGGAAAATTCTACATTAATATTTTTAGGTGATAATGTTTATCAAAGAGGAATACCAAAAGAAAACTCTAAGAATTATGAGTTAGCTAAACACCGTTTAAAAGTTCAAACAGATATTGGTAAAAAATTTCCTGGAAAAACCTTTTTTATTCCGGGTAATCATGATTGGTATAGCGGTTTAGACGGCTTAAAAAGACAAGAAAAGTTAGTTGAAAAAGCACTTGGAAAAAATTCTTTTTTACCTGAAAAAGGTTGTCCTCTAGAAAAGGTTGAAATAAATGATGATATAAATATTATTGTTGTAGATACGCACTGGTTTGTTACAAACTGGGATAATCACCCAGGAATTAACGATAATTGTGAAATTAAAACTAGAGAAAAATTCTTCGAAGAATTTGAAGGTATGTTAAAAAAATCGCAAGGTAAAACTACAATTGTTGCTTTGCACCATCCAATGTTTACAAACGGTCCTCATGGTGGCTATTACTCTTTTAAAAGCCACATGAAACCTCTGCCTATTTTTGGTTCTGCTTTAAATATTCTAAGAAAAACATCTGGAGTCACAAATACAGATCAACAAAATGAAAAATACAATTTATTAAGAAAACGTATTATTAGTTTAGCGCAACAGAATGAAAAAGTAATGTTTATTTCTGGTCATGAACACAGTATACAATACATTGTGCAAGACAACATACCACAAATTGTAAGTGGTTCTGGTTCTAAATTAACAGCAACAAAAAACGTAAATGGTGGTATTTTTTCTTACGGAACACAAGGTTTTGCCAGATTAGATGTTTATGAGGACGGCGCATCTACGGTTCATTTTTATACAGCAAAAGAACGTAAAATTGTTTTTGAAGCAAATGTTTTTAAAAAGGATAGTATTGTAGAATTTACAAATTTTCCTAACATGGGTGTTTCAGAAAAAAAAGCAGGAATTTATACCGATAAAGAAACAAATAAAGGAAAATTCTATAATTTTTTATGGGGAAAGAGATACCGAAAATACTTTGGTCAGAAAATAATTGCTCCTACTGTAAGCTTAGACACTTTGTATGGCGGTTTAAAACCAGTTAGAAAAGGTGGCGGGCATCAATCTAAATCTTTGCGTTTAGAAGATAAAGACGGTAAAGAGTATGTAATGAGAGCATTAAGAAAAAATGCTGTGCAATATTTACAAGCGGTTGCTTTTAAAAACCAATATGTAGAAGGGCAATTTAACAACACCTACACAGAAGATTTATTGTTAGATGTTTTTACAGGATCGCATCCGTACGCGCCTTTTACTATTGATAAATTAGCAAAAGCAATTAATGTATATCATACGAAACCAATTTTATTTTACGTACCCAAACAAAAAACTTTAAAAGAATTTAATACTGACTTTGGAGATGAATTATACATGATTGAAGCAAGAACTGCAGACGGTCACGGAGATAAAGAATACTTTGGTTTTTCTGATGAAATAATAAGTACCGACGATTTAAGAAAAAATTTAGCTAAAGATGAGAAATATGTTCTTGATGAAGGCTCGTACATAAGAGCTCGTTTATTTGATATGTTAATTGGAGATTGGGACAGACATCAGGATCAATGGAGATGGGCAACTTTTGAAAAAGATGGCAAAATAATCTACAGACCTGTACCTAGAGATCGTGATCAAGCTTTTTCTGTTTTTAGTGATGGTTTTTTAATGAATACAATTACAAGTATCATTCCTGCTTTAAAAGGTATGCGATCTTATGAAGAAGATATTAAAAATCCTGCCCATTTTAGTTTATCAGCATATCCTTTAGACATGAGGCTAATTAGAGAATCTAACAAAGCCGATTGGGATAAAGAAGTCAAAATTATTCAAAATCAAATTACAGATGAAGTTATAGAAAGTGCTTTTTCTAAATTCCCCAAAGAAGTTAGAGGTAACGCTATAGATGACATCAAAAGAAAATTAAAAGGTAGAAGAAAGAACTTACAAAAAATATCTGATAAATATTTTAGTCACTTAAATAAATTTCAAGTAATAACAGGTACTCATAAAGATGATTGGTTTGAAATAAACAGATTCGTTAACGGAGATACAGAAATTATAGGTTACAGAATAAAAGACGGTAAAAAAGCAGATATTTTTCACAAAAGAAGATACAAAAAAAATGTTACCAAAGATATTTGGGTATATGGTTTAGATGATGATGATAGGTTTGTAGTGAGTGGTCCTTCGGGAATTGACCCAATAAAAATTAAATTAATTGGAGGGTTAAACAATGATATTTATGATATAAAATCAAAAAAACATGTAAAGGTTTATGATTACAAAACTAAAAAAAACACCTTTATCACTAAAAATGTAAATAAAAAAATAACAGATGATTATAAAACCAATACGTACGATTATAAAAAATTAAGAAGTAAAAGTAATCTAGTTTCTCCTGCAATTGGCTACAACCCAGATGACGGAATTAAATTAGGTATTAAAAATACACGTTTGGTAAATGGTTTTGAAAGAAACCCTTTTACAAGAAGACATATAATAGAAGGTTATTACGTATTTGCTACTAATGGTATAGAGATAAAATATAATGGCGAATTCGCAAATATATTAGACCGCTTTAATTTAGGTTTTAACGCACAATTTAATAGTCCAAATTACGCAACTAACTTCTTTGGTTTTGGTAACAACTCTATAAATCTAGAACCTAGCGGAACAGTAAATAGAGATTACAACAGAGTTAAGATTAGAAAACTGGAAGCAGGAACTTTTTTAAAATGGAGAGGAGATTTAGGTGCAAGATTTACTGCTTCTGCTAATTTTCAAAGCTTCGATATAGAAAGGACTGAAGGTAGATTTCTAGAAACACAATATGCTGCCGGTAACGATTTATTTAAAGCTCAAAACTTTCTAAACACAGAAGCTAGTTACTATTATCAACATTCAGATAATCCTGCATTTCCAACATTGGGTGTAGAATTTAATGCGTTAGTAGGTTTTACAAGTAGCTTAAGTAACAAAAGTAATTTTTCTTATGCAACAACATCTCTAGGCATTACACATAAATTAATTCCTAACGGAAAACTTGTATTGGCATCAAAAGTAGATGGACATTTTATTTTTGGTAACGATTTTCAATTTTACCAAGGAGCATCTATTGGTGGTAACGAAGGTATGAGAGCTTATAGAAACGAACGATTTACTGGTAAAAATGCTTTTTATCACACTACAGATATTAGATATAATATAAGTAATTTAAGAACTGCTATTTTACCTATAAACATTGGTATTTACTCTGGTTTTGATTACGGTAAAGTATGGGGTACACCAACTTCTTTAACAGTACAGATAAATAAATCTTCTAAACCAAATACCTCTTATGGTGGTGGTATATTCTTAAACGCTGCAGATATGTTAACAACAAGTGTAGGAGTATTTGATGGTAATGAAGGCGCAAGAATAACTTTTAGCTTAGGTTTCGATTTTTAAATTATGATATATACAGCAATTTTATTTGGAAGTTTATTTGGATTTTTAGCGATAATATTTGGAGCTTTTGGAGCGCATTTATTAAAAAAGAAATTATCCGAAGAACAATTACAAAGCTTTGAAACGGGTGTAAAATATCAAATGTATCACGCAATTGTTTTGCTCTTTTTAGGCTTTAAACTTAATAGCGAATTAAATATTGATAATTATATAGTATATGCTTTTATAATCGGTGTAATTTTATTTTCATTTTCTATTTATGGCTTGGTAATTTCATCAGCAAAAAATAAAAAATTAAAGTTTTTAGGTCCTGTGACTCCTTTAGGCGGTTTGTTTTTATGCTTAGGTTGGGCTTTAATATTCTACAAGTTTAGTTTACTATATTTTATCTAAAGCTTTAATTCGTACAAATTACCACCTTTACCATGGGCTTTTTCGTCTGAAATAAGTATGGTATTATTATTCTTAAAAGTTATACTTTCTTTTTGAGACCTATGAGATAAATCTATTTTTCTTACTTTTCCCGATAGAAATTTATCTCCTTTAAAATCAGAAAAAATTAAAACATTTCTTTGAGATAGTAGTGCTACTTTCTTTCCATTGGGAGAAATATCTGCAGA